>CANFKS010000003.1 GCA_947447625.1 Rhodospirillales bacterium | reverse complement strand
CTTGCCGCCGTCGATGACGGCAAAGGCGGCCTCACACTCTTTGCCCTCAACCGGGACCTCACCGGAGAAATGCGGATGGAGGTCGATGCCCGCGGCATGTCCAACCTCTCCATCGTCCAGGCCACGACGCTGCACGATGCAGATCTCGATGCCGTCAACACCAAAGCCAATCCCGACCGGATTGTCCCCAGGACGCTCGAGGCCGTCACAATCGACGGCGCCCGCATCACCGCCATCCTACCGCCAGCATCCTGGAGCGTGGCTTGCCTCGATCGGCGAGGTGTCCGTCGTAAATGCTGTCGTTGATGCCGCGGCACCGCCGGTTGGGGCTGAAGGCGAAATTGACATCCGAGCGCACCGCGACATCGCGCCCGTTGGGGGAGGTCGGCCGGGTTCGTCCAGTCGCCTTGTTCGAGGCAGAGGATGCGCTTCCGCATCTCGGCCAGACTCGAGAGGACAGCGGCGCTGGAGGCGCAGGGGCCGATGATCAGACCGTCGATAGCATCGCCCGAATCGCAGTCTTTGGCCTCGAATGCTTCAGCAAATCTGTGTGCCGACCAGCCGGGAGATGATTACAGCCGCCGGACACCATAAAACTGCGGGAAGCCTCGGGGAACATCGCGCAACGATTTGCGATAGGCAGTTGGCTGATAGAACACGCCGGTGGGTATGTAAGGAACCGTCTCGAAGCTGACGCGCTGCATTTCGCGGCAGATCGCGGCCTGGGCGGCCTGGTCGGGAGCGTCGAACCAAGCGTTGCGGAGTTCCTCCAGGCGGGGGATATCAGACCAACCGAAGGTTGCCGTCTTGCCGCTGCCGCGGATGTAGTTGTGGGCAGCCGGATTGAATGTGTTCACGCCGGCGGTAGAGTTGCTGAAGGCATTCCAGCCGCCTTTGTCGATGGGTTGCTGGCTGGCGAGGCGCTGGATTACGGTGCCCCAGTCGAGCGCCTGGAAATCGACATTGAACCCGATCTTGCGCCAGGCATCGGCGACGACCTGGCCCTGAGCGTTGAGGCTTGGGAGATCGGTGGCTACGAGGAAGACCAACTTCTCGCCCTTGTAGCCGGACTCGGCCAGCATCTTGCGGGCCCGGTCGAGATCAGGCGGTTCGCGCACTGCGTCCATACCGATGTCGGTGGCCATCGGGGTGTCAGGCAGGAAGAAGCCGACCTTGTCTCGCCACATGGTCTTGTCGGTGCCGGCTATGGCCTGCATCACGTCGGCTTGGCTGATGGCGGCCAAGGCAGCACGGCGGATGGCGGGGTTGTCGAAAGGCGGGTTAACGAAGTTGAAACGGACGATGCCATAGCCGCCGGTGCTGTCGGTGACTTCAAGGCTGATGTTGGTGTGTCGCTTCAGGCTGGGCCAGAAATCCGTCGTCGGCTGCTCCCACCAATCGATCTCGCCAGATTGCAGGGCGGCCGCGGCGGTGGCGGCGTCCGGGATGGTGAGCCATTCCACGCGATCGAAATGGACGACCTTCGGGCCGGCCATCAGGCTGGCTGTGCCATGGGGGCGGGGCACATAGCCGGCAAACTTCTCGTAGACCACGCGCGAGCCTGGGACCCGTTCGTTAGCAACGAATTTGAACGGGCCGGAACCGACCATTTCGGTGACTTGAGCGAAGGCGTCGGTTTTGGCCAGGCGTTCCGGCATGATGGCCGCGGTATTGGCACCGGTTTTGCCGAGCGCGTCGGGCAGCAGCGGAAAGGGCTTCTTGAGACGAAGCTCGACGACTTTGTCGGATGTAGCGGTTATTTCGTGAGTGGCAGCCATCAGGGCAAGACCGAAGCTGTCGCGCTTGCCCCAGCGGACGAGGCTCGCCACCACATCACGCGCCAGGACAGGGGTGTCATCATGGAACTTCAGGCCGTCCCGCAACGTGAGTTTCCAGGTCTTACCGTCATTTTCCACGACATGACCCTCGACCATCTGGGGCTGAGGTTTCCAGTTGGCGTCAACGCCGTACAACGTATCGAAAACCAGCAAAGCATGGTTGCGAGTGACGAATGCAGTGGTCTGGACCGGATCGATGAGTGCGAGATCGGCCTGGGGAACGAATTTCAGGACCCGGCTTCCCTGGGCCGCGGCGATGGCGGGGGCCGCGAGGGCCGCTGCGCTACCTGCAAGCATGTCACGACGACGCATGATATCCCCCGCTGTAAATTTCCAGAAATTCAACGTTACATCATAGCATATGGAAGGTCCAGATCCGGAAAGTGTCAACGACTTCGAGACTGACCTTGCCCCCGAAAAAAATCTCCCAACGCTGACTGTGTATTATCAGCTTTGGAGGATACGGCATGTCGAGAATGGTTCGGGCGCGATACACGCTCGAGTACAAGCAGGCGGCGGTTCGTCTTGTGCGCGGCGGGCAACCGATTGGCACCGTGGTGCGGGGTCTGGGGACTTCAGATCAGACGGTCCACAATTGGGTGAAGGCTGAGGCCGAGGGGCGACTGGCGGCGACGACCATCAAGCCCTTCACCGCAGAGCAGGCAGAGATCGGGCGTCTGAAGGCGGAACTTTCGCGGGTTCGGATGGAGCGCGACATCCTAGAGCCTGATGATTTTTGGTGGAATCACCAAAAATCTGAATCAGGCGATCAAACAAAGAGTGAGAGCGGGATGCCTTCGCAATCAGAAGGCATCCCGCTCTAAACAGGGGCAAGTTCAAACGACCCAACAAGAAGTTGGGTTGATCGCGGTGGCTGGCGCGGGCTCCCTATGGAACCTGTTCACCGGACTGCGGCGACGCGACTGGTCACAAAGATGGCACAAGGGGGCTTCTGGTCGGTGGCTGGAGGCCCCTGACACCTTGAAAAACTGGCGCGCCCTGTTGGACTCGAACCAACGACCCACAGCTTAGAAGGCTGTTGCTCTATCCACCTGAGCTAAGGGCGCCACGCAACCATCTATAGCAGCCGCGGCCGCAGAATTCAGCCCGCAAACTTCACGAGCTTGCCAATCGGTTCCCCGATCACCTCATCCTCCCGCATCACCGCCCGCCCGCGCACAATCGTGCCCACCGGCCAGCCCGTGATATCCATCCCCGCGAACGGCGTCCACCCACAGGGCGAAACGATCCAGCTGTCCTCGATCCGCCGCCGCTTCTTCATGTCGACCAGGGTGAAATCCGCATCATACCCCGCCGCCAGCCGCCCCTTGCCCACCACGCCATAAACCCGCGCCGGCCCCGCACACAGCAGATCCACCATCCGCGCCAGCGACAACCGCCCCGCATTCACATGATCCAACATCACCGGCACCAGCGTCTGCACGCCCGTCAACCCCGCCGGACACTCCGGCCACGGCTTCTCCTTCGCCGCCCGCGGATGCGGCGCATGATCGGACCCCACCGTATCCACCGTCCCATCCCGCACCGCCGCCCAACTCGCCTCGTAATGCCGCCGCCCGCGGATCGGCGGGTTCATCACCCCGAACCCCTTCAGCCGGTCATACACATCAGGCGCCATCTGCGTGAGGTGATTGACCAACACCTCCATTGTCGCAACATCCCTGAAATCGCGCAGATAAACCAACTCCTCCTCGGTCGACACATGCAGGATATGGGCCGCCCGTCCGGTCTTGCGCGCCAGCGCCATCAGCCGCCTGGTGCCCAGAAACGCCGCCTCCTCATCGCGCCACACCGCATGGCTCGCATACGGATCGCCCGACTTGAACATCGGCTTGCGCGCCTGCAACCGGTATTCATCCTCCGAATGATACGCAATCCGACGCCGCCCGGACCGCATCACCTTCTCCAGATTCTCGTCATCCTCCACCATCAAATCCCCGGTGGACGACCCCGCGAAAACCTTGACCCCGCACACCCCGCGCCCCAGCTCCAGCCCCGCCAACGCGGCAATATTCGTCTTCGTCCCCCCGACATACAGCCCCATGTCGCACCACGCGGCCTGCTCCACATACCCCTGCTTCCACGCCAGCGTCTGCGCATCCACGATCGACGGCGTCGTGTTCGGCATGTCGAACACCGCCGTGATCCCCCCGAGGATCGCCCCTTTCGTCCCCGTCGGAACCGTCTCCACCGCCGCATTCCCCGGATCGCGCAAATGCACATGCGGATCGATCAACCCGGGCAGCACATGCAGCCCGCTTGCATCGATCGTCTCCTCCGCCGTCGCCTCCGGCCCCACCCCGAGTGCGGCTATACGCCCCTCGCGCACGCCCACGCTGGTCTGCTCCATGCCCCAAGGCAGCACGCAGGTGCCGCCGCGAACGATCAGATCAAAATGTGCGGCCATCGAACCCTCCAGAATACGCGCCGGATTGTCCGGCGCCGCCCCCCGATCGTCAACCGCCCCCCGCCTCGCCGTTCGACACGCCCGGCAAACGCCGATACTGATACCCAAGGAACCCCCTCCCCCCATCCCAAGTCCCATCCCATGCTCCATCCCATGCCCCATCCCATGTCCGACCGCATCTCCATCCAGCTCTACACCCTGCGCACCCTCGGCGATGTTGACCTCATCCTCGATACCGTCGCCGCCGCCGGCTACAAAAACGTCGAAGGCATCGGCTCCCACCTCGATGACGCCGCCATCGTCGCCCGAAAAATCGCCGCCCGCGGCTTGAAGATGACCTCCTCCCATGTCGGCCTCGCCGCCCTGCGCGATCGCCCCGACGCCCTCATCGCCGCCTGCCACAGCCTCGGCTTCACCGACCTCTACATGCCCGCCGTCCCCCCCGAAATGCGCCACATGGACGCCCCCGGCTGGACCGCCATCGGCCACGAACTCGCCACCCTCGCCGAGCGCTTCGCCACATCCGGCATCACGCTCGGCTACCACAACCACGACTGGGAAATGGACAAGAAATCCGGCGACAAAACCGCCCTCGAACTTCTCTTCCAAGCCGCCGGCGCCTCCGGCCTCGCCTGGCAGGTCGATGTCGCCTGGCTCGTCCGCGGCCATGCCGACCCCAAAGCCTGGATGGCCCGCTACCACCCCATCATCACCGCCGCCCACGTGAAGGACATCGCCCCCCAAGGCAAAAACCGCGACCAGGACGGCTGGGCCGATGTCGGCGCCGGCATCCTCGACTGGAAAGACCTCTGGACCGCCTGCCTCGCCGCCGGCGCCCGCCACATGATCGTCGAACACGACAAACCCGCCGACCCCGGCCTCTCCGCCCGCGCCTCCCTCGCTTACCTCCGCTCCATCACGGCCTGACCCCATGACCCCCATCACCATCGGCATCATCGGCTGCGGCGTCATCTCCGACGCCTACCTCAAAGGCGCCGCCCGCTCCGCCACCATCACCGTCAAATCGGTGGCCGACCTGCGCCCCGAAGCCGCCGCCGCCAAAGCCGCCGAATACGGCGTCGCCGCCGCCCCATCCGTCGCAGCCCTCCTCGCCGACCCCGCCATCTCCATCGTCGTCAACCTCACCGTCCCCCTCGCCCACGCCGCCGTAAACCGCGCCATCGTCGCCGCCGGCAAGCATGTCTATGCCGAAAAACCGCTCTGCGCCTCCTTCGCCGAAGCCCGCGACCTGCTCCGTCTGGCCGCCGCGGCCGGCGTGCGCGTCGGCGGCGCGCCGGACACCTTCATGGGCGCCGCCCACCAGGCCTGCCGCCGCGCCATCGACGCAGGCCGCCTCGGCACCATCATCGCCGGCGCCGCCACCGTCCTGTCTCACGGCATGGAACACTGGCACCCCAACCCCGATTTCTTCTTCATCAAAGGCGGCGGACCCATCCTCGACCTCGGGCCCTACTACGTCACCACCCTGGTCCACCTCCTCGGCCCCGTCGCCCGCGTCGCCGCCACCACCTGCATCGGCAACCCCACCCGCACCATCACCAGCCAACCCCGCGCCGGCGAAACCATCACGGTCGCAATCGAAACCACCGCCACCGCCATCCTCGCCTTCGCCTCCGGCGCCTCCATCGTGCTGACCGCCTCGTGGGACGTCTGGAAAAACAAGCGCCTGCCCTTCGAACTCTACGGCATCGACGGCTCCCTCCTGGTGCCCGACCCCAATTTCTTCGGCGGCACCCCCGAAATCGCCGAAAAAGGCGCCGACTGGTCCCCGCTTCCCATCACCGATCACCCCTTCCACGCCCCCAACCGCACACTGCGCGACGGCCGCGAGGTCGCGGACTACCGCATCATCGGCCTCCTCGACATGGCCGCCGCCATCCAGCAAAACCGGCCACACCGCGCCTCGGGCGAACTCACCACCCACGTCCTCGAAGTCCTCGAAGCCATCACCACCGCCGGCGCCGAACACCGCTGGGTCGCCCTCACCACCACCTGCGACCGCCCCGCCCCCCTGCCCCTCGGCACCGGCGAAGAGGTCTTCGCATCATAAAACCAACCGCGACGCCCCCCGCCCCAAAAACCCCTTGCGTCGGTTAGTCACCCAAAGTAACTTTCAGCTCCCATGAGCCCACCCCGCCCCGCGCCCGATACGCGCAAAGCCGCAACGATGTTGGCGCCCCGCCTGGCGCCGCTCCTGCGCGCGCTCGCCATCCTCATCACCTACCGCTTCCCCCGCCACACCCGCCTCGCCCCCCTCGTCACCCCGCTCTACGCCTATCTCACAAGCCTCTCCCGCCGCCTCGCCGCCACCCTCGCCCGCATCGCCACCGGCCGGCCCCCCCGCAAAACACAGCGCACCACACAGCGCACAACACAGCGCGCCACGCCCGCAAAACCCCACAAGCCCAAATTCCGCCTCCCCGCCGGCAAGGCCTGGCTCATCCGCGCCCTGCCCAACGAAGCCGTCACCTTCCGCGGCTATATCGAAACCCTCCTCGCCGAACCCGAAATCGCAGCCCTCCTGGCCGAACACCAAGTCGTCCGCCGCCTGCTGGCCCCCATCCGCCGCGCGCTTGCCGACGAACAACCCAAAATCCGCCGCAAAACACCCCCAAGCATCCCCCACACCCCACCCCAATCGCCCCCACCCTTCATCCCCCTCCACTTCCTCTTCCCCCAAGCCCCGCCAAAAATCGAGGCGTGAGCGGCCCCGGCCTGCTCACGCCCTATTCATTACGATATCAAAATCACCAGCGCGCCAGCCGCCGTGCCGCCTCAGCCATATCCGCCTCCGGCCCGCAATAGCTGAACCGCACAAAATGGTGCCCCCGCTCCCGATCGAAATCCACCCCCGGTGACGCCGCAACCCCCGCCTCCGCCAACATCCGCGCACAGAATTCCCGGCTGTCATTGGTCCGCTCGGAAACATCCGCATACAGATAAAACGCCCCCTCCGACGGCGACAACCGCGAAAACCCCGCCCCCGGCAATTTCGCCAACAACAAATCCCGTGACCGCCGATACCGCGCCACATTGGCATCCAACTCTTCCGCGCACGCAAAAGCCGCCTCGGCACAGACCTGCGCGATATTGGGCGCGCTGATAAACATGTTCTGCGCCAGACACTCCACCGGCCGCACCAGATCCTCCGGCAAAACCATCCAGCCGACCCGCCACCCCGTCATGGAGAAGTATTTCGAAAAACTGTTCACCACGATCGCCGACGGGCTCAAAGCCGCCGCCGTCGCCAGCGGCGCCCCGTAATTCAGCCCGTGATAGATCTCATCCGAAATCAACCGCACCCCGTTGCGATGGCACCAATCCGCAATCCCGGCCAATTCCGCCGGATGCAACATCGTCCCCGCCGGATTGCACGGCGACGCCACAATCAGCCCATCCGGCCGCGGATCGAGCGCCTCCAGCATCGCCACATTCGGCTGATACCGCGTCTCGATCCCGGCCTGGAGGATCACCGGCACAATCCCCAGCGCCGTCAGAATATTCACATAAGGCGGATAAAACGGCGCCGCCATCGCCACCCGGTCACCCGGATCGAACGCCGCCAGAAACGCCAGGGGAAACGCCCCCGAAGCCCCCACCGTCACCGCCACCCGCGAGGCCGCCACATCGGCATCATACCAGGCCCCGTAATGCCCCGCGATCCGCGCCCGCAAACTGCCGATCCCCAGCGCCTCGGTATAGCCAAGCGAGGCCCCACCCGCCAAAGCCCGCTGCACCGCCGCCACCGCCCCGGCCGGCGCCCCGGTCCCGGGCTGGCCGACCTCCATGCGGATGATATGCGGCGCACCCGCCGGCAAAGCCGCCTGGCGCGCATTCGCCGCACTGATCACATCCATCACAATGAACGGCGGCGCCGCTGCCCCGCGTCCGGTCTTCAACATCTCAGTTGCTGCCCATCGCCAAACCATAGCCCCGCGGATCGGCCGACCAGGCGCAGGTCCCCGGCTCGGACACCCCGCCGTTGCAGGCAATGATATTCACCCGCCCCGGCTCCGGCGCCCCGGCACGATCGATCTTCGCCACCTTGCTCCGATCCGCCATCGAGGCCGCCAACACCTGCGCCACCGCCACCGGCGCCCCATCCTGGCCGGACCCGCTGGCAATCGCCCGAACCGTACTGCTGCGCCGGAACGTCAACATCCCCGCCGACAACAACGCCGCCGCACGTGCGGACGGTGCGGCCGCCAGCAGCACCCCGGTCCCCTGCGCCATCCGCCCGGTGCCGAACAGATTGCCCATCGTCAGCGCACACGCCACCGCATTGCCCTCGCTGTCGATCACCGCAAAACTCGTGCTCGCCGACAACGCCCCGAGCGCGCCCGTGCCCCGGCTCTCCGCCGCCGCCGCCAAAGCCCGCTCCTTCGCCACCCGCAACGCCGAGGCATCGGACGCCAGCACCCGATACGCCGCCGCCGCCGCAACGCCGCCATCGGCCGGCGCCGGCAGGAACGAGACCGTCGCCTCGTCCGGCCCCTCGATCGACAACGCCGGCGCCTGCCGCGGCATGGCCGCCCGCAAATCCGCCGCCGTGATGCCGCCGCCCGCCTGGCCCGCCGCATCGATGAACTTCTGTGCCATCGCGCCCGAATACAAATCGCCCACCCCGGCCCGGCGCATCTGCCCCAGCAGCGCCGCCAGTTCCGGCTGCGCCAGGGTTTCCCCCTCGCCGATCATCTTGCCACCCGGGAAGAACACCGAGCGCGCCCCCGGATCCCCCGCCAGCGGCCCAGCCACCACCGCGAGATCGCGCACCAGCGCCCGGCTCGCCGGCACGCCATCGCGCGCCATCTGCTCGACACCGCCCATGATGCTCTCGAAGCGCGCCTTGCCATACCGCGCATTCAGCAGAAACAACCCCCGCGGCATCATCGGCGCCGCCGCCGGCCGATCCGCCCCGGCCGTGCTGCCCGGCGCCTGGGACATGAAGATCACCGCCTCGGGCACACCCTTGGCCCGCTCGTCCCCGTTATGCACCAGGCACGCCCCGCCGCCCCCAATCCCGGCGCGGGACGGCAACGTGACCCACAGCGTCGCCGCCACGGCCACCGCCGCATCGGCCGCCGTGCCGCCGGAGGCCAGAACCCCGCGGCCCACCATCGCGGCGCGGGGCTCGTCGGCCACGACCGCGCCCAGAAACCCGGTGATAGCGGCTTCGGCCGGCTTGTCGGAATCCCAAAGCTTGGAGACCGATGAGCAGCCAGAGATTAAAAGACTGACAGACATCAGGACGACCGCCGAGGGATTGGCTATTCTGCCCCCCATGAAACGTTTGCCAGCCCGTTGGTTCGTCCGTGTCGTATCGGCCATTCTCGCGCCCATCCTCTGTGCCGTCCTGTTTCGCGCGCCGCCCGCGCGCGCGCAATCCAAATCCGATGGCCCACCGCTGATGCTCATCCGCGACGCGGAAACCGAGCACCTGCTGCGGACCTTCGCCAACCCCTTGTTCCGCGCGGCCGGGGTTGATCCCAACCTGGTCCGCATCGTGCTGATCCGGGACAGTGCCATAAACTCGTTCGTCAGCACCGGCAACATCCTGTTCGTCCATACCGGCCTGATCATGAAGGCATCATCGGCAAACGAATTGATCGGCGTGCTCGCCCACGAAACCGGCCACATCAAGGGCGGCCATCTCGCCAAGCTGCCCGAGGCCCTGCGCGAAGCGATGATCGAGAGCATCGCGGCGATGCTGATCGGCGCCGCAGCGGGCGTCGCCACGCGGGACGGTTCGGGGTTCGGAGCCGGGCTCGGGGCCCAGCAGATGGCCCAGCGCAACTTCCTGTCGTTCACCCGCGGCATGGAGCGCGCCGCCGATCAGGCCGGGGTGCAACTGCTCGAAGCCAATGGCTGGTCCTCCGAGGGCATGCTCGACCTGTTCCATCATCTGGAAAGCCAGGAGATGCTGGTCAGCCGGATGCAGGACCCCTACGTCCGCACGCATCCGCTGACCCGCGAGCGGATCGGCTTCCTGGAGCAATACGTCTCCAAAAGCGCCAGCACCGGGCGCACGCTGCCGGAGGCTTTCGAGAGCGGTTTCCAGATGGTGCGGGCCAAGCTAACCGGCTTTCTCAGCCCCTCGTCCGAGACGTTGAAAGCAATCCGCGGCGACGATCCGCCAGCACGCTACGCCCGCGCCATCGCGCTCTACCGCCTGGGCCATCTCAAGGAGGCGCTGCCGATGGTCGATCGGTTGATTGCCGAGCAGAAATCCAATCCCTGGCTGCATGAACTCAAGGGCCAGATGCTGTTCGAGAACGGCCGCGTGCGCGATGCCCTCGGCCCCTATCGCGAGGCCGTCCGCCTCGCGCCGGATCAGCCGCAGATCCATATCAGCCTGGCCCATGCCATGGTGGAAACCGGGGATCCCCTGCTGCTGCGCCCCGCAATCCAGGAATTGCAGCCCGCACTCGACCGCGAGCGGGAGAACCCCACGGGCTGGCGCACCCTGGCGACCGCCTGGGGCAAGATCGGCGATATCGGCCAGGCCAATCTCGCGCTGGCCGAGGAGGCGCTGGAGAACGGCAAGATCCCGCTCGCCCGCGGCCTCGCCAGCCGGGCCGAAAAGCAGCTTCCGTCCGGACCCGCCAGGCTTCGTGCCGTCGATATCAGCAATGCCATGAAAAAAGAGAACCGGACCGGGTTCTAGGCTATCATAGCCCGCCCCTTGGAGGACTCCCCCTCATGCTCCCTCGCCTCGTCGTTCTGGCCGTGCTGGCCCTGTTTTCGGTCGTGCCCGCACTGTTCCAATCCGTCCAAGCGCAAGCCACGCAAGCGCCGCGCAGCAGTTTTACCGCGGCGCAGCGGGCCGAGATCGTGGAGATCCTGCGCACTGCGTTGCGGACCGACCCGTCAATCCTGCGCGATGCCGTCGCGGTGTTGCAGAACGCCGATGGCGAGCGGGAAGCCAACGATGCGCGCGAGGCGATCGCGCGCCTGGGCACGGTGCTGACCCATACGCCGGGCGATCCGGTTGCGGGCAATCCGGATGGCGATGTCACGCTGGTCGAGTTCTATGACATGCGGTGCCCGTATTGCCGGCGGATGCTGCAGCCGATGGCCGCGCTGCTGGCGCAGGATCGCAAGCTGCGGGTGGTCTACAAGGACATCCCGATCCTGGGGCCGGCCAGCGTGATCGGCGCGCGGGCGGCTTTGGCCGCGGGCCGGCAGGGCGCATATCTCAAAATGCGCGACGCGATGATGACGGGGCCGGCCGACATCACGCAGGACGTCGTGCGGGCCGCCAGCGCGCGGCTTGGGCTCGACTGGGACCGGATGCAGCGCGATATGGCCGATCCGGCGATCCAGGCGCGGCTCGACGAGAACATCCAGCTCGCCCACCGCCTCGGCATCCAAGGCACGCCGGCCTACATCGTCGGCGACCAGATGCTGCCAGGCGCCGTCACCGTGGCGGAGTTGCAGACCGCCATCGGCAGCATCCGCAAACCCTGAGACGCTCACCCCCGCCCGGCGGCCGCTTTGCGCCGCCGCCGAGTGGGGGTATATCGCGGCCCATCAAACAGGCGCCAACCGCCGCAACCCGGGATTTTTCATGTCCGACGCGACCGCCACCGAGCCCTCCGTCATCGCCACCCGCCGTGGCCGGATCGGCCATATGCTGCTCAACCGCCCGAAGTCGCTCAACGCGCTCGACAGCGCGATGCTCCATACCATGACGGCGGCACTCATCGAATGGCGCGATGATCCCTCGGTGCAGGCCGTGGTGGTCGAGGGGGCCGGGGGGCGGGCGTTCTGCGCGGGCGGGGATATCCGGGCGATCCGGGCCTTCGCCATGGCGGGGCAGCATGACAAGGTGTCGGAGTTTTTCAGCACCGAATACGCGCTGAATGCAATGATCGACGAATATTCGAAACCCTATATCTCGATCATCGACGGCGTGTGCATGGGCGGCGGCATCGGGCTTTCGGTGCATGGCGATATGCGTGTGACGTCCGAGGCGAGCCTGTTCGCGATGCCGGAGACGGGGATCGCGCTGTTCCCCGACGTGGGGGCGACGTTCATGCTGCCGCGGCTGCCGGGGGCGCTCGGCATGTATCTCGGCCTGACCGGGGCGCGGCTCAACGGGGCTGACGCGGTGCATGCCGGGCTGGCCACGCATTTCGTGCCCAAGGCGGAGATCGCGACACTGGCCGATGCGATCGCCGAGGACGGGCCGGCCGCCGTGGCCGCGCGGGCGCAGAGCCTGCCGCCGTTCAGCCTGGCGCCGCATCGCGCCACGATCGACCGGTGCTTCGGGCAGGACAGTGTGGCCGCGATCGAGGCGGCGCTGCAGGCCGAGGGCACGGAGTGGGCCAAGGAGGCGCTGCATGGCCTGCATCACGGCTCGCCTTCAGCGGTGATGTGGTCATTCGAGGCGATGCGGCGCGGTGCCAGGCTGAGCCTGCGCGGGGCGCTGGCGGCGGAGTTGGCGCTGACGCGGGCGGTTTCGGTGCATCCCGAATTCCACGAGGGGGTGCGCGCCATGCTGGTCGACAAGGACCGGACGCCGAAATGGCAGCCGGCGCATCTTGCCGATGTGGACCAGGCGGCGATCCAGGCGCTGTTCGCATGAGCATGCGCGCCCTCGCCCTCGCACTGCTGATCGGCCTGCCCGCCATCGCTGCGGCCCAGGAACCGCCGGCGGCGCCGGGGCAGCCCGGCTGGTCGCCGGCCGGAAACACCTGCTTTGTATGGAACCGGGCGCCGACCATCGGCGAAATCGCCACATGGACCGGGTCCTGCGCCAAGCAGCGCGCCAGCGGCAAGGGCACATTGACGTGGCAGACCGGCGACGCGGTGCAGCGCTACGACGGCACCATGGTCGATGGCCATCTCGAAGGGCAGGGCGCCTATCAATTGACGCCGACGATGCGCTACGAGGGCGGCTTCCGGAACGACGATTTCGAGGGCAAGGGCGTGATGGTCGATGGCGGGGACCGTTATGAGGGGCTCTGGAGCGCCGGCAAGCGCAATGGGCGCGGCGTGCTGACGACGCCGGGCGGCAACCGCTACGAGGGCGAATTCAAGGACGATGCGATCATCGGGCAAGGCGCGCTGACGCTGCGCGATGGGCGCAAGTTCGAGGGGCAGTTGTACGACGGCAAGCCGCATGGCCAGGGCAAGCTGACGGAGCCGTCGGGCACCTATAGCGGCTTTTGGATGAATGGCTGCTTCAACGACGGCACGCGGCGGGCCTCGTTCGGCGTCGATCCGGCGGGGTGTCCCTAAAGCGCGATGCCTTCGCCTATCAGAAGGCATTCCGCTCTCACTCTTTGTTTGATTGCCTGATTCAGATTTTTTGGCGATTCCGCCAAAAATCATCGGGCTCCAGGGCCGATGGGGTTCAGGCGGCCTTTGGTTTGCGGGCGCGGGGTTTTGGCGCGGGCGCTTCCGCGATGGGGCGGCCGATGATGGTGGAGATCAGCCGCTCGTAGCGGCCGATGTAGCGGTCCATGTCGAGGTTGGCCTCGGCGAAGGCACGGGCGCCGCGGCTGAGGCTGGTGGCCAGTTTGCGGTCTTCCAAAAGCTGAAGAACGGTGTCCGCCAGGCGCTTCGGGTCGAGACACGGGGTGATCAGGCCGGTTTGCCCGTCGGTGATGAATTCGCGGACGGGATCGACATCGGCGCCGATGATGGTGCAGCCGCAGGCCATCGCTTCACGCAGGGACCAGGACAGCACGAACGGGTAGGTCAGGTAAACGTGAACGTCGGAGCGTTTGAGCAGACCGACATGGACGTCATAAGGCACCTGACCCGGCATGAGCACGCGGCTGGTGTCGTATGTGCCGGCTATTTCGCGTTCGAAGTGCGCGCGCCAGGTGGTGTTGGCGATGCGGGCGCCGTAGCTGACTTCGTTGCCGCCGAGCATGACGACCTTGACGTCCGGGCGGGAGCGCAGGATTTCGGGGAGGGCGCGCATCATGACGTGGAAGCCGCGATAGGGCTCGAGGTTGCGGGCGACGTAGGTGATCAGGCGGTCTTTCGGCGCGATGGTGAATGTGCCGATGGTCAGGGGGGTTTTGCGCGCGGCCGGGTCGGGTTTGCAGACATCGAGCGGGACGCCTTCGGGCAGCAGGTGAATCTGCTGCTGGGCCCATGCGGGGTAGAGCGAGCGCTGCCAGGTGGTGGGCGTTTGGCCGTGCTGGTCGAGGGCAAGGGCGAGGTGGTTGACGCTGTTCATCGCCCGGATGCGGGGCCACTGGTCATCCGCCGTGGGGAATTCGGCATCAAAGCCGACATCGGTGCCGGCGGTGGCGTAGTAGAATTCGAAGTAGCCCAGGATGGGCACGCCGGGGAAGACATCGACGAGATTGAGAAGTTCGCCCCAGCCGTGATGGCCGATGATGATGTCGGGATTGAAGCCGAGGTCTTTCAGGTTGCGGCCCATCCTGCCGACGGCCTCGGCGCGCAGCATGGCGAGGTTGAGGTCGCGCAGCGTGGGGTGGGTGGTGTCGCGGTTGGTTTCGGTGATCGTGTAGTTGACGCGACGGACGCCTGGGATGTGGTTTTTGTTCGGCTCGCTGATGAAGGCGACCTCATTGCCGGGCCGGGCAATCAGGTGGCGGATGATGTGGAGGTATTGGCCAGGGAAATTCTGGTGGACAAAGAGATATTTCAATCGCGGTTCTCGTTAACGGGCCGCTGCGGCGGCCAGGACAGGACCGGCCAGGACAGGACCGGCCAGGACCGGGCAAAACAGAACCGGGCGTCCTGTCTCGGCGCCCGGCATTGGATCACTTGGATTTTGCCGGGCCCCGGGTTCGCTTCTTGGGATTCGGCTGTTTTGGGTCCGGCTTTTTGGGCTCGGCCTTTTGCCGAACTGCCTTTTGCGGAGGCGCTTTCTGGGGAGGCGCTTTCTGGGATGAAGCCTTTGGGGGCGAAGCCTTCACAGCAGGCGGCGTGACCGTTGCAGAGCCGCGCGGTGCGAGCGTGATCAACACAGATTCGAGCGCCGCAAGGCCCTCGGACTGGCAGGCCTCGCCGGCTGTTACCGGGCCTGCGGTGCTGCCATCGACGAACGTCGCGCTGTAGCGGCACTCGAACGCTTGGGCCGCCGCGCCGCGCAGGCGCAGGCGGAAGCCGAGGAGGGGCAGGGCCATGCCGCGGCTGCCGCAGAACTGGCCGCCATCGACCCAGGGCGACAGCCAGTCGCGCCCGAGCACGCCCTGGTATTCGATATCCGCGACATCGACGCCGGCGGTTGGTGCAATCGCAAAACCCTCGATCCAACGGCCGCTGCCGGCTTCGCCGAGGTGATCGCCCAGCATGCCGCCGACATCGCCAAGTCCCTGGATGTGGGCGACCATATCCATCACGCGCGGTGCCGCGCCCTCGGCGAATGCGGACGCGGCGGCAAGTGAGGCCGCATCGGCCAGGCGCAGAACCTGGATATTGGGCGCCCCGCCATCCGGCGCGTCAGGCGCCTGGTAGACCGTGACCAACACATGCGCCGGGCTGCCGGCCACCCGGACCAGTGCGGCATCGCCGAACGGGCCGAGCCAGCCATCGTTCCGGAAGGTGGAAATCGTGACCGCCTCAGGCCGGCTGGCGGCGCCGGGGGGCAGCGATATGCGCACCCCGGGCAGCCCGGTCTGGGCATTGCCGGCACGCGATGGGGTGCAGACGATGCAGAACAATCCGGCATCGAGCGTCATGAGGTTGGCGGACACCCGGAGCTCATTGACGAGCTTCTGTTGTCGTTCGGCTGCAGAGTCCGGCATGCTTGTCTCGTTGTTGCTGAAGGGGCGTTGAGAGGTGTTGCCTATAGGGCATCTGAAGTGGGGTGATAAGCGGCCAACCCGGACACTTATAATGCGTAAGGCCAACGAAGGCCAAGCAACAGTAAGTTGATCGCCCCTGGCGGCATGCCCAACGGCATCAGCCAGCCGCGCCCCGTTTTGCGGATCCGCTCGGCGGGGGCGCCGATATCGAATGCTGCGACATGAAGCCCGGCGCGCCAGGCGAGCCCCAGCGTGAAACACCAGGTTTCCGGCCAGATCGAGGGTTGCCATGCCAGGTGGACATCATGGGTGCCGATCAAGGCGAGAGCCTCGGACTCACGATAGGGGCCGGTGACGAAGACGCGCCCGGTTGCGAGCAATGTTTCATCATCGGAGGTATGTCCGAAGACAGTAAACCGGAGGTTAAGGTTGCGCGCCACGGCGTCGCGGGCGCAGGCCAGCAACACATCGTACCCTTTTTCCTGTCCGATGCCGCCGATGATTCCGATATGGCGGGGGGCGCCGGCAAAGCCATGCGCCGGGGGGTAGGCGTCGTCGTCTTCCAGGGGCTGCACAACGGGGCTGAGGCCGGGGAAATGGCGGCGCATCCGCGTTGCGGTATCGCCCGACGGCACGATCACGCTTCGCGCGGCCGCGAGGTCGGTCGCGGAGCGGGTTTGCAGGGCGGCGGTGGCGATCGTTTCGGTGAGATTGCTGCCGGCCTTGGCGACGCAGGCATCGCAGACCGCAGGGTCGGTCGGTTCGCCGCAGTAGCGCCCTTGGACGCCGAGCAGGCTGATGCGCGGACAGAAGGCGGCGTAGTCGTGCACATGGATATCGAGCGGCACGCCGAGGCGCGCGGCGAGGTCGCGGACCACCGGGTGATGGCCGATGAGATGGTGGAGTTCGACCCGCTCGGGGCGGTCGGCGCGGAGCAGGCGGGCGAGGGCGGCGATGTCGCGCGGCAGCATGAAGCGCAGGTTGGGGTAGGCGCCGCTCGCGCCGGCTTCCTCGATTTGGCAGAGGCCCGCGATGTAGGCGGCGGCTCCGTTTTCGGCGATCACGGAGCGCAGGATGATGGGGCGCTGTCCGGCCGCGCGGATGGCGGCGGCGCGTTCGCGCACGACGCGCTCGACGCCGCCGCCGCTGGCGTGGGTGATGAGCACCACGGCGCCCGGCATGGTGCCCGCCCGCCAGCGCGCTGCATCCATCCGCCGGCGGAAGGGGGCCAGCTTGTCCTGGGCCTGGAAGCGCGCGATCAGGCGGTGGTAGCCGGGGTGCAGGGTTTCGAGGATGGCGAGGTTGCGCGCGATCAGCGCCGCGCGGCCATCGCCGAAGGATTGTCCGCCTTCGTGGGCGACGAAGACGCCGGGGGCGCCGAGATGGGTCCAGCCGAGGGCGCTGGCGCGGCGGCAGAAGTCGTTTTCCTCGCCGTAGCCTTGGGCGAATACGTCCTCGCGGAACAGGCCGGTGCCAGCGAGGCATTCGTGGCGGATATACATGCAGAAGCCGACCGCGGTCGGCAGCGCCACGGCCCGGCCGGCGTTGGCCTGCGCGGCCCAGTGCGCCGCAGTGGCGAGATCGGGCGGCGGCGGGTTGCCGGCGTGGACCGAGGGATAGCTCATGATGGTTGCGTCGTTGGACAGGGGCGTGGCGGTGCCGGCGGTGTCATCGGCGTGAACGAGGCTGCGCAGCGCCTCGATCCAGCCGGGGGGGACGCGGGTGTCGCTGTTCAGCAGGATGACGTCGTGGTGTCGCGGCAAGGCCAGCGCGGCGCGCATGCCGCTGTTGGCGGCGGCGGGGAAGCCCTGGTTTTCGGCGTGGCGCAGCACGGTGAGCCGGCGGCCGGTTCGGGCGTGGAGGATTGCGCGGGTGGCGGCGTCGGGCGAGGCATCGTCGATGACGATCACGCGGCAGCGCGGCGGCAGGGTTTGCAGCACGGAGTCGAGACAGGCGGCCGCAAGATCGGGCTGGCCGAAGACCGGGACCACGATGGCGACGGGGCGCTGCGGGTTGGGCCGCAAGGCGGGGCGGGGCGTGCCCGGATCGGCGAGGGGGGTGGGGGATATCAGGGTGAGCGGGCTGCCCAGGAGGGTGGCGCCGTCGTGCGTCTGGACACTGAGGGGTCCTGCAATTCCGGCCAGATCGGCGGCGGGGATGACGAAGCCGCGCGGCCGGGCGAGGGGGGAGGCGGCGAGGATGTCATGGTTGGCGGCGGTGATCGTCGCGACGACCCGGCCTGCGGCGCGGATGGTCAGGACAGGGTCCTGATCCGGGGCGCCGGGATACCAGGCCCAGCCCGCGAGGCCGCCGTCGAGCGCGCGGACGATACCTTCGATGCGGCGCATCCGCCCGATGCGCAGGGGGCTGCCGAGGAGGGGGCGGCCCTGCGCTGCGATTTCGATCTCGCGCACGCCGGCGGGGACGCGGCGGCCGCGCATGGTGGCGCCGTCGGCACGCAGGCGCAGCGGGCCGGTGGCTTCGATGGTCAATATGCCGTCGGCGGACATGGCGCACCAGCCGGGATATCCGGCACCGCGGGTGATGTGCCGGGCCAGGGCGGCGAGGTGGGGCGTCGGGGGCCAGGCGTGGCCCGACAGGGCGCGGTGCAGGGCGTCGGCGGCGGGTTGGAACGCGGCCTGGCCGCGCCAGACCGAGGCGAGGGCGAGCCAGATCTCTCGGTTGTCCTGGGTTTTTGCGAGGGAGTGCAGCAGGAGCGCGGCCCGGCTCAGAGCGCCGGCACGGATCAGGACGAGGGCAAAGGCCAGCCCGATTCCGGGATCGTCCGGCGCGATCCGATGCGCTCGTTCGTGCCACTGCAGGGCGGCCGGCACATCACCGTCGGTTTCGGACCGGCGGCCGCGGTGCAGCGCGGCTTCAGCCTGTTTCGCGAACCATTCGGCCTGGGGGATGGTGTCGACAGGCGCGTCGGTCACCCAGGGTTTACCCGATGTTCAGGCCGGCTGGGGACGGCTGGCCGGGTTGCGCATCGTCAGGATGCGGCAGGGCGGCAAGGTCGGCCTCGGCCTCGGCCAATCCGGCGCCTCTTGCCTGGGTCAGCCATAAGCGGGCTTCCTCGATTTTGGCTGCGCCGTTGAGACCGCGCGCCAGATAGCGGCCCAGCATCAGGGCGGCATAGCCATGACCTTGTTCTGCCGCCTTGCGGAACCAGTTTTCCGCCGCCGGACGATCCCACGGCACGTCATGGCCGCCGCCGAGCATGGCGCCGACGGCGAACATCGCGCCGACATGGCCGGAATGTGCCGCACGTTCGAACAGGTCGAGAGCGCGGGGATGATCCTTCTCGCCGCCGACGCCGTTGACGAGGAATTCGGCCATCGCGACCAGGGCTTCGACCATGCCTGCTTCGGCTGCCTGGGCGATCCATTTGCGGCCCTCGACCGGGTCGGCCGGCCCGCCGCGGCCTTCGGCGAGGAGGCGCCCGTACCAGTAGCGGGCGTTGACGACGCCGGCGGCGGCGCGCTTGAGCCAGACCATGGCCTGCGTGTCGTTGCGTTCGACGCCGACGCCCTCGGCGAGACAGATGCCGTAGTTGTAGGCGCCGACGAGATCCCCGCCTTCGGCCTCTTTTTCGAACCATTCGCGGGTGCGGGTGGCTTCTTCGGGCCCGGTTTCGTGCTTGAGGACCAGGGTGGCGAGGTCGAAGCGCGATGCGGTGTCACCGGCTTCGGCGGATAGGCGGAACCAGCGGGCGGCTTCCTCCGGGTCACGCGGGGTGCCGAGGCCGTTGAGGTGCATCAGGCCGAGCGCCCGGGCGGCGGCGCGGTGTCCGCCCTCGGCGGCGCGGCGGTACCACATGGCGGCTTCGGCATGGTTGGGCGGCAGGTCGCCGCCGCGGGCGTAGAGATCGCCGACGATCGCCGCGGCGTCGGTGTCGCCCTGGAGGGCCGCGCGGCGCAGCCAGGATTCACCCTCCTGGACGTTTTTCTCGATGCCGTTGCCTTCGAACAGCGCCAAGCCGTAGCGCGCCTGGGCCACGCGGAGATTGCGGATCGCGGCCTCGCGGTAATAGGTGACCGCGGTGGGCAGATCGGCCTCGATGCCGCGGCCCTCCTGGGTCATCACCCCGAGCAGGTAATAGGCCGTCGCGAGGTCGGCCTCGGCCGCGATGATCATCCAGCGGTAGGCTTCGGCGTCGACGGACGGGTCGTTTTTTTTGAGGAGGGCCAGGCCGTAGCCGAGGCAGCCTTGCGCGCATTTCGCCATCGCCGACAGGTGGTAGAGGCGTTCGGCCTCTACCGGGTCCCGCATGTCCTCGGGGCCGCTGGTCAGGATGTAGGCGAGCAGGGCCTGGCCGTCCGGCGTTCCCGCCGCGGCGGCACGCCTGGCCCATTTGAGGGCCTGCACGAAGTCCGGCACGGCGGTGTCGAGGACGCCGAACAGAACCGACGACGCGCCATTGGCCGACAGGCCCGAGGCATCGGCGTCTTTCGAGGTGTTGGGGCCGATGAGGCCTTGCACATGCAGAGCCGCCAGCAATCCAGGCGCTTGGGTATCGCCATGCTCGGCGGCGCGCTCCAGCCAGTACGCCCCGTCACGGACGCTGTGGGGGACGCCGGCCCCTTCGAGATAGGAGCGACCGACCAGGAACTCGGCGCGCGGCAGGCTGGCTTGCGCCAGGGGGACCAGGAGCTTGAACGCCGCGGTCCGGTCCCCGCCGGCGATCATATCCTCCGCGCGCTTCAGGCGCGCGGCGTTCGAGCTGAAAACGCCTGCGAGTTTGCCGAACACGCCGCTCATGGCTCGCGGAATGCCTCGGTGGTGGTGGGAATGACGCGGGCAAAGAGGTATTCGACGAAGGTGCGGCGCCCGATCAGGATATCGGCTGTTATCTGCATGCCGGGAGTCGGTTTGAAATCGGCGGGGATCCCGATCAGGCCGAGGGTCTCCATGCTGATCCGAGCTTTGTAGTAGAGCATGCCGACCGCCTGCTGGGTGCTGGTGAGCGATGCGGCGGATTGGATCGAGTTGAACGGCTGGCGCGATGCGTCGGGGCTGAGCACCCGGATGCGCCCGGTTCCGCTGCCATGGGTGACATAGGGGAAGGTTTCGAACTTGATCGAGGCGCGTTGGCCGATGCGGACATAGCCGACATTGCCGCCATCGATCAGCACTTCGTATTCGAGTTTGGAGTCCTTCGGCGTCAGTGTCATCAACTGGGTGCCGACGGTTGCGATGGTGCCGGCGTTGATGGGTGCGACATCGAGCACGATCGCATCGAAGGAGGCGCGCAGCTCAACCATGCTGAGGGCCAGCTTGGCGCGCTCCAGCCCGTCACGCGACTGGGACAGCTTGTCGCGCTGGTCCTTGAGGGCTTGCGAGGTGGTGGCGCGCCAGAGTTGCAGGGCAGCGTCGCGGTCTGCCGTTTTGGAGGCAAGCGAGGCGCGGGTTTGGCCGAGTTGTGCCCGCGCGGCCTCGAGCGATCGCTGCATCTCGGCGCGTTGATCGGCGGCGGATATCGAATTGAGTTCGCTGCCGACGCCGAGACGACCGAGTTCGCGGCGCCTGCCCTCGACCTCTTTGGCAAAGGCGAAGCGGTCGGTATAAGCGCGCACGTCGCTTTCGCCCTGACGGGTCTGGGAGGTGAGGGCCGCGATCTGCTGGTTGAAGCTCTCGATCTGGAATGTCAGCTCGGCATGGCGCTGGGTGAAGAGGGTGGCTTGCAGGTCGCCGTGGCGGGAGCCGTCGGACAGGTAGGTGCGCCCGCTCAGCTCGGCTTCGAGACGGAGGATTTCCTGGGTCAGGGAGTCGACCTGCTCGGTGAAGTTCGCCTTGTCGGCGGTGGCATTGGTCGGGTCGAGGGTCATCAGCAGATCGCCCTTGCTGACGGACTGGCCGGGACGCACGAGGATGGAGCGGACGATGCCGGTTTCGAGAGCGGCGACACTGGTTTGCGGGTCGATCGTCACGATCTGGCCGGAGGCGGACACCACGCGGTCGATCGGCAGCACGAGGGCGACGCCGAAAAGGCCGAAAAACAGCGAGAAGATGATATAGATCGTGTAGCGCGAGCGCATCGGCACCGGCAGGGCAAGCTGGGCGGCGGCGGGCGATTCGTATTCGAGCAACACTTGCTGGGTGCGCTCGGCGTCATCATTGTGGATCAGGGCACCGCCCTTGCGGACGGCGACGCCATGGCCGGCGGCGAGTGGGCCAGCGGGGGGAGCGCCGCCGATCTGGCCGATCGGGGTGGGTTTGGTGGTGTTGGTTTCAGTGGGTGTCATGCGCCCTGCTCCCGATCAGTTGCCAGGGACCAGAGACGTCGACTTTTTGGTCGAGCGGAATGTCTCCATGTGCCGGTTCTGCTGCTGCCACAATTGCCGATAGACCGTGCAGGTTTCGAGCAACTGGGCGTGTGGCCCGATATCCATCACCTTGCCGCGGTCGAGCACCAGGATCTGGTCGCTGTCGACCAGCGAGGACAGGCGGTGGGAGATGATCACCATGGTGCGGTTGGCGGCGATGCGGGAGATGTTGGCGTTCACCAGCGCCTCGCTTTCGGGGTCGAGCGCGCTGGTTGCTTCGTCGAGGATCAGCAGGCGCGGATCGTGGATGAGGGCGCGGGCGATCGCGAGGCGCTGGCGCTGACCGCCGGAGAGGTTGGGCGAGCCTTCCTCGACGATGGTCTCATAGCCCATCGGCATGCGCTCGATGAATTCCTCGGCGCCGGCGAGGCGGGCGGCGCGCACGGCGTCGATCAGGGTGAGACCGGTGCGCCCGGCGAGGAGGTTTTCGCGGATGGAGCCGCGGAACAGGAAGTTCTCCTGCAGAACGACGCCGAAACTGCGGCGCAGATGGCCGAGGTTGATCTCGCGCAGGTCGACGCCGTCGATTTTGATCTGTCCCTCGTATTCCCGGTTGATGCCCTGCAGCAAGCGCGTGACGGTCGATTTGCCGGAGCCGGAGCGGCCCACGACGCCGAGGATCGTGCCGGGCGGAACGTCAAACGAGATGCCGTCGAGGGCGCGGGCCTTGGTGCCGGGATAGCTGAACTTCACGTCGCGGAAGGAGATCGCGCCCTCGAAGCGGGGGCGCAGGCCGGTGGCGGTGTTGGTGACCTCCGGCCGGTTGTTGAGAACGACGCCGACCATGCCGATGCCGGCGCGGACTTCCTCGAGGTCTTGCAGGAGTTTGGCCATCGAGGTCAGCGGCCCCGAGACCCGGCCGGAGACCATCATGAAGGCCATGATGCTGCCGACGCTGGTGGCGTCGCCGCTGATGGAGAGGTAGGCGCCGACCATGAGCACGCCGCGCGTGATCAGCATGTCGATGGGCGTGACCAGGGTTTCGGGCCAGTTGGAGATGTCATCGAGTTTACGGCGCCAATGGGCGGCCTCGGCGGCGCGGCGGTCCCAGGCGTCACGCTGGGCGGGTTCGAGGGCGAGGGACTTGATGGTGCGGATGCCGTGCAGGGTTTCGACCAGGATGGTGCCCTTTTTGATCTCGGCTTCCTGGTAGCGGGCATAGACGCGCCGCACCGGGCCGATGAAGAGGGCGATGATCATTGCCATGACGATGCCGAGGGCGAGAACCATCCAGGCCAGCGTGGTGCTCATCCAGAACAGCAGCGGCAGGACGACGATGAGGTTCACGAGATCGAAGATCGTGCTCATCATCTTGCCGGTGACGAAGGAGCGGACCTTCTGGGATTGGCCGATGAGGTAGCCGATCTGGCCGGTGGGGGTGCGCTCGAAGTAGTCGATCGAGAGGCCCAGCAGGCGGCGGAAGATGAACAGGCTCATTTTGAGGTCGAGCCGCAGGGCGATCACCGCGGTGAGTTGCCGGCGGACATAGCCGAGCACCGTCTCGTAGATCATGGCGAGGACGAGCACGGCCGAGACCATCACCAGGGTGGAGAGCACCTTGTAGCCGACGACCTTGTCGATCACGATCATGGTCAGCAGCGGCGGCACCACCGAGAGGAAGGCCATCACGATCGAGCCGAGCGTGATGTCACGGATGATGGAGCGTTCGGCCAGCACCACGCGGGCCAGCCACATGAAATTCCAGGGATCGTTGTCGACCCGGCCCTGGCGGTCCGGGCGGATCAGCAGGATTTCGCCGGACCACAGCTGCGACAGGCGCAGCTCGTCGACCGGGATGCCGTCCTGTTCGGTCTGTACCGAGGGATCCTTCAGCCAGACGACATTGCGCACGGCGTCGGGCCTGGTCATCAGGGCGGCCGAGCCGTCCTTCATGAGCAGGACGACGGACCCGGCGGCGGTGAGCTTGAGGAGGGCGCGCCAATTGGTGCGCACGGCGCGGCACCACAGCCCGGCCATCGTCACCCATTCGACCAGGGCGGCAGGTGAAGGGGTCTGGCCGGGCGAGAGGCGGAGATCCTCCCGCTCAAGGTCAGCGCCTTGTTCGCGTCCGGCCATGACGATCGCCTGCAGGCGCAGCTCGAGCGGCGTCAGCCCGGCGGTTGCGTTGTTCGGCGGACCCTCAAGCAGCGGCGGGGTCGAAGCGCGGGCATCTGAATCCAAGATTACGTCCTCTCACTGCATCACGCTTTGCTGTTCCGCCTGAAGCGCGAGCGGACACACGCGGAGCCACATTACCAACACGCGTCGGACCCGCTTATAACGCCAGAGCCCGACATGCTAAAGCATCATCGCAAAGTGACGTTCTATCATAAGCGTTAATGGGAATTTATGGAAACGTCGAAATCCTTCATCTCAGCTCATTGTGATATCGTCACGCGCCGACAATTGCACATCGTTTCGCGACATGGCATTCAGCCGGCATGACACCCCTTCAACTCGGCGACACCGGCCGCAATGTTGAGGTCTGGCAGCGGTTTCTCGCTCAGGCCTGGTTTGCTGAATACGATACGATGGTGCCCGGCGTCTTCGACGAGGCGACCGAGGCGGCCACGCATGCGTTCCAGGCGCAGTATGCCATCGAACCCACGGGGCAGGCCGACCGGGAGACGATCGAGCAGGCCGAATTGCTGGGTCTCGACAGGGTGGAGACGCTGGTCCCGAAGGGGATTTCGAAGGTTACCGGGCCTGCGATTCTGGCGATGATCGTGGCGTTGAGTCTTTTGTCGCAATGCATGCTGACACCGACGTCGTCACGCCTTGCGCCATCGTCGGGCAACCCCTTGGGCAACCCCTTGGACAACCCGCGGACGCCGGGTGCACCGGCGCGCAGTGCCTGCCCTGGTTGGTTTTGCTGACGGGGCCGGTTTCGGCGTCGGGTCAGGCGATCACGTAGCGTGCGGCGAGGAAGCGATCGGTGCGGAGCGCATCGCGCAGGGACGCGTCTGCGCTGTTGTCCAGGTCGACAACAATGGCGGAAAACCGGGGACGCTCGCCGCGCATCGCGCTGACGAACAGGGATGACAGAACCGCAGCGAGCCGTGATCGGCCGCCGCAGCAGGCGCAGCCGGCGCCGTGCTCGCCATCCCAGATCGCGACGGCGATCCCATCAGGGGCCGGGATTGTTGCGCCGACCAAGACCACCTCGCCGGCTTGGGCCGAGGACCAGTGTCCGAAACGGACGGGAATGCGATGGTTCGGGGATTCCATGACTATCTAGACATAAGGATATCTTTATGCGATGGCAAGCCATGGAACATGTTCTGATCGCTTTGCGCGCGGCTGCGGAGCCGACGCGGTTGAGGCTTCTGGCGTTGGCGGCCGGGGGGCAGTTTTGTGTGACGGAGTTTGCGGAAATCCTGGCGCAGTCGCAGCCTCGGCTGTCCCGGCATCTGCGGTTGCTGGGTGAGGCTGGGCTGCTTGATCGGGCGCGGGAGGGGGCCAACACCTGGTTCACCTTGCCGCCGGTGGCGACGCCGGGCGGGGCGTTGGCGCGGCTGTTGCTGGCGCGGATTCCGGAGGAGGACCCGATGCTGGCGGCCGACCGGCGGCAGGCGGCGCGGGTGTTGGCGGAGCGGGCGCGGGTTGCTTCGGAGAGTTTCCAGCGGGCCGGGGCGGATTGGGATGAGATGCGGGCGTTGCATTTGCCGGCCGAGGCGGTGGAGGACGCGCTGCTGGAGGCGTTGCCGGCGCATATCAGCCATCTGCTCGATATCGGGACCGGCACCGGGGCGCTGCTGGAGCGGGTGGCGCCGCGTGTGGCGGCGGCGCTGGGGGTGGATGCGAGCCGGTCGATGCTGGCGCTGGCACGAACGCGGCTGGCCAAGCCGGGGCTTGGGCATTGTTCGGTTCGGCAGGGCGATATGTATCGGCTGCCGCTGCCCGATTCGGTGTTCGATGTGGTGGTGATGCAGATGGTGCTGCATTACGCCGAGGACCTCGATGCCGCGCTGGCCGAGGCGGCGCGGGTGTTGCGGGCGGGGGGGCGGTTGATTGTCGTTGACCTCGCGCAGCACCGGGACCAGGCGAGCGTTCGCCGTCTGGCGCATCGCTGGAGCGGGTTTCCCGACACTGAAATTGTGCATCTGCTCGCGAAGGCGGGGCTTGCGGTTCACAAAATGCAAACGGTTGCGGGGCCATTGGATGTGCGCATCTGGTCCGCTGTCCATGCTGCGCGCCCGGTTTGCGCCGATTTCGTCTCTGCCGCCCACGATCACGATATGGAAGCCACGTCATGACCCGTCCACACATTCTCGATGCGCTGCGCGAGCGGGTGTTGCTCGCCGATGGCGGGATGGGGAGCCATGTGCAGGCCCTCACGCTTGATATCGAGGCGGATTATTGGGGGCGGGAGAATTGCACGGATATTTTGTGCCTGTCGCGGCCCGATCTGGTGCGCGATGTGCATCGCGCCTATTTCGCGGCCGGGGCGGACATGGTGGAGACCAACAGTTTCGGGGCCTCGCCGGTGACGCTGTCGGAGTTCGATCTGACGGACAAGGCGTTCGAGATCAACAAGCGGGCCGGGGAGATCGCGCGCGAGGCGGCGGCCGAATTCGTCGATGGGCGGCCGCGCTGGGTGCTGGGTTCGATCGGGCCGGGGACCAAGCTGCCGAGCCTCGGCAACATCGCCTATGATCCGCTGGAGGCGGCGCTGGCCGAGCAGAGCCGCGGGCTGATCGCCGGCGGGGTCGATGCCATTCTGATCGAGACCTGCCAGGACACGCTGCAGATCAAGGCGGCCGTCAATGGGGCCAAGCGGGCGCGGGCGGCGGCGGGGACGGATACGCCGATCTTCGTCAATGTGACGGTGGAGACCACGGGGACGCTGCTGGTGGGCCCCGATATCGCGGCGGCGGCGACGGTGGTGCATGCGCTCGATGTGCCGATGATGGGGATGAATTGCGGCACCGGGCCGCAGGAGATGGCGGAGCATCTGCGCTGGCTGTCGTCGAACTGGCCGCATCTGCTGGCGATCATGCCGAATGCGGGGTTGCCGGAGCTGGTGGATGGGCGGACGCATTATCCGTTGAGCGCGGCGGACATGGCGAGTTGGCTTGAGCGCTTTGTGGCGGAGGATGGGGTCAATCTGATCGGCGGGTGCTGTGGCACGACGCACGAGCATGTGGCGGCGCTGGATGGGATGCTGCGCCGGCGGGGCGGGTTTCGCCCGGCGCCGATTGCGCGGAAATCGTTTTGGGTGCCCTCGGTGGCGAGCCTGTATCAGCCGGTGGCGCTGCGCCAGGAGAATGCGTATTTCTCGATCGGCGAGCGCTGCAACGCCAATGGTTCCAGGAAATGGCGGGAGTTGCAGGAAAACGCGGATTGGGACGGCTGCGTGGCGATGGGGCGCGAGCAGATCGGGGAAGGGTCCAACAGCCTCGATATCTGCACGGCCTTTGTGGGGCGCGACGAGATATTCGAGATGAACGAGGTGATCCGCCGGTTTACGTCGTCGGTCAATTCGCCGCTGGTGATCGACAGCACGGAGACGCCGGTGATCGAGGCGGCGCTGAAGCTGCATGGCGGCAAGGCGATCATCAATTCGATCAACTTCGAGGACGGCGAGCAGGCGGCGGCGGATCGGCTGGTGCTGGCCAAGCGGTTCGGCGCGGCAGTGATCGCGCTGACGATCGACGAGAAGGGGATGGCGAAGTCACCGCAGGAGAAGCTCGATGTGGCGGCGCGGCTGGTGGCGTTTGCCTGCGACACGCATGGGCTGGCGCAGTCGGACCTGTTGATCGACCCGCTGACGTTCACGATTGCGACGGGGAGCGAGGATGATCGCAAGCTGGGGCAGTGGACATTGCAAGGCATCCGGATGATCCGGGACCGGTTTCCGGAGATCCAGATCATTCTGGGGCTGTCCAATATCTCCTTCGGGCTCAATCCGGCGGCGCGGGCGGTGCTGAATTCGGTGTTTCTCGACCATGCGGTGAAGGCCGGGATGACGGGGGCGATTGTGCATGTGTCGAAAATCCGCCCGCTGCACCTGATCGCGGCGGAGGAGGTGCAGGTTTGCGAGGACCTGATTTTCGATCGCAGGCGGGAGGGGTATGACCCGTTGCAGCGGCTGCTGGAGTTGTTTGCGGATCGCAAGCTGGCGGATGCGGTGAAGAAGACGAAGTCGGAAACCGTCGAGGGGCGGCTCAAGGACCGGATCGTGGATGGCGATCGCAAGGGGCTCGGGGACGAGCTCGATGCGGCGCTGAAGGTTCACAAGCCGTTGGATATCATCAATAACATCCTGCTCGACGGGATGAAGGTGGTGGGCGAGTTGTTTGGCGCGGGCAAGATGCAGTTGCCGTTCGTGCTGCAATCGGCCGAGACGATGAAGGCGGCGGTGGCGTATCTGGAGCCGCTGATGGAGCGGGTGGATGGCCAGGAGAAGGGCACCATCGTGCTCGCCACGGTGAAGGGCGATGTGCACGACATCGGCAAGAACCTGGTGGACATCATTCTGACCAACAACGGCTACCGGGTGATCAATCTCGGCATCAAGGTGCCTTTGGCGGACATGGTGGCGGCGGTGAAGCAGCATCGCGCGCATGCGATCGGCATGTCGGGGCTGCTGGTGAAGTCGACGGTGGTGATGCGGGAGAATTTGGAGGAGATGTCGCGCCAGGGGCTGGATGTGCCGGTGCTGTTGGGCGGTGCGGCGTTGACGCGGAATTATGTGGAGGATGATTGCGTGCGCTCGTATGCGTCGGGGCGGGTGGCGTATGCGCGGGATGCATTCGATGGGCTGCATTTGATGGATCGGGTGACGGGCAACGGGTTCGACGATTATTTGGCGGCGACCCAGGCCAAGCGGGCCGGCAAGGCGCGCAACACGAGCCGGACGTTGGGCCAGGCCGATGCGCGGGCGTTTCAGCCGGTGGATGTGGCGGCGGTGCAGCAGCGGCGGCGGCGGTTGACGCAGGATGTGGCGCCGTTCGAGCCCCCGTTCTGGGGCGCGCGCATCGTCGAGGCGCCGCCCAAGGCGGTGGTGCCGTTCGTCAACGAGCGCAGCCTCTACCAGTTCCAATGGGGCTTCCGGAAGGCGGGGCGGACTTTGGAGGAGTTTCTGGGCTGGGCGCGCCAGGAGTTGCGCCCGGTGATGCGGCGGATGCTGGCGCTGTGCGAGGCGCAGGACATCCTGAAGCCGCAGGCGAGCTATGGGTATTGGAAGGCGGCTGGGCAGGGCAACGACCTGGTGATTTTCGAGACCGACGGCACCACCGAGGCGGCGCGGTTCACCCTTCCGCGCCAGCCGAAGGAGGACGGCGCGTGCATCGCCGACTTCTTCCGCGATATCGACGATGCGCAGCGCGATGTGATCGGGTTGCAGGTGGTGACGGTCGGGCAGAAGGCGTCCGACACGGCGCGGCTGTGGTTCGAGGACAACCGGTATCAGGATTATCTGTATCTGCACGGGCTGTCCGTGGAGATGGCGGAGGCGATGGCGGAGTATATGCACAAGCGGATCCGCGCCGAATGCGGGTTCGCTGGCGAGGACGACCGGGACATGGAGAGGATGCTGGCCCAGGGTTATCGCGGGAGCCGGTATTCGTTCGGCTACCCGGCCTGTCCGCGCCTGGAGGACCAGGCGTCGATCATGCGGCTGCTGGGGGCGGAGCGGATCGGGGTTTCGCTGTCGGACGAGTGGCAGTTGCATCCGGAGCAGTCGACGAGCGCGATTGTGGTGCTGAATCCGCAGGCGAAGTATTTTTCGGTGTGACGTGTTTGTGCGCGATGGGCGCGGGTCGGGGGTCGGGGGTCGGCGGCGGCTGGAGTGGTGCGGTTACGGCCTGCTGATCGATGGTATCAGTGCGGCGATGCTGTTCGATGCCGGCGCCGAGGCGCTCCGCGCGCCCGGGCTTGCGGTGGGTGATTGACCGTCGGTGGCGGCGGATCAACTGCTGGGGGAAGGTGTCTGGACAGCCGGGTGTCTGGACAGCCGGGTGTCTGGACAGCCGCAAGATCTGGACCTCGGTGGCCGCCCGCAGGGTTCATGGCGGGCCGCCATCGCCGACCCGTGTGTCCCCTGCTGCGCGCGCTGCGTGAGAACCGCCCTTGTGAGTCGCATCCGGCTGCGCTAAATCCCCGCCTTCACGGTCGCGGCCGGGTAGTTCGTGGGCGGGCGTGGTGAAATTGGTAGACACGCCAGATTTAGGTTCTGGTGGCGCAAGTCGTGGGGGTTCAAGTCCCTCCGCCCGCACCACCGCGGCTCGCTCTGGGCGTTCTTGATGAGGGTTTTCCGAGAGATGCAGGTCACCGAGACGCTTTCCGATGGGCTCAAGCGCGCGTGGAGCGTGGTTGTTCCGGCGGCTGATATCGATGCGCGTCGCGCCAAGCGGCTGGCCGAGATCACCCGCACCGCCAACATTCCTGGCTTCCGCCCCGGCAAAGTGCCGGCTGGCGTGATCAAGAAGCGCTATGGGCAGGCGATCATGGCTGAAGTGCTGGAAGAGAGCGTCAATGGCGCCACCCAGCAGGTGATGACCGATCGGGGCCTGCGCCCGGCGGTGCAGCCGAAGGTTGACGTGGTGTCGATCGACGAGGGCACGGACCTGGCGTTCAACGTCGAGGTGGAACTGCTGCCCGAGATCAAGTTGCCCGATTTCGGCGCCATCGCGCTGACGCGCCTGAAGGCGACGCCGGACGAGGAGGCGATCGTGAAGGCGTTGACGGAAATTGCGAACCGCAATGCGGACATGGTTGCCATCGACGAGGTTCGCCCCGCCGTGAAGGGCGACATTCTCAGCGTCGATTTCGTTGGCAAGGTCGACGATGTGGCGTTCGAGGGCGGCACGGCGGAGGATATCGATCTTGAGGTCGATGGGCCCGGCTTCATCGAGGGCTTCACGTCACAGTGCGTGGGCCTTGCGCCGGGCGAAAACAGGACCATCGAGGTGACGTTCCCCGAGGATTATGGGGCTGCGAACCTGGCGGGCAAGAAGGCGCGTTTTGACATCACCGCCAAGACGCTGAAGAGCCGCCAGACTCCGGCGATCGATGATGATCTGGCCAAGAAGCTCGGCTTTGAGGAAATCGCCCGCGTGCGGGACCTGATTTCCCAGCAGATGCAGCGCGAGTATGATCAGGTTTCGCGTGGCCGTCTCAAGCGCGAACTGCTCGACGCGTTGGCCAAGCTGGCCGATTTCCCCGCGCCTGACAGCATGGTGACGGCCGAATTCGACACGATCTGGCAGCGCATCGAGGCTGACAAGGCCAAGGGTGAGCTCGATGAGGAAGACAAGGCGAAGGACGAGGACACGCTGAAGAGCGAGTATCGCGCCATCTCCGAGCGGCGCGTGAAGCTCGGGCTGCTGCTGTCCGAGATCGGGCGCGCCAACAACATCCAGGTCGGGCCTGACGAGATGAACCGGGCGATGCGCCAGGAAGCATCGCGTTACCAGGGCCAGGAACAGATGATCATGGATTTTTTCCGCAAGAACCCGCAGGCGGCCGAATCGCTGCGTGGTCCGATCCTTGAGGAAAAAGTGGTCGATTTCGTCATCGAGCTCGCAAAAGTGACGGAAACGCCGGTTTCTCTGGAAGAACTGACCAAGGAGCGGGCGGCGGCGGAATGAGCTTCCGCCCGGTCAAACGCCCGGGCGGGGCCGCGCCGGGCTGACAGCGTGCCCGCGCCCGCCTATTTACGAGATATTGATACCCTCCGGTGCAGGATTGCTGCATCGGAGTGGATAGGTTGGAGCGAGGGGTATGGCCATGCGGGATCGGGATCCGGTCGAAATCTATAACAACGGCCTCGTGCCGATGGTGGTCGAGCAGACCGCCCGCGGGGAACGTGCGTATGACATCTATTCGCGCCTGTTGAAGGAGCGGATCATTTTCTTGACCGGGCCGGTCTATGACCAGGTCTCATCGCTGCTCTGCGCGCAGCTGCTGTTCCTTGAGAGCGAGAATCCCAACAAGGAAATTTCGTTTTATATCAACAGCCCCGGCGGCGTGGTGACGGCTGGTCTCGCGATCTACGACACCATGCAGTATATTCGCAGCCCGGTGTCGACGGTGTGCGTCGGCATGGCCGCCTCGATGGGCAGCCTGCTGCTGACCGCCGGCGCGAAGGGCAAGCGCTTTGCTCTGCCGAACAGCCAGGTGATGATCCATCAGCCTTCCGGCGGCGCACAGGGCCAGGCGACGGATATCGCCATCCAGGCGCGCGAAATTCTCAAGACCCGCGAGCGGCTGAACAGGATGTATGTTCACCATACCGGGCAATCGCTCGAAGAGATCGAGAAAAATATGGAACGCGACACCTACCTTAACGCCGAGGAGGCCAAGGCGTTCGGGCTGATCGACGAAGTGGTCGAGAGCCGCCCGGTGCCGGCCGATTCGGATACGAAGAGCTGATCCGCGTGAATTTTCTGCGTCTTGTCCCCTCCGCCCTGGGGGGGTTACACTCGCCGTCTTGCGTGCCCGGGATGCCGGGCCAGGGGTGCCCATGAGCAAATCCGGCGATTCAAAGAACACCCTCTATTGCTCGTTCTGCGGCAAGTCGCAGCACGAGGTCCGCAAACTTATCGCGGGTCCAACTGTGTTCATCTGCGACGAGTGCGTCGAGCTCTGCATGGATATCATCCGTGAAGAGCACAAAACGCACCTCGTCAAGTCGCGTGACGGGGTGCCGACTCCGAAGGAGATCTGCAAGGTCCTTGATGACTATGTCATCGGCCAGGCGCACGCGAAGAAGGTGCTGAGTGTTGCGGTGCACAACCATTACAAGCGGTTGGCGCATGGCGCGAAGAACAACGACATCGAGATCGCCAAGTCGAACATCCTGATATTGGGGCCGACGGGTTCGGGCAAGACGCTGCTGGCCCAGACCCTGGCCCGTATCATCGACGTGCCGTTTACCATGGCGGATGCGACGACGCTGACCGAAGCGGGCTATGTCGGCGAGGATGTCGAGAACATCATCCTCAAGCTGTTGCAGGCCGCCGACTACAACGTGGAGCGGGCGCAGCGCGGCATCGTGTATATCGACGAGGTCGACAAGATCAGCCGCAAATCCGACAATCCGTCGATCACGCGCGATGTGTCGGGCGAGGGTGTGCAGCAGGCGCTGTTGAAGATCATGGAAGGCACCGTTGCCTCCGTGCCGCCGCAGGGCGGGCGCAAGCATCCGCAGCAGGAGTTCCTGCAGGTCGACACCACCAACATCCTGTTCATTTGCGGTGGTGCGTTTGCCGGTCTTGAGAAAATCATCTCGGCTCGCGGCAAGGGTGCTGGAATCGGTTTTGGCGCGGAGGTGCGCAGCGAGGATGAGCGCCGCACGGGTGCGATTCTGCGTGAAGTTGAGCCGGAAGACCTGCTGCGGTTTGGCCTGATCCCGGAATTCATCGGCCGCTTGCCGGTGATTGCGACGCTTGAGGATCTCGACGAAGCCGCCCTGATCGAGATTCTGTCCAAGCCCAAGAATGCCTTGGTGAAGCAGTATGGCCGCCTTTTCGAAATGGAAGGGGTCAAGCTGAATTTCACCGAGGACGCCTTGTCGTCGGTCGCCCGGCGGGCGATTGCCCGCAAGACGGGTGCGCGTGGTTTGCGCTCGATCATGGAGCAGATCCTGCTTGGCACGATGTTTGATCTTCCTGGCCTCGATGGTGTCGAGGAGGTGGTGATCAATCGCGAAGTGGCCGAAGCGCGTGCCAATCCGGTCTATGTCTATGGCCAGGAACGCGCCGAGGAAAGTGCCTGACCATCCGCCTGTTCTGTTGCCCGTGTCGTGCGGGCAGCAGTGATTTTTTCAAGGTCTTGCGGCGCGCACCGGGCGTGCCGATATCCGGACTGTTCCGGCCGGCGGCGACAGAGCCCGGCGTGCCCTTCGGGGGCGCTGGAGACCGAGCGCCCCGGAACGCGGTCCGCGCCTGAAACCAGGGCGGAGTCTGCGTGGGCTGTCCTGTAGGAGGTCTAAATTATGTCTGATCCGAAAAAGCCGAAACCGGCCGCACCTGCCGCCGCTCCCAAGCCGCGCGCCGTTCGTGTTTCCCGCGCGCAGAAGCCGGTGGAAGCCGCCGCGCGCGATCTGGCGCCGGCCGAGATGATGGCGATCCTGCCGCTGCGGGATATCGTGGTCTTCCCGCACATGATCGTACCGCTGTTTGTCGGCCGCGAGAAATCCGTCCGCGCCCTAGAGGCGGTGATGAAGGATAACAAGCAGATCCTCCTGGTCGCGCAAAGGAATGCCGCGCAGGACGATCCGTCGATCGAGGACATCTATCGAGTCGGCACCGTCTCGACGATCCTGCAACTGCTGAAGTTGCCGGACGGCACTGTCAAAGTGCTGGTCGAGGGCAGCCGGCGTGCCCGGATCGTCGAGTTCAAGGAGACCGAGAGCCATTTCGAGGCCTTCGTCGAGGAGATGCCCGACCTCGGCGGCGAACCGAAGGAACTCGAAGCCCTCGGCCGGACGGTGGTCACGCAGTTCGAGCAATATATCAAACTCAACAAGAAGATCGCGCCCGAGGTCCTGGTTTCCCTCAACCAGATCGAGGAGCCCACGAAGCTCGCCGATACGGTGGCCTGCCATCTGAACCTGAAGATCAACGAGAAGCAGGATCTCCTGGAGGTTCAGGGTGTCGGCGATCGGCTTGAGCGTGTGTTCGGGCACATGGAAGCCGAAATCGGCGTCTTGCAGGTCGAAAAGCGCATCCGCAGCCGCGTGAAGCGGCAGATGGAGAAGACGCAGCGCGAGTATTATCTCAACGAGCAGATGAAGGCGATCCAGAAGGAACTGGGCGAAGGCGAGGAAGGCAAGGATGAGATTGCCGAAATCGAAGCCAAGATCCTCAAGCTGAAGCTGTCGAAGGAAGCGCGCGAAAAAGTCATGGGCGAGCTGAAAAAGCTCAAAGCCATGAGCCCGATGAGCGCCGAGGCAACGGTGGTGCGCAACTACCTCGACTGGATCATCTCGATCCCCTGGAAGAAGCGCAGCAAAGTCAAGAACGACATCGTTGCCGCCGAGAAAGTGCTGGATGCGGACCATTATGGCCTGGAGAAGGTCAAGGAGCGTATTCTCGAATATCTCGCGGTGCAGTCGCGTTCCGACAAGCTGCGGGGCCCGATATTGTGCCTGGTGGGCCCGCCCGGCGTCGGCAAGACATCGCTTGGCAAGTCGATCGCCCGGGCGACGGGGCGGAATTTCGTGCGCATGTCACTGGGCGGCGTGCGCGACGAGGCTGAAGTTCGTGGCCATCGGCGCACCTATATCGGCTCCATGCCGGGCAAGGTGATCCAGGGCATGAAAAAGGCCAAGACATCCAACCCTCTGTTCCTGCTTGACGAAATTGACAAGTTGGGTGCCGATTGGCGCGGTGATCCGTCTTCGGCGCTGCTTGAGGTGCTGGATCCGGAGCAGAACAGCACGTTCGCCGACCATTATTTGGAGATCGACTACGACCTGTCCGATGTGATGTTTGTCACGACGGCAAACAGTTTGCGGATGCCGCAGCCGCTGATGGATCGCATGGAGATCATTCGCATCCCCGGATACACCGAGGACGAAAAGGTCGAGATCGCCAAGCGCCACCTGGTCGCCAAGCAGGCCGAGGCGCACAGCCTCAAGCCCGAGGAATGGTCAATCAGCGACGATGCGCTGCAGGATCTGATCCGCTACTACACACGCGAGGCCGGCGTGCGGAACCTTGAACGCGAAATTGCTAATTGCGCGCGCAAGGTTGTGAAGGAGATCGTGACCTCCAAGACGAAGAAGGTCGCCATCACCGCAAAGAACATCGAGAAGTTTGCGGGCGTGCGGAAGTTCCACTTCGGGGAAGCCGAGTCGGTCGACATGGTCGGCGTCGTGACCGGGCTTGCCTGGACCGAGGTGGGCGGCGAAATCCTGACCATCGAGAGCGTGCTGCTGCCCGGCAAGGGCAACGTGAAGCACACCGGCAAGCTCGGTGACGTGATGCAGGAAAGTGTCTCGGCGGCGATTTCCTATGTGCGCAGCCGCTCGATCAACTTTGGTATCAAGCCGACGCTGTTCGAGAAGCGGGATATTCACGTGCATGTGCCGGAAGGTGCGACGCCGAAGGATGGGCCGTCGGCCGGTATCGCGATGGCAACCTCCATCGTCAGCGTGCTGACCGGCATCCCGATCCGGCGAGATGTGGCGATGACGGGCGAGATCACGCTGCGTGGCCGCGTGTTGCCGATCGGCGGGCTGAAGGAAAAGCTGCTCGCAGCACTTCGGGCTGGCATCAAGACCGTGTTCATCCCGAAGGATAACGAGAAGGATCTCGCCGAAATCCCGGATAACGTGAAGCAGCACCTCAAGCTGATTCCCGTGGCGCATGTCGACGAGGTGATCAGCCAGGCGCTGGTTCGCAAACCCGAGGCGATCGAGTGGGAGGAGCCCGCCGAGCCCGCCGTCGTGAAGCCAGAGGCAACCACGCCGGCCCTGCCACATTGACTCGAGACGAAGCGGCTCACACGGGATCACCGACAGGTGAGCCCGTGGATCGCTTCGGCCGTGGCCGCCGGTCGTGACGAATGCGGCTGAGTCCGCTACTCGCGGTTGTAATATCCGTCGCGATTGGCGATAAGCATCAAACTTAACGCTCGATTGACCATACCAGGGGGCTACACCGTGAACAAAATGGATTTGATTGCTGCCGTTGCTGCACGCACCGAGACGCCGAAGGCCAAGGCGGCAGAGGCCGTTGAAGCCGTGCTGAGCGCCATCGAAGGCGCGCTGAAGGACGGCGAAGAAGTTCGCCTGGTCGGGTTTGGCACCTTCGCCATTACCCACCGCAAGGCGTCCAAGGGCCGTGACCCGCGCACGGGGGTCGAGATCGATATCGCAGCCACCACGTCGGTCCGCTTCAAGGCCGGCAAGGGCCTTAAAGACGCTCTGGGCTGAGCCACAGATACGCTGGGCGGTTTTCGGGATACCGTTGACCGCCCAGATCTCGGCATGTTGACGAGCCGTCACGATGGCGCTGCCATGTGTGGCGATTTTTTTGTTTTGGGCGGTTAGCTCAGAGGTAGAGCGTCTCGTTTACACCGAGATGGCCGGCGGTTCGATCCCGTCACCGCCCATTCCGCCCGGCCCTGCTGTCATCCTTCAATCGCCGCTTTGCTGGTCCTTGCGGAACTGTGCCGTGGGATAGACGCCCATGATGCGCGATTCGCGGGAGAAAAATGTCAGTTCCTCAAGGGCGCGCCGCAGGGCGGGCTGTTCGGGATGGCCTTCGACATCGCAGAGAAACTGGGTGGCAGTGAAGTGGCCGCCGACCATATAGCTCTCGAGCTTGGTCATGTTGACGCCATTCGTCGCGAAGCCGCCAAGCGCCTTGTAGAGGGCGGCGGGCACGTTGCGGACGCGGAAAACGAAGGTTGTCATCAGTCCGGTCTCGTTCGGCGTATGCTGTTGCGGCTTGGCTGCCATGACGTAGAAGCGCGTAGTATTGTGCGCGGCGTCCTCGACGTTGTGGCGCAGGATTTCCAGGTCAAACAACTCGGCGGCCAGGGAGGAGGCGATGGCGCAATCCTCGGGGTTGCCCCATTGCGCGATGAGTTCGGCAGAGCCCGCCGTATCGGCTTGGACCACCGGCTGAAGGGCGAGTTCCTTCACGATTTTGCGCACCTGGCCGAGCGCCACGACATGAGAATGTGCCCGCTTCAGATTTTCGATTTTGGCGCCCTTGAGGCTGATCAGACAATGCTCGACCCGCTGGAAGTGCTCCCCCACGACGTAGAGGCCGCTGTCCGGCAGCAGATAATGCACATCACCGACTCGGCCGGCGAGGCTGTTTTCGCAGGCGATCATGGCGAGTTGGGCGGTGCCGTCACGAACCGCTTCCATGGCAGCGTCGAATGTGTCGCATGGCAGGGTCGTCCAGCCCGGATAGGCGTTGCGGCAGGCGAGATCGGAATAGGCGCCGGGCCGGCCCTGGAAGGCGATGGTCTTGGTCATGGATCAGGTCTTTGCGAGGGAGGGAAGGGCGGCGCGGGCGCGGTCAAGATCGGCTGGGGTGTCGACGCCGAACGGCGCGTGGTCGACCCGGGCGCAGGCGATGCGCATGCCGGCTTCAAGCGCGCGCAGTTGTTCGAGGCTTTCGCGCTTTTCAAGCGGCGATTCGGGCAAGGCGACGAAGCGGGTGAGGGCTGGGCGCCGGAAGGCGTAGATGCCGATATGGTGCCACAACGGCCCCGGGCCCGACGGCACCGCAGCGCGGGAGAAATAGAGCGCGGGGGACACAGTGCGTCCGCCATCAAACTCGCAGGCCGCCTTTACAACGCTGGGCGACTGCGCCTCCTCGTCCGTCGTAATCGGCGCCACGAGGGTCGCGATATCGATCGTCGGATCGGCCAGGGGGCCAAGCACGGCGCGCAGGTAGTCGGGCGGGATGGTTGGCAGGTCGCCCTGCAAATTGACGACGACATCGTGCCTGCCTTGCGGATCCAGGATGCAGAGCGCGGCATGAACCCGATCGGAGCCGCGCGGCAGCGAGGGATCGGTGATGACGGCAATACCGCCGGCGGCGCGCACCGCGTCTGCGATTTCCTGTTCGGCGCAAGCCACCGCGACCGGGCCGATGTCAGCCTCGCGCCCGCGGTTCAGCACATGAACGATCATGGCGATGCCGTTGATATCCGCGAGGGGTTTGCCCGGAAGCCGCGTGGCGGCCATCCGAGAGGGAATGACGACGATCGGGTTCATGCGTACACGCTCATCTGCTATCCTCGTTGAGCCCAAGCACGACAAACGCACGGCACGGGTTGATGCCTGCGCCCGGCTTGCCTATGTTGCGCGGCACCTTAGGTAGCCGGCCCGCGTCGCGCAACGTGACCACCGGCTGCTGCAGGGCACGGTTCCGATCTCGCGCGGGGTATTCGTCGTATGGATAGCATGGAGTTCAACAAGCTGACGGCGGCGGTGCTGGTCGCTGGCATCACCTTCTTCGTCTGCGGCGTGATCGGGCAGACGCTGGTGCAGCCGCATCACCTCCACGAAAGCGCGATCAAGATCGACACCGCCGAGGCCCCGGCCCCTGCTGGTGCGAAAGAGGAGCCGCTGGCCCCGATTGGCCCGCTCCTTGCCGCCGCCGATGTGGCTGCGGGTGAAAGCCGGGCAAAGGCGCTCTGCGCGTCGTGCCACACCTTCGCCGACGGCGGCAAAGCCGGGGTTGGGCCCAATCTTTACGGTATCGTCGGGCATCAGCGCGCCGCTATCGCGGGGTTCAGCTACTCCAACGCCCTGAAGGGCAAGGCCGGCGCCTGGTCGTTCGATGAACTCAACGCCTGGCTCAAGAAGCCCACCGCCTTTGCCGCTGGCACCAAGATGGCGTTTGCCGGGATCTCGAGCGACAAGCAGCGCGCCGACGTGATTGCCTATCTGCGCAGCCTGTCCAAATCTCCTGTCCCGCTGCCGTAAACCAGAGTGGCCCTTCCTGATCTCGAGCCGCTGATCCGTACTGCGACGGCGGCGGCTGATGCGGCCGGATCGGTGATCCGGCCGTTCTTTCGTGCCGGGTTGACCGCGGACGACAAGTCCGACGACAGCCCGGTCACCATCGCCGACCGCAATGCCGAGCAGACGATCCGTGCGCTGATTGCGGCGCAGTATCCGGAGCACGGTATCCTTGGCGAGGAATTCGGCCTGGACAACCCGTCAGCAGGGCTGCGCTGGGTGCTGGATCCGATCGATGGCACGCGCGCCTTCATCACGGGCCGGCCGATTTTCGGTACCCTCATCGCCTTGCTGGCCGATGGGGTGCCGATCCTGGGCTTGATTGACCAGCCCGTCACCGGCGAACGCTGGATCGGCGCAGTGGGTCGGCCGACAAGTTTTACCGGCCCGTTCGGGGGCACAGCACGCACCCGCCCCTGCGCGGATCTTGGGGCGGCCGAACTGTCCTGCACCAGCACCGAGATGTTTGAAACGCCTGACCTGCCCGCCTGGACCCGGCTCCAGGCCGCGACGCGGCGGACAACGTTTGGTGGCGATTGCTACGCCTATGGCCTGCTGGCCCTGGGCCAAATTGACGTGATCCTGGAATCGACCATGAAAATCTGGGATTGGGCCGCCATTGTGCCCGTTATTGCCGGTGCTGGTGGCTCTGTTACGGACTGGCAGGGGCGGGCGCTGACGCCTGACAGCGATGGCCATGTGCTGGCCCTCGGCAATCCGGCGCTCCTTGACTCGGCTCTCTCCCACCTCTGCGCTTGACCTGAAGGCCAGCGCGATGGCCACCTTTGTTTCCGTATTCCGAAGGAGGCCAACGGTGCGCATTCTGGCTTTGGCTCTGGTCCTGCTGGCCGGCCTGCCGGCTTTCGCGCAGGCCCCCTCCCATGGCATATCCCTGTCGGGCGCGCTCGCGCTGTCGCGTGATTTTCCGCACTTCCCCTATGCCAATCCCGACGCCCCGAAAGGCGGCGACGTCACGCTCGGCGCCATCGGGAGCTATGATAGTTTCCATCCCTTCATCATGAAGGGTGTTCCGGCCGGCGAGGTGATGCGGATCTATGACACGCTGCTGGCCGATTCGGCCGATGAGGCCTCCACCGCCTATGGCCGGGTCGCGGAAAGCCTGACTGTCGCACCTGACCGACGCGCCGTCACGTTCAGCCTGCGCAAGGAAGCCCGCTTCCATGACGGCCACCCGATCACCGCGGAGGACGTGGCATTCACCTTCAATGCGCTCCGCGAATTCGGCCGGCCGAACTACAAGCAATACTATGCCGACGTCGCTGGCGTGACGGTTGAAAGCCCGAGCCGCGTCACCTTCACGTTCAAGACGGCAGAGAACCGCGAACTGCCCCTCATTCTCGGCCAGCTCGTCGTCCTGCCGAAGCACTGGTGGGCCGGCCGGGATTTCTCCCGCGCCTTGACCGAGCCGCCGCTCGGGTCCGGCCCGTATCGCGTCAGTGCCTTCGAACTGGGCAGGACCACGACACTCACGCGCGCAGCGGACTACTGGGGGCGCGATCTCGGGTTCGCCAAGGGGCTCTACAACTTCGACCGCATTCGCACCGAATACTACCGCGACAGCACCGTCGCCATGCAGGCCTTCAAGGCCGGAAAGATCGATTTCCGGCGCGAGAACATCTCCAAGAACTGGGCGACGGCTTACGATTTTCCGGCCGTGGAGAAGGGCTTCGTCAAGAAGCGGGTGTTCAACCATCGGCTCCCCACCGGCATGCAGGCCTGGATGATGAACACGCGCCGCCAGGTTTTTGCCGATGCCAGGGTGCGCCGCGCCATGGCCGAGGTGTTCGATTTCGAGTGGACCAACCGCACTCTGTTTTTTGGAGCCTACAGCCGCACCCTGAGCTGGTTCAGCAACTCCGACCTCGCATCATCCGGCCTGCCGGACGGGCCGGAGCTGGCGCTGCTCGAACGCTACAAGGGAAAGATCCCGAGCAGCGTCTTCAGCGAGCCGTTCCGCCTGCCTGTGACCGATGGCTCCGGCAACAACCGCGAAGGGCTGCGCCTCGCGCTCGGCCTGCTCAAGCAGGCGGGCTGGGAGGTCAAGGAGCGCAAGCTGGTCAATGGCCGCGGCGAGCAGATGCGCTTTGAGATTATGGTTGCGGATCCGAGCTACGAGCGGATTGCCACGCCCTATTCCCAATGGCTGCAGCGCCTCGGCATCGATGTCAGCGTCCGCACGGTGGATTCCGCGCAGTATCAGCACCTCACCGACGCGTTCGATTTCGACATGACGCTGTCCTCGGTACCGCAGTCCGATTTCCCCGGCAACGAGGAGCGCGGCTACTTCACGTGCGCCAGCGCAAACACCGAAGGCAGCGACAACCTGCCCGGTATCTGCGATCCGGCGATCGACGCGCTGGTGGACGGCGTGGTCAATGCGCCGGACCGGGCCGCACAGATCGTCGCCACGAAGGCGCTCGATCGCGTTCTGCTGCACAGCTGGTACATCGTGCCGCAATGGCATCTTGGCGCCATCTGGGGCGCCTACTGGGACCGGTTCGGGTTCCCCGGTGCGCCTGTCCGCGCCGGCCTCGTATTTGACGCCTGGTGGGTCGATCCCGTTCGTGCCGCGACGGTGGACGCGGCGCGCGACATGAACTGATGGCGGGTTATCTCCTTCGCCGCCTGCTGCTCGTGGTGCCGACATTGCTTGGCATCATCGCCATCAATTTTTTTGTCGTGCAGTTTGCCCCGGGTGGCCCGGTCGAGCAGATGATCGCCGAAATGCGCGGCAAGGGCGGAGATGTCACCCAGCGCATGACGGGCACCGGGACCGAAACCGCCAGTGCCGATGCCGGCTCCTACCGGGGCGCGCGCGGGCTGGAGCCTGGGATGGTCGAGGAGATCAAAAAGCTGTTCGGCTTCGACAAGCCGCCGCTGACGCGCTTCGGACTCATGCTGTGGGACTACATGCGGTTTGATTTTGGCCGAAGCTTTTTTCGCGATCAGACCGTGATCGGGTTGGTGGCGCAGAAACTTCCGGTTTCGCTGTCTCTGGGGTTGTGGTCGACCCTGCTGATCTATTTCGTCTCCATTCCCCTCGGGATTGCCAAAGCCGTGCGGGACGGGAGCACGTTTGATATCGCAACCTCCGCGGCCGTGCTGGTCGGCTATGCGATTCCGGGGTTCCTGTTCGCGATCCTGCTGGTGGTTTTGTTTGCCGGCGGCAGCTTCGTTCAGTGGTTTCCGTTGCGGGGCCTGACCAGTGGCGGGTCAGATACCTGGAGCTGGCCGCTGCGGGTGATGGACTATCTGTGGCACATGGTGCTGCCCACCATCGCCCTTGTAGTCGGTGGCTTCGCAAGCCTCACGATGTTGACGAAAAACAGTTTTCTTGAGGAAATCCGCAAGAATTACGTCGTCACGGCGCGTGCGAAGGGTGCATCGGAACGGCGCGTGCTCTACCGCCATGTGTTCCGCAACGCGATGCTGCTGGTGGTTGCGGGCTTCCCCGCCGCGTTCATCGGCATCCTGTTCACCTCCTCCCTGCTGGTCGAAATCGTCTTTTCGCTCGACGGCCTCGGCCTGCTCGGCTTCGAGGCGGCCATCAGGCGCGACTACCCCGTGATGTTCGGAACGCTCTATATTTTCACCCTGCTCGGGCTGGTGATGCAGATCGTCGGCGATGCGCTCTACACGGTGGTCGATCCGCGGATCGACTTCGAGAAACGCGGCTGATGCGCCTCTCCCCCCCTGCGCGGCGCCGGTTTGCCGCGTTCCGGGCCAATGGCCGCGGATGGTGGTCGCTGCGCATTTTTCTGGCGCTGTTCGCGGTCTCGCTTTTCGCGGAATGCATTGCCAATGACCGCCCGCTGCTGGTGCGCTATCAGGGGCAGTGGTTTTTCCCGGTGCTGGTTGACTATCCCGAGGACGCGTTCGGGGCCGACCTGATGCCGATCGAGGCCGACTACACCGATCCCGACCTTTCGCAGCGCATCGGCCGCGACGGCTGGATGATCTGGCCGCCGATCCCATTCCGCTACAACACGCTGGTCAAGGATCTGCCGGTTCCCGCCCCGGCCCCCCCTTCGGCCCGCAACCTGCTCGGCACGGACGACCAGGCGCGCGATGTGCTGGCGCGCGTGATCTACGGGTTCCGCACCTCGGTCCTTTTCGGTTTCTCGCTGACGCTGGTCTCATCCGTCATCGGCATCGCAGCCGGCGCCATCCAGGGCTTCAAGGGCGGGCTGACTGACCTGCTGTTCCAGCGCTTCATCGAGATCTGGTCGGGCATGCCGCAGCTTTATCTGCTTATCATCCTGTCATCGATGATCACGCCCGGCTTCTGGGTGCTGCTGCTGTTTCTCCTGCTGTTCAGTTGGATGTCACTGACCGGCGTGGTCCGCGCGGAATTCCTGCGGGGTCGCAATCTCGAATATGTGCGCGCCGCCAGGGCGCTCGGCGTGTCGGATCTTGCCGTGATGTGGCGCCATATCCTGCCGAACGCGATGGTCGCTACGCTGACATTCCTGCCTTTTATCCTGTCCGGCTCCGTCACCTTGCTCGCCAGCCTCGACTTCCTCGGTTTCGGCCTGCCGCCTGGCTCGCCGTCCCTCGGGGAACTCGTTGGACAGGGGAAAAACAACCTCCATGCACCGTGGCTTGGCATCACGGCCTTCGTTGTGCTGGGCGGCCTTTTGTCGATGCTGATTTTCATCGGCGAGGCCGCGCGCGACGCGTTCGATCCACGCAAGACCCTGAAATGACACTCCTCAGCGTCAACAACCTGACGGTCACCTTCGGGGCCAAGACGGTCGTGCAGGACGTGTGCTTCGCGGTGGCGGCCGGCGAGGTGTTGGCGCTCGTGGGGGAAAGCGGGTCCGGCAAGTCCCTCTCTGCGCTCTCCATTCTGCGGCTTCTGCCCTCCGGCGCCACCAGCACCGGCACCATTACGCTGGATGGCGAAAACGTGATGGATGCCGCGCCCAGCGCCCTGCGCCGCCTGCGTGGGGGGTGCGCCGGCATGGTATTCCAGGAGCCGATGACCAGCCTCAACCCCCTCGAACGTATCGGCGAGCAGATTGGCGAGGCGATTACCCTGCATCGTTCCATTGCGCCCGGCGCATGCCGCGAGCGGGTGATTGCGCTGCTTCAGGAGGTCGGATTCGCCGACCCTGCGCATCGGCTGGATGCGTTTCCCCACCAGCTTTCCGGCGGGCAACGCCAGCGCGTGATGATCGCCATGGCGCTGGCCAATGACCCAAAACTGCTGATCGCCGATGAGCCGACCACGGCGCTCGATGTGACCATCCAGGCGCAGATACTGAAGCTCCTTGCCGCCGAGAAATCCCGCCGCGGCCTGGCGCTCCTGCTGATCAGCCACGACCTGGCGATCGTCCGCCGCTACGCTGACCGCGTGGCGGTCATGCGCCATGGCCGCATCATCGAGACCGGGCCGGTCGCCACGGTATTCGGCCGGCCGCAACACCCCTACACCATCGAATTGCTCGCCGCCGAACCCTCCGGCGCGCCGCCGCCCTTGCCGACGGACCCGGAAACCCTGGTGATCGCCGATCAGGTGAAGGTCTATTTCCCCATCCGCCGCGGCCTGCTGCGCCGCACGATCGGCCATATCAAGGCGATCGACGACGTGTCGCTCACCGTCCGCGCCGGCGAAACGGTCGGCTTGGTCGGCGAGTCCGGCTCAGGGAAATCGACCCTCGGCTATGCCCTCGCAGCGCTTCAGGACGCCGAGGGCCGAATCAGCTTTCGTGGCCAGCCCTTCCCCTGTCCCGACCGCAAACGCATGCGCACCTTGCGCGCCGAATTGCAGATCGTCTTTCAGGACCCGTTCGGCAGCCTCTCGCCGCGCATGTCGGTCACCGAAATCATTGCCGAGGGCCTCGCGGTTCACGCCCGCCAACTCACCCGCACCGAGCGCGAAGCCCGTGTTGCCGCGGCCCTGCACGAAGTCGGCCTGCCCGCCGATATCGGCGAACGCTTCCCCCACGAATTCAGCGGCGGCCAGCGCCAGCGCATTGCCATCGCGCGTGCCATCGTACTGCGTCCGCGCTTCCTGGTGCTGGACGAGCCGACCTCTGCGCTCGACATGTCTGTGCAGGCACAAATCGTCGACCTCCTGCGCCGGCTGCAACAGGAGCACGGACTTGGCTATCTCTTCATCAGCCACGACCTGCGCGTGGTCCGCGCCCTTGCCCATCGCGTCATCGTGCTGCGCGCCGGGCGGGTGATGGAGGAGGGGCTGGCCGAGGATATTTTCGCCCGGCCGACCCACCCCTACACCCAGGCCCTGATGGCTGCGGCCTTCAACCTTGAAGCCGACGAATCCGGCGTGGTCGCAAGTTAGATTCTGGAGCGATTGCGCCAAAAATCACCAGGCTCTAGTCCCCCTTGCGAATCCGCGGCACCGGCGACGGCCCGCCAGATCCGATGCGCCCGCCATCCACCACCATCTGCGTGCCTGTCATGGCGCCGGCCAGGTCAGAGCACAGATAGATCACCGCGTTGGCGATCTCCTCCGCCGTCGCATAGCGGCCCATTGGGATGTTGGCGGCATACAGAGAATGTGCCCCCTCCGGATCGGCCGGATTGCGCATCGCCTCAAGCGACCGCATCATCCGCGTCTCGACCGGCCCCGGACACAGCGCGTTAACCCGCACGCCGCCCCGCGCCACATCAGCCGCAGCCGATTTGGTAATGCCGAGTACGGCGTGCTTGGACGCCGTATAGGCCGACATTCCGGAGGCACCGACCAGACCGGCGGTGGAGGCAGTGTTCACCACGGCACCCGAACCCTGCCGCAGCATCACGGGCAGCACATGCTTCATCCCCAGAAACACGCCACGCAGGTTTACCGCGATCACGCGGTCGAACATCTCGTCCTCATAGTCGTAGATCGGCGCGACCTTGCCCTCGATCCCCGCGTTGTTGAAAAAGCAGTCGATCCGCCCGAACGCGGCCATCGTCGAGGCCACGTAGGCCGCCACATCGGCCGACTTGCCGACATCGGCAGGGAAGAACCGCGCCTCGCGGCCCTGCTGGCGCAGAACGTCGAGCGTGCCTTGCCCCAGCGCCTGATCATGATCGACCACGACAACGTCAGCACCGCGTTCCGCGAAGCCCAACGCCGCCGCACGGCCAATGCCACCCCCACCGCCCGTGATCAGCGCAACCTTGCCGGTAAAATCCATCGAAACCTCCCTGGTCATTGTTGTTGTTTGACAGTCTTTAGCCAGAAAGTACGGTACCCGTTACGAAGTGATCCGGCGCATGCGCGGATCCAACGCATCGCGCAACCCATCGCCAAGCAGGTTGAGGCCCAGCACCAGCATGGCGATCACCACACCAGGCGCCAGCGCGATCCATGGCGCCTCCACCATGGTATCGCGCCCATCTGCGATGATCGCGCCCAAAGTCGGCTGCGGCGGCGGCGGACCGACGCCCACGAAACTCAGCACCGCCTCGGCGAGAATGGCGATCGCGAACACGTAGGTCTGCTGCACCACCAGCGGCGCCGTGCATGCCGGCAGCACATGGCGCAGCAGGAGCCGCAACGTCCGCACGCCGACGGACCGCGCGGCCTCCACATAGTCCTGCGCGCGCGCCACCAGGACGGCGCCGCGCATCACCCGGGCCGTGCGCGGTGTGTAGGCAACCGTCAATGCGATGATCACCGTTGTTTCGCTCGGCCCAAGTGTCGCGGCCAGCGCGATGGCCAGCAGCAGGCCGGGGAACGCCATCAGCCCATCCATCACCCGCATCAGCCAGACATCCACCCCGCGCCACCACCCGCTCAGCAGCCCGATCAGCGCGCCCACGATCCCGGAGAACACCGCCACCACCAGGCCTATCCGCAAGGAAACCTGGGCACCAAACAGAATTCGGCTCAGCACATCGCGGCCGAACCGATCGGTCCCCAGCAGAAAAACGTCATCGGGCGCACCCAAGCGGTTGCGGAAGTTGTTCTTCACCGGATCGAACGGCGCAAGCCAACCGGCCAGCAGCGCCGCCACCACGACCGCCCCGACAAGGATCACCCCGATCAGGAAGCTCCGCCGCGCGAACAGCCGCATTAGCTGCTCTCCCGCAGGCGGGGGTCAACCCAGAGGTAGAGAAGATCCACCCCCAGATTCACCAGCACGAAGATACAGGTGGTCAGCAAAAGCCCGCCCTGGATCACCGGCCAATCCCGCCGCAGCACGGCGCCAATCACCAGCCGCCCCACGCCCGGCAGCGAAAACACCTGCTCCACCACCAATGCGCCCCCCAGGGCCAGCCCGAATCCGATACCGACCACCGTCAGGATCGGCACCATGGCGCCGGCCAGCACGTGGCGGGTGAACACGCGCCCCTCCGTCAGCCCCTTGGCCCGCGCCGTGCGGATGAAATCACTGCCCGCCACCTCAAGGGCGGCCGAGCGTGTCATGCGCGCGATCGGGCCCAACTGGGTGAGCGCGAGACTGCCCGCCGGCAACGCGATGCTGCGCAACCAGCCGAGCACATCCGTCGACGGCGAGACAAACCCCCCGGTCGGCAACCAATGCAACTGCACGCCGAAAATCCAGATCAGCAGCAGCCCGAGCCAGAAATCAGGCAAGGAGAGGCCGAGCATCGCCCCGCCCATCGTCACCTGATCCGGCCAGCGTCGCGCCTTTGCCGCAGCGAGCAGCCCCGCCGGCACACCGATCAGGCAAGCCACCGCAAGCCCCATGAACGTCAATGACAACGTCACCGGCAGGCGTTCCAGCACGGCTGCGCCAACGCTCTGGTTGAGCAGGATGGACCGTCCAAGGTCCCCCCTGATCACGCCGCCATACCACTGCGCCATGCGCACCAGCGGCGGCTGGTTGAGCCCAAGCTCAGCGCGCACCCGTGCAACATCGCTCGCCGTCGCCGTCGGCCCCGCCATTTCGGACGCGATGTCACCGGGCACCAGCAAGGTGAGCCCGAAGCTCACCAGTGACACCACCAGCAACACCGGAACGGCCGCCAACAGCCGCATGATCACCAGCCTCAGCATGGCGGCCGCCGTCCGATCAGGCGAACCAGCAGTCCCACATCCGCGGAATGCGATACGGCTCGTAGTTCATCACATTCGAACGCGTCGCCTGGATCACGCCGATGTCGGCCACCTTTACCGCGATCGCCTGTTCATAGAGACGATCCTGGAAGGTCTTCACGGCGGCCTTGCGATCCTCCAGCTTCAACTGGGTCGCCAGCCGCCTGTTGCAGTCCTCGATCACCGGGTCGGGCTTGATCTGCACCGGCAGCGAGCCGGCGAAGAACCCCACGACGTTGTACGGCCCTTCATAGGGCTCGATCCCCATCGCGAGCGGCCACAGGTTCCACCCCTCGGGCTTCACCCGCGCGGCATTCACCGTCGGCCAGTCCATCACGTTCAGCTTCACCTTGAAGCCCGCCGCACGCAGCTGCTCGGCCGCCACCGTCGCGGCATCGATGTGCCACTTGATCGAGCTGTCGCAGATCACCTGCAATTCCTCGCCATTGTAGCCGGCCGCCTGAAGCAAGGATTTCGCCTTCGCCTGGCTCTGTTTCACATAGGCGTCGAGCCCGTCGACACCGGGGAAATAATTCGTGCCGGGATACTGCCAGGACGGGTCGAGCCGGTAGAGCCCATCGGAGGCAATCGCCGCGATTTCCTCCACCTCGAGTGCCGCCTGCACCGCGCGCCTGATTTCGGGTTTCGCCGTCAGGCCCCAGTTGTTGTTCATCATCAGGGTGAGGAACGCCCAGGGCATCATCGTGTACGTCTTGATGTTCTTGTCGTCCTTGAGCCGCTTGGCCGCAGCGACGTCGAGCGTCTCCAGCACATGCAGTTCGCCGGTCTGCAGCCCTGCCGTCCGCGCGCCGCCCTCGGTGATGATGCGGATGGTCACGCTGTCGAAGTAGGCGGTCTTTTTGCCGGTGAACCCGTCACGCTTCTGATAGGCGGTGTTGGCGGCATACCCATCGAACCGCGTCATCTTCACGTGGCTGTCGGGCTTGTATTCGGCGAATTGGAAGGGCCCGGTGCCGATCATGCCGATCTGGCCGAGCGGCTTGCCGCACTCCTCCTCCGGGACGATGACAAACGGCGCGCGCGGGCTGCTGATCGCCTCGATCAAACCGGGGAAGATGCTGGCCATTTTCAGCACCAGCGTGCTGGAATTGGGCGTCTCGAAGGCCGCGACCGTCTTGAGCGCATCTTTGGAGCCACCGAGCTTCGCGTAGCGCTCCATGCTGGCCTTGGCATCGGCCGATGTCATGGTCTTGCCGTTGTGGAACTTCACACCACCGCGCAGCTTGAACGTGTAGGTCATGCCATCGGCCGCGATATCAACGCCCTCGGCAAGTTCCGGCTTGGGGTTGGCCCCCTCATCGCGCGTGTAGAGCGATTCGAACAGGTGCATCGAGACATTGCGCGCTGCCGCCGCCGTGGTCGCCATCGCGTCCAGAGTGGGCGGCGCTGCGGTCATGGCGACGATCACATCGCCGCCCTTGCGGCCCTGTTGTCCCACGCTTTGCGCGATCGCCGGCAATGGCAAAGCGGAAGCGGCTGTCAATCCAGTCGTGAACGAGCGACGGCGGAGCATTTTTGTTCCCCTCATTTTTTAGTACCTGGATTTGATGCTGGCCCTGCTTGACCCGTCTTGGCAAGACGCATTCATCGGCGCAGCATGGATAAATAAGATACGAGCTCGGGGATCGGCGTGGCCGCTCTCGTTCAAACTGAAATGCCACATGAACCCGCCCGGGCCGGCATTGCGCCGTGCCGGACAGGCGGCGGCCAAACGCCACCACTCGAACACCCCACGATCAAGGACACCAAGATGACGGCGATCATCAAATCCCTTACCAGCAGCGAAGCCGAAGCCGAGGAGTGGCAACTCCGCTGCGACATGGCAGCCTGCTTCCGCGTCTCCGCCCGCCTCGGCTGGAACGAGCAGATCGGCAACCACAACTCGCTGATGCTGCCGCAACGCACACCGGACGAGAAACCCACCTTCCTCATCAACGCCCGCGGCTGGCGCTTCGAGGAACTGACCGCCTCGAACCTCATCGTCTGCGACCTCGACGGCAACGTCCTTCGCGGCAAGGGCGAACTGCGCAAGGTGGCCTTCCACATCCACGCGCGCATCCACCTCCGCAACCCCGCCGCCGCCTGCGTGCTGCACGTCCATCCGCAGTATCTCACTGCGCTGTCGATGCTGCAGAATCCCGAGATGGCACTCGCCCATCACAACAATTTGGTGCTCAACGATCGCGTCGTCGTCGACATGCAGGGCGACGAGCCGGTGGGTGACATCTCCGAGGGCGACCGCATCGCCGACCTGATGGGCAACAAGACCATCATGATCATGGCCAGCCACGGCGTCACCGTCGTCGGCCCGACGGTGCATGACGCGTTCGACGAGTTGTTCGGCGCCGAGCGGACGGTGATGTATCAGATCACCGCGATGTCGACCGGCCAACCGCTGCGCCGCCTGCCCGAGCGCCTGCGCCGGCACAACACGGGTCCCCGCAGCAGCCACGCCGATGCCCGCCTGCATCTCGACGCCTGGCGCCGCATCCTCGACAAGCAGGAGCCCGACTACGCCACGTGAGCAACGCCTACCTTCGCGCCACCGGGGTCATCGACCACGACCACCCCTCGGTGGCAGCCAAGGCGCGCGCCCTGCGGGGTGACCGGTCCGATCCGGTCGCCATCGCACGGGACTGCTTCCTGTTCGTGCGTGGCGAGATCACCCATAGCGTCGATGCCCGCGCCAACCCGTTGACCTGCCGCGCGTCGGACGTTCTGCGGCACGGCACCGGCTATTGTTTCGCCAAGAGCCATCTGTTGGCGGCCTTGTTGCGCGCCAACGCCATTCCGGCCGGGTTCTGCTACCAGCGCCTGTCGATCGACGACAATGGCCCGCCCTTCAGCCTGCACGGCTTCAACGCCGTCGATCTCCCGGGGATCGGCTGGCACCGGGTTGACCCGCGGGGCAACAGGCCGGGCGTGTTCACTGATTTCACGCCGCCGCTCGAAGTGCTCGCCTACCAGCCAAAATTGCCTGGCGAGGCTGACCTCGCGGACATCCACGCCGATCCGCTGCCCGTGGTGCTCGAACACCTTGCCGCGCACACAACATGGGACGGCTTCCTCGCCGACCTGCCGGATCTGCGGTGCGTGCGCTGATATGCAGCGCCCCGGTTGCGTCCGGCACCGTGCCTGCATCCGCCGATATACAGTCGTACCCGCAACAGTCTCCGGGCAATTTTTCTTATAAAATCGCGCATATCGCAGCGGTGACGCGGCCATCGGGCCGGGCCAGTTCATCCGGGATCGTGAAATGATCATGGCCCTTAACAGGCTCCCATTGCCCATCCCAGGCCTCGGCGATCCGTCGCGACTGCGTCTCGTATTCCATCCCCTCATCCCCCCCGACCAAGGCATGCAACCGCCCCGCCGGACGCGGGCAGCCCAGCGGCGACAGGCGCCATGCCTCCGCATCATCGAGCCCGAGGGCGCCATTGATCGAAGTCTCGACCAACGGCCGCAAATCGAACAGCCCACTGATCGGCACCGCAGCCGGCACCAAACCCTCGGCCAGCAACATCGCCGCCAGATGACCGCCCGCAGAGTGCCCGCTCGCCACATCCAGCCGTCCATGCCGCGCAATCAGCAAGCGCGCCGCCGCCGCGATCTGGGCAACAATGTCAGCAAGCCGGACCTGAGGGCACAAATCATAGCTCGGCACCGCCACCGCAATGCCGTGCGCCAACAAACCCTGCGCGATGTGCGACATGAAGGACTTGTCGAGCCCCTGCCAGTAGCCGCCATGAATGAACATCGCGAGCCTGCCGTCGCGCGCCGAACCGGGCCAGAACACATCCATCGCCTGCCGCACCGAGGGCCCATAGGGCACATCGAATTCGGCATGCACCACGCCGGCCCGGAACGCCGCCGCATCGCGCACCCAGGCCGCAATCACCGCCGGATGCCCCGGCACCTTCGTGCGGTTGTTGTATTCGGCCTCGAGATACTGATCGGTCATACCTATTCCGCGAGCGCGGCTGCGAGATCGCGATAGAGATCCTCGGTATCCTCGATCCCGGCAGACAGCCGAAGGAGATCGAGCGGACACGGGGACCCGGCGCCCTCGATCGATCCGCGATGCTCGATCAGGCTCTCGACACCGCCCAGCGAGGTCGCCCGCTTCCACAGCTTGACCTTCGCCGCGCACGCAATGGCCGCCGCCTCGCCGCCGCGCAGCCGGATCGAGAGCATCCCGCCAAAACCGCCCTGCATCTGCCGCTTCGCCACGTCATGGCCGGGATGCTCGGGCAGCCCAGGATAAAGCACGTGCGAAATCGCCTGATGGTTCGACAAGCGCAGCGCCAACTCCATCGCATTGTCGCACGCGGCCTTCACCCGCAGATGCAAGGTGCGCATGCCGCGGATCAGCATATAGGCCTCCAGCGGCGCCAGGATCTGCCCGAGAATGCCACGATTGCGGCGAATCCGCGCCCAGAACGCGTCCTTGTTCCGGGTCGCCAGCGCACCGGCGATCACGTCGGAATGGCCATTGAGATACTTGGTCGCCGAATGCATCACCACATCCGCCCCTAACTCCAGCGGGCGGGTCAGCACCGGGGTGGCGCAGGTCGAATCGACCGCCACGCGTGCCCCCGCGGCATGCGCCACGGCAGCGACTGCCGCGATGTCCGTGATCGACCACATGGGATTGGACGGCGTCTCGAGCCACACCAGCTTGGTCTCGCCCGGCCGCAGCGCGGCTTTCACTGCGGCGACATCGCTGGTGTCGACCAGGTCAATCCGCAGACCCCACTCTGTCGCCTCATGCAGGAGCCAATGGCGCAACCCCCAATACATGACCTCCGGCGCGATCACGTGATCGCCCGGCCGAAGCGCCAGAAACACTGCCGTCGCAGCCGACATGCCGGAGCCCAGGACCATCGCCTCGGCAGCACCTTCCAGTGCCGCGATGATGCCTTCCGCCTCACGCACCGTCAGGTTGTCGGGCCGGCCGTAGATGTTGCCGGTGCTGTAGGCGTTGTCCGGGTCGCGAATGAAGGTGGTCGCGACATGGATCGGCAGCACCACGGCGCGGCTTGCTTCGTCGATATGCCCCATCGCCTGGGCGGCAAGGGTGCGGCGGGACCAGTCGGGGTTGTGTTCGTTTGTCATGGCTCTAGTTCTAACCCGACACCCACGCCGATGGAATTGCCATGCGCTTGATAGCCGCCCTGCTGATCCTGCTCCTCGTGTCGCCGGCCCGGGCGCAGACCGTCTCGATCCTCACCTATCATCGCTTCAATCCGGACCACGCGCCCGGCGCCACCACCGTCACCACCCGCACCTTCGCAGCCCAGATGAACCGCATCGCGGCACTCGGCATTCCGGTGGTCCCGCTGCGCGCCCTGTTCGACGGCACGACGCTCCCGCCCCGGGCGATCGCACTGACCGCGGATGATGGCCATCGCTCGGTTTTCACCGAGATGTTCCCGATCCTGAAAGCCCACCACTTCCCTGCCACCCTCTTCCTCAATCCACCCGGCCTCGGCCAGGGCTCCTACCTCCGCTTTCCCGAACTGCTCGAAATGCAGGCAACCGGGCTGGTCGACTGCGCGCCACACACCACCTCCCACCCCCATTTCACCACCGAACGGGCACGCCGCAGCCCCGAGGCATTTACCGCCTATCTGCGTCATGAACTCGAGGACTCCAGGGCTTCATTGCGCAATCGACTGGGAGGCCCACAGGATCTTCTGGCCTGGCCCTTCGGCATCCACGACCCGACGCTCGAAGCCGCCGCACAGGCCGCCGGCTACACTGCTGCGTTCGCTCTGGGCGGCCGTGCTGCCCCCGCCGACGCGCCGAAATTCGCCATTCCTCGTTACCAGATCTATGAAACCGACCTCGGCTCCCGCTTCGACGCCGTGCTCTTTGGCATACCGCGCGGCGCGGCAAAATCACCATGACTATATTTTAGGCATTATTCTCCTGAAATCGCTCAGAAATTGTTCTCTTTTTTTCTCTGGACACCGATCTGCTTTTCATTTCTCAATGTTGCATCGCAGCTATGCTTCAACCCGAAGCACAGCCGCTTCACCATTTCGGAGACTGGCCGATGACCAAGCCGACCAACCCGACCACCGGCGCCGAGGCGACCGTATCCGGCGCCGAGGCGACCGTATCCGGCGCCGAGGCGACCGTCCGTGCGGCACAGGCGTTCACCCGCCGCACCCTCCTCACCCGCTCCGCCTTGCTCGGCACGGCGGCGGCGGCCGGGCCCTGGATTGTGCGCGACGCATTATCCTCCTCGGGCAGCCTCAACCTGCTCAACTGGGATGACGAACTCCCGGAGCCGCTGATCCCGACCTTCGAAAAGAAAACCGGCATCAAGGTCAACACCACCCCCTTCAGCCAGAACGAAGAGCAGATCAACAAGCTCCAGGCCACCGGCGGCGGCGGGTTCGACCTTTGCCAGCCCACCGCCGACCGCGCGCCCCAGTTCAAGGATCTCGAAGTCCTGCAGCCGCTCGACCCGAAAAAACTGTCGCTCGACGCCATTCTGCCGGCCTTCGTCTCTCTTTCCGCCAAGCTCTGGACCTGGGACGGCAAGCTCTACCACACCGCCCATACCTGGGGCTCCGAAGCCATCTCCTGGCGCACCGACCTCGCGACACTCGACTACAAGACCCTGTCCTACGGCTCGCTGTGGGACGAGAAATACAAGGGCAAGGTCCAGGGCCGGCCGCATTCGCTGCTGCTCGGCATCGGCCTGTGGATGGATGCCACGGGCAAGCTGCCGTCCAACCGCATGCTCGACGCCTTTAAGGACGAAGCCAGCTTCAAGAAAATCTACGACCAGATCCTGCCCTTCGCGATCTCCAAAAAATCCTGGATCAAGCAGTTCTGGGACAGTTCGGACAACACAAAGTCGGGCCTGCTCGACAACGGCGTCGTCATTGGCCAGACCTGGGACGGCCCGGCGCTGAGCCTCAAAAAGCAGGGCAAGCCGGTCAGCTACATGGCGCCGCAGGAAGGCGCGATCACCTGGCTTGATGGCTGGTCGATGCCCAAAGCTGCGAAAAACGTTGAGCAGGCCTACGAGTGGCTCAAATTCTGCCATTCGCAGGAGGGTTCCGCGATGATCGCCGAAGGGTCGGGCTACAACCCGGTCGTCAAGGGCGCCGACGCGCTGCTGTCCGCCGGCGCGAAGAAGAACTTCCAGGAGGCCTATCCCGGCGACGCGCTGGACCGCCTGTGGCCGCGCCCGGCCGAGCCGACCTGGTTTGCCGAGCTGCGCGCCCAGTACGCCGAGAAGTTCAAGGCGGCGTGAGCTTGACGCACCGCCACGGGCGTTCGCGGCGGTGACCGCGGATGTTGAACTTGATGGGGTGACGGTCCGTTTCGGGGACTTCACCGCCGTTGAAAACGCCAACCTGCGGATCAAGGAGGGAGAGTTCTTCTCCTTCCTTGGCCCGTCGGGCTGCGGCAAAACAACCATCCTGCGCACCATCTCGGGCTTCATCGATCCCTCGGAGGGTGCGGTGCGCATCGGCGGGAAGGACATGCGGGGCATCGGCGCCAACAAGCGGCCGACCGCGCTGATCTTTCAGTCCCTCGCGCTGTTCCCGATGATGTCGGTGGCCGACAACATCGGCTACGGTCTGCGCGTGCGCGGTATCTCCAAGTCCATCCGCCAGAAGAAGATCGACGAACTCCTCAACCTGGTGGCCCTGGGCGATCAGGGGGCAAAAAAGGTCGACGAGCTCTCCGGCGGTCAACGCCAGCGCGTGGCGATCGCCCGCGCCTTGGCTGTCGAACCGCAGGTTCTGCTGCTCGACGAACCCCTCTCTGCGCTGGACCTCAAGCTGCGCCAGCACATGCGCAACGAACTGCGCGCCATTCAAAAGCGCGTTGGCATCACCTTCATCTACATCACGCATGACCAGGGCGAGGCCCTCACAATGTCCGATCGGATCGCGGTGATGAACCGCGGCCGCATCGAGCAGGTCGGTGATGGACGCAGCGTTTATGACGCCCCGCGCACCGCCTTCGTCGCAAGCTTCGTCGGCGAAAACAACGCAATCACCGGGTTTATCACCGAGGCCGCCGAGGACTATGCCGTCATCGAGGGCAAACTCGGGCAATTCCGCGGCACCAACCCGCTCGGCCTGAAAAAAGGCGCCTGCGCCACGCTCTTCGTGCGACCCGAGGCCCTGCGGTTCGGTGCACCGGAAAACCCCATCGCCGCCACCACGCGTGAAATCGCCTATGAGGGCAACCTCACCCATGTCGGCCTGCGCGCGGTTGACGGCAGCCACCTGACAGTCCTGCTCGGTGCCGGGGAAATTCCGCCCGTGATGGATGCGCAGGCCAGCTTCGGCTTTGACGCAGGGCGCGCCATCATTCTGCCGCCGCAGCAGGACGGCTGAGCCATGCAGGCGGCGCTTGGCCACCCTTTTGTCATCGCACTGCCCTTTGCGGTCGGCTTGCTGTTCTGGCTGATCGCCATCCGCGAACGGCAGATCGGGCGCATTCAGGGGCTCAGCTTCTTTCAGCGCAATGGGACCGCTGTTGGCCTGTTCCTGATCGTCGCCGTCGCGTTCTGGGCGGTGTTCATGATCGTACTGCCGCAGTTGTTCATGGTGGAAATGTCGTTCCGCCCCAAGCTGCCACCCTCGGCGATGGGCGGCCCGCGCGATGTCTACACCCTTCAGAATTATCATTATTTCCTGTTCGGCAGCGCCACCAGTTCGGCCGAATGGAATGTCGTGCACATCAGGGCGTTCTGGCTGACCATTATCGCCTCCATCCTCGTCACCCTCGGCAACTTCCTGCTGTGCTACCCGCTCGCCTTCTACATGGCCCAGGTGGCTACCGCGGCGCGGCTGCGCTTTCTGCTGCTGCTGCTCATCACGCCCTACTGGGTGAACGAGATCCTGCGCGCCTTCGCCTTCCGCGTCATTTTCTCGACCGGCGGGCTGATCAACAAGCTCCTGATGGGCGCCGGGCTGCTGTCCGAACCGATCGACTTTCTGGGCCTCGATGTCGGCATGTATGCTGGCCTGTCCTACGCCTACCTGCTGCTGATGGTCTTCCCGCTGTACAACGCCATCGAAAACCTGCCCAAGGCACAGATCGAGGCCGCGCGGGATCTCGGCGCCCCCTGGTGGCATATCCACGCCTTCATCGTGATGCCCTTCGCAAAACCCGGCATCGCCTCCGGCTGCACCCTGGTTTTCATGCTCACATCCGGCGCCCTGGCCGCCCCGCTGGTGCTTGGCGGGCCACGGTCGCTGTGGTTCACGCCCATAGTCTATGACCGGTTCTACCAGGCATTCAACTGGCCGCAGGGCTCGGCCTATGCCTTCATCCTGCTCCTGACCTGCATCGCCTTCGTACTCGCGGTGATGCGCATCGGCAAACTCAGCCTCGGGGAGATCACGCGATGAACGCCCGCCAGGTGATGCGCGTTATGGTCGGATTCTATCTGGTTCTGTTCTTCGCCTACCTGTTCGGCCCACTCATCATCATGGGCATCACTGCCTTCAACACAGCACCTTACCCCACCGTGATCCCGTTTGAGGACTTCACGCTGCAATGGTTCGACATCCTGTTCCGCGACAAGGACATGATGATCGGCCTGCAGAACAGCCTGAAGATCGGTGTTCTCGTCGTGCTGATCTCGGTGCCATGCGGCCTGGCCGGCGCGATCGTGATGCAGCAGGTCTATGCCCGCGCCCGCAGCCTCTACTACCTCGTGGTGGTCTCCCCGGTGCTGACCCCCGGCGTGATTATCGGTATTTCCACCATCATCTTCTGGAAGGACTTCACGGGCGCCACCGGGATCGGCTTTCTCTATGATGGGCTCATCCTCGCCGCCCTCGGGCAGTCATCGTTCATCTCCGCCTATTGCATGCTGATCTTCCTCAGCCGCCTGCAACGCTTCGACCACGCGCTCGAAGAAGCCGCGCTGGACCTTGGCGCCAGCAATGCCCAGGTGTTCCGCCATATCCTGATCCCGTATCTCCGCCCCGCCGTGCTGTCGGCCGCAGTGATGGCGTTCCTGTCGAGCTTCGAGAACTACAACACCACCACCTTCGCCATCCTGTCCGACAAGACCCTCACCACAGTGCTCGCCGGCCGCGTCCGCCAAGGCTCCACCCCGGCGATCAGTGCCCTCGCTGTTACCATCATCGCCATCACAGTGGCCGGCACCATCGTCTACGAGTTGGTAAAACGCCGCGAGGACGCCCGTAAGGCCGCCCAACGCCGCACCGCGCAGGACGCCGAGCGGCGCGAACTCGCCGCCGCCTGACAAATCGGGGAATTCCGCTAGAGTGGGATGCCTTCTGATCGGCGAATTCATCCCACTCTAGAGCCTGATGATTTTTCGCGATTCCGCCGAAAATCATCAGGCCCTAGAAGAAGGGCAGCATCCGGAGAACCCCATGAGCCGCCTCGTTTTCATCCTCAACGGCCCGAACCTCAACCTGCTCGGCAAACGCCAGCCCCATATCTATGGCCATGAGACCCTGGCCGATGTTGAGCGGGACTGCAGGGCCCTTGGCGCCGAACTCAGCGTTGACATCCGCTTCCATCAATCCAACCGCGAATACGAAATCATCGACTGGATCCATGAAGCCCGCGATATCGCGGGCGGCATCGTTATCAACCCTGCGGCCTTCACACACACCTCGGTCGCGATCCTCGATGCCCTCAACACCTTCGATGCACCGGTGATCGAGGTCCATATCTCCAACGTCCACAAGCGAGAGGAATTTCGTCACCATTCCTTCGTCTCCACCCGCGCCGAGGGCGTCATCGCCGGGTTCGGCACCCAGGGCTATCAGTTGGCGCTGCGCCGCATAGCCCGGTTGATCGACGAAAAGAAGTGAACCGGGCCCGCATCGCGCTCGCCGGTGCGGCGCCTATCGGCCGGCAACAATCCTGCGCTCTCGCAGCGGCACACCGGCCACCATGAAGATATCCGACAGCATGCCGTCATCGCAGGCGGCGTGCACGGGACGTATCATCGCGGTCGAACAGTTATATCATATAACTATCCTGGCAAAAGCACCACCATAAGTGCCAGTAAGGTGGATTCTCACGCCGCTCGGGCAGCAGCGATGAAAGAACGGATCAAGGTCGGATCCTTTACGCCCCGACTGCGCTCGACACCGGAGGAAACGTCGACGCAAGGCGCCGCGGTGATGGCGATGGCCTCGGCAACATTGTCGGGCGTCAGGCCCCCCGCCAGCACCCAATCACCAGGCGCCTGCCAGCCAGCCATAACCGACCAGTCGAAACTCACCGCGTTGCCGCCCGGCCTGGTCGCTCCTTGCGGAGGCTTCGCCTCGATCAACAGAGCGTCGGCACCATCATTGCTGGTGGGGAGATCGGCGGCGCTGCTCACGCCATGCGCCCGCCACACCTGGCGGCCAAACCGCGTCCGCAAGGCGTACGCGCGGGCTGGATCGACATAAAGTTGAAGAATATCAAGGTGTATCGCGTCAAGAACCGCCGCAACATCCGCATCCGTCGGCTTGACGAAAAGGCCGATCCGCAGCGGTCCCCCAGCGCAGCGCGCCGACAACGCAGCGGCCTGGTCGGGCGTCACGGCGCGGGGCGATGGGGGAAAGAAGTTGAAGGCGATATAGTCAGCCCCCGCTGCCACCGCAGCATCGAAGCCCGGCGCATCATTGAGGCCACAGATCTTGACCCGCGTGGTCACGCCAGTTCCGCGGCAATCGCAGCGGCCGCCAAACCCGGATCTGCTGCGCCGGTAATCGGTCGGCCCACGACCAGCCAGTCGGCCCCGGCCTTGGCCGCATCGCGCGGGGTCATCGTCCGCGCCTGATCGCCAACATCGGCGCCGGCTGGGCGAATCCCAGGCACCACCAGCAAGGCTTCGGGGCCAAGTGCTGCCCGCAACGTCGATATCTCGTGCGCGCTGCACACCAGCCCATCCGCCCCGGCTTGGAGTGCGAGCCGTCCCAGGCGCAGCACCTGCTGGCGCGGCCCACCGGCAACACCGGTCTCGTGCAGCGCCTCGGCGTCCAAGCTGGTCAACACCGTTACAGCCAAGAGCTTCGGCCGATCAACCCCCGCGGTATCAGCGGCAGCCCGCGCCGCGGCAATCATGGCCCGCCCACCCCCAGCATGGAGCGTCAGAAATGCCGGTCGCAAAGCCAGGATCGCCCTCACGCCGCCGGCAACCGTATTGGGAATATCGTGGAGCTTGAGATCGAGGAAAATCGGCCGCTGGTTGATCATGCGGACCCCTTCGCATCCGTTCGCGAGGAAAAACTCGAGACCGAGCTTCAACATCCCACAAGACGGCGCAACAGCCCGAGCCCAACCCAACGCTTTCTGCGGATCGACAGTATCGAGTGCCGCGATGATTCCGGTCATGTCGGCATCCTGAGTGCGGTACCTGGTGGCGGCAGGATGGTGGCGGGCGATGCGCGGTTGGCGCGCTTCAGCGCGCTCTCAAGCAATGCATTGGCGCGCTCCGCCCGTCTTGCCCTGAGGCGCAGCCCCAGTGTCGTCACCCACAGCATCATAGCTCCCAGAAACAGCCCCGCCCCGAGCACGCATAAAAGCGCCAGAGAAGCCGGCGGATCGAACGCGAGGTCAAACGGCCAGAATACAATATGCATCGGCTGCGGGTTTGCGAGGGCAAACACCACCAGGACGAGCAGGAAAGGGCTCAGCAGAAACAGTCGGAGCAGCATTAGCTCTCCGGCGTGCCCTTGTTGACGCGTTCCCGCAGTTCCTTGCCGGCCTTGAAGAACGGCACCGCCTTTTCATCGACCGGCACCGCAGCCCCAGTCCGGGGATTGCGACCCGTCCGCGCGTCACGGTGCTTCACGGTGAAAGCGCCGAATCCACGCAGTTCAACCCGTTCGCCACGCGCCAGGGCCGCCGTGATTTCCGTAAAGATCGTCGCCACAATGGTCTCGACGTCGCGGCTGAGCAAATGCGGATTGGCCGCCGATAGTTCTGCGATAAGTTCGGACTTCGTCATGTTTCGCTATCTCCGCGCCCGATGGTGCTAATTCGACACACGCGGAGGCTGCCAGAGTGCCCACCCGCCGTCAAGGCTAACGCTTTGAGACAGAAGGGTTTTCACGAAATAGGTCAAAATCCCCTCGGCATCGTCCGCAAATAGGCGGCCCTGGAGGCTCGCAGCCTTGATTTCACGGATATTCAGCGCCTCCGAAACGCCCTTTTCGGCCGCGAGCCAGGCGCGCGCTTCCTTCTCGCCGCCGATCGCATCGATCAGCCCCAGCTTCAGCGCCTGCCGCCCGGTATAGGCCCGCCCATCCGCGAGTTCCCGCACCCGCGCCGGCTCCATCGACCGGCCTTTGGCGACCATGGCGACGAACTGGTCATACAAATCGTCGACCAATCCCTGCAGCACCTCGCGCCCCTGGGGCGACATCGGGCGAGACAGGCTCGGCTGGTTCTTGAGCGGTCCAGAGACCAATGTTTCATCGGAAATCCCCAGCATTTTCAACAGGCCGGACATTTCGCCCGTCTGCATCAACACGCCGATCGATCCCGTCAAGGTCGATTCGCGGGCAAATATCCGCTGCGCAGGCATCGCAATCATGAACCCGGCCGAGGCTGCCGTGCCGCCCATCACCGCCACCACCGGCTTTTTCGCCGCCACCCGCGAAATCAACGTGTGCAGCGTCTCGCCGACTGCGACCGCCCCGCCAGGGCTGTTGATCGACAGCACCAGGGCCTTGGCCCGGTCATCGCCCAGCACCTCGGTGAGCGCCTTGACCGCCTTGCGGTCCGACATCATCACGCCCTCAACACTGACGCGGGCGACATAATCGCCTCCGCCGGGCATCTTACCAGGTATGACCAGAACCAGCGCCGCGGTCACGACTGCGATGAGCGCGACCACCCGCCAAAGCAACAGGCGGCGCTTGAGGCGCCGCCTGTCAATAATCAAGTCGACTTCCAGGCTCATGCGAACCTGTGGTCCCTATTACTCGGGGGTCGACTGGTTGCGGCGACGGATCGCGGCTCCCAGAATATCGCCCAGGGAAGCGCCCGAGTCGGAGGTGCCGTATTCCTGGATCGCCTTCTTGTCCTCTTCCATCTCCTTGCCTTTGATGGTGAGCGACAGCTTGCGCGCGGCGCGGTCAACCGCGACGACCTTGGCATCGACCTTCTCGCCGATGGCGAAGCGATCCGGGCGCTGGTCGCCCTTGTCGCGAGCCAGTTCGGCGCGGCGGATGAAGCCGGTCAGCACGTCGTCGACCTTCACTTCGATGCCGTTGGACTGCACAGCGGTGACCACGCAGGTCACGACAGTACCCTTCTGGACGCGATCGAGCACGGCGGCGGCGGGATCGTCAGCCAGCTGCTTGATGCCGAGGCTGATACGCTCCTTCTCGACGTCAACATCGAGCACCTTCGCCTTGATGACCTCGCCCTTCTCGAACTTCGCCATAGCGAGCTCGCCAGGCTCGTCCCACGACAGGTCGGACATGTGGATCATGCCGTCCAGATCCGTGCCGAGGCCAATGAACAGACCGAATTCCGTCATGTTGCGGATTTCGCCTTCGACCACGCTGCCGATCGGATGCTCGTCGACGAACTGCTCCCACGGGTTGCGCTGAACCTGCTTGAGACCCAGCGAAATGCGGCGCTTGGACGCATCCACATCGAGCACCAGCACGTCGACTTCCTGCGAAGTGGCGACGATCTTGCCCGGATGGACGTTCTTTTTGGTCCAGGACATCTCGGAGACGTGCACGAGACCCTCGACCCCCGGCTCCAGCTCCACGAAGGCGCCGTAGTCGGTGATGTTGGTGACGCGGCCGCTGTACTTCGCACCCGGCGGATACTTCGCCGCCACGCCTTCCCACGGATCGGCCTCGAGCTGCTTCATGCCCAGGCTGATACGCTGCGTGTCGGAGTTGAAGCGGATGACCTGCACGCGCACCGGCATACCGATCTGCAGCGCCTCGGAGGGGTGGTTGATCCGACGCCACGCGATGTCGGTGACATGCAGCAGGCCGTCGACGCCGCCGAGGTCCACGAACGCACCGTAATCGGTGATGTTCTTGACCACGCCATCGAGGATCATGCCTTCCTTGAGGCCTTGGATCAGCTCGCTGCGCTGCTCGGCGCGCGTCTCTTCAAGGACGGCGCGACGCGATACAACGATGTTGCCGCGGGCTCGGTCCATCTTCAGGATCTGGAACGGCTGTGGCTGGCCCATCAGCGGGCCAACGTCGCGGACCGGACGGATATCGACCTGCGAGCCCGGCAGGAAGGCCACGGCGCCGCCGAGATCGACGGTGAAGCCGCCCTTGACGCGGCCATAGATGGTGCCATTGACGCGCATCTGCGCCTCGAACGCCTTCTCGAGCGCGGTCCAGGCCTCCTCGCGGCGGGCCTTCTCGCGCGACAGGACGATCGAACCGTCACGGTCTTCGTAGCGCTCGACGAACAGCTCGATGACATCGCCAGGCTTCACTTCCGGCTTGGCGCCGGGCGGGCCGAATTCCTTGAGGGCTACGCGGCCCTCGCTCTTGAGGCCGACATCGACGATGGCGAATTCGTCGGTCAGGCGGACAACGCGGCCGGTGACGACAGAGCCGTCAAAGCCGGTGTCCTTGCCGAGGGTCTCGTCGAGCAGGGACGCAAAATCTTCGTAGGGACGCGTGGATGCGGAGGCCATAGGTTAGGTGTGTTCCTGAACGGCCCGCCACGGCGAGCCTGATCTGCTTTGCGCACTTTTGAAAAAGCACGACATGCCCGCGCCACCCACTCGGGTTCGGCGCAGGCCGGGTTGAGGATCGCGCACCCCACCTCGGGCATGCGCGCGCGGACAAAACGCCGGAGTCCGCGCGGAGTCAAGCGCAACGGTGGTGGGGCAGGGTCGGCACAGACGAAGCGAGGCGGTATCAGCCGATTAAGCCGCTCACCAGCGCCATGGCCCGCGCAAAGGCCGCATCGGCGTCGAGCGTGGTCGTGTCCAACACGATCGCGTCCGCGGCCGGCTTCATCGGCGCAGCATCCCGTCCGGCATCGCGAGCATCGCGCGCCGCCATTTCAGCCGCGACAGCCGTTAGGGTGGCCGAGGGGTCGCGGGCGTGCACTTCGAGCCAGCGCCGATAGGCCCGCGCCTCGGCGCTGGCGGTGATATAGAGCTTCGCCCGGGCGTCAGGAAAAATCACCGTTCCGATATCCCGCCCGTCCAACACCGCGCCGGCTTCGGCGGCAAACCGGCGCTGAAAGTCAACCAGGGCGTGGCGCACGCCCGGATGCGCCGCGACCATGCTCGCCGCATCATCCGCCGGCGGGCCGCGCAAATCGCCGCGCGCGAGGTCCGCCGCCTGCAGCGCCCGGGCCGCCGCTTGGGCCACCGCGGCATCACGCGGATCGCCAGCCGCGTCGAGCACGCGGCGGCCAACCGCGCGATAGAGCAGGCCAGTGTCGAGATAGGGCAGTGCGAAATGCGCAGCCAAGCGCCGCGCCAGGGTGCCCTTGCCCGCCGCAGCCGGCCCGTCGACGGCGATGACGAGGCCGGTCATGCCTGGGTAATCGCCGGAACCTCGCCGTTGCCGACCAGCCCGTTGATGAGCGAGACAAAGCCGGGGAAGCTGGTGTCGATGAAGCTGCCGTCATCGACCGAGACCGGCGTTTGCGCGGCCAGCCCCAGCACAAGGGCGCTCATCGCCAGACGATGATCCATATGCGTCTCTACAGTCGCGCCACCGAGGGGCGCGCCACCGGAGCCGTGCACAATCAAGTCGTCGCCGATGATTTCGACTTTCACGCCATTGGCCGACAGCAGTGCCGCAGTGGCGGTCAGGCGGTCGCTCTCTTTCACGCGAAGTTCCTTCAACCCCAGCATACGCGTCGTCCCGGTGGCGAAGGCGGCGGCGACTGCGAGCACCGGATACTCGTCGATCATCGACGGCGCCCGGTCCCACGGCACATCCACGGCGCGCAATATACTGTGCGACACCACGAGATCACCGACCGGTTCGCCGCCCTCGATCCGCGCGTTCTCGACGTCGAGCGAGGCGCCCATTTCGCGCAGTGTCGTGAACAGGCCGCACCGCAGCGGATTCAACCCCAGTCCTTCGACCCGAACCCGCGAGCCTGGCACCAGCAGCGCCGCCACCACCGCGAAGGCCGCCGATGACGGATCGCCAGGCACCACCACGTCAGCCGCGCGCAGATGCGGTTGACCCGTGAGCGAGATGATGCGGGTCGCCCCGGCGTGCTCGACCATGACCTCGGCGCCGAAATGGCGCAGCATGTTTTCGCTGTGATCGCGGGTCGCCTCGGGTTCCTCGATGCGGGTGATCCCAGCAGCATTCAAGCCGCACAGCAGGAGCGCAGATTTCACCTGGGCCGAGGGCACCGGCACGCGGTATTCGAGCGGCAGCGCCTCGCGCGCACCCTCGATCGCCAACGGGAGCCTGCCGCCCTCGCGCGAGGCGAACCGGGCGCCACAGGCCGCCAGCGGGTCCGTCACCCGGCGCATCGGGCGGCGGCGCAGGCTCGCATCACCGGTCATCACGGAGAAGAACGGATGGCTCGCCAAGATCCCGGCCAGCAACCGCGCCGCCGTGCCGGAGTTACCCATGTCCAGCACATCGACCGGCTCAACCAAGCCACCCACGCCGCGCCCCGACACGCGCCAGGCGCCAGGACCGTCCTGGGTTACCTCGCCGCCGAGGCTACGCATCGCGGCCGCTGTGCGCAGCACGTCCTCGCCCTCGAGCAGACCGCTGATCCGCGTCTCCCCGACCGCCAGGGCACCGAACATGAGCGCGCGATGACTGATCGACTTGTCGCCGGGAACGGTGATGGTGCCCCCGAGGGGGGCCGAAGGGCGAGAGGCGCGGAGGGGCTTGAGCATGTGCATGATGGAGGCGCGCTTAGCACATCAGCCCTGTCCTGGCACGACAGTGTTTGACAGGGCGCCTCTGCAATGGCATTCGCCGCGCCCGCAGGACCCGTTTGGGGTCCGGTCGTGGTCTTGAAACTTACAATATCGCGTGAATGACGCTGGCGGGGACCCAATCCGTTGGCTGACACGCCAAGCGAGGCGAATCATGGCGAAGCCTGAACTCGGCAACAAACGCGTTTGCGTCTCCTGTGCCGCCAAGTTTTTTGACCTGCTGAAGCAACCTGCTGTCTGCCCCAAGTGCAGCACCGAACAGCCCGCCGAGCAGCCCCGGCTGCGGCGTGCGCCGGGCGGCAACATCGCCGACGACAAGCGCCGTCCGAAGCCTGCCGTGGTGCCGGGTCTGGAGGGCGCGGAAGTCGAGGTTGAGGTCGAGGACGATGAGGATGCCGAAGAGGATGTCCTCGAGGATACCTCGGATCTCGAAGACGACGCCGACGGTATCGAGGTTGAAGTCGAAACCGAAGGCAACGACGAGGAGCGCTAAACCGCTCCGTCCGGCAGGACCTTCCGCATCACGGTCACCGCGTGGCCGTGATAGTCCGCCGTGTCGATTTTTGCCCAGCCGAGGCCAGCGTAGAGCGCCGTGGCGTTTTCGGTGTGGAGATAGAGGATCGCGATCCCGCAGGCATGTGCCGCCGCCTCGATGTGGCGGACGAGCCGGCGAGCATGGCCGCGCCCCCGGAAATTCGGCGATACGAACACGTTGGCCAACCACGGCGTGAGATCCGGTCGCGCCTCCAGATCGGCGTGATCGAGTGTCGCGGTGCCGGCGGGTGCGCCGTCCTCCAACAGCACGACAGCCTGCGGGATGCTGTGGACGGTGCACTGCGCCTTCAGGAACGATGCGATTTGCTCGACGTTCTTCCCTTCCCGGCGCCCCCATTCCTGCCATTGCCACTGCGCCACCACCTGCCCCAGATCCGGCCGCTCGACCAGACTGACGATTTCGATGCTCATGCTCAACCCTCGATTAAGCTCGACAGGATGACCGCCATCCCCGACCGGCACAATGTAGACGCCTGCACGAGCCGCAAAACAGCCGACGATCCCGACTGATGCTGCCAATGCATCGATCCCGGAGTGCGCCAAAAGTGCTTTTGTTGCCCCCCACCTGTGCAAACCCCGCCGAAAGCTGCCAAACTGACTCATCTTTGCCGGAGCCTCCGCCATGCCGATCGACACCCTAAAATCCCTGCTCGGCCCTCTCGGCCTGATCACCGAAGCTGCCGATACCGCGGCCTATGCGGAGGACTGGCGCAAGCTTTATCGCGGTCATCCGCGCGCGGTGCTCCGTCCCGCCAATACGGACGAACTCGCCGCCGCCGTAAAAATCTGCGCCGCGGCTGGGGCAAAAATCGTCCCGCAAGGCGGCAATACCTCCATGTGCGGCGGCGCCACACCAAGCGAGGACGGCAGCGAATTCATCCTCTCGCTTTCGCGCATGAACCGCATCCGCGCCATCGATCCGATCGACCAGACCCTTACCGTCGATGCCGGCGTGACGCTTAAAGCGGCGCAGAACGCGGCCGAGGAAGCTGGGTGCCTGCTGCCGCTGTCAATCGGCTCGGAGGGAACGGCGCAAATCGGGGGCGTGCTGTCGACCAATGCGGGCGGCAACAACACTGTGCGCTATGGCAATGCGCGGGACTTGGTGCTGGGGCTCGAAGTGGTGCTGCCGGATGGTGAAATCTGGCATGGGCTGCGGCAACTCCGGAAGGACAACACCGGCTATTGCCTGCGCCAATTGTTCGTCGGCGCCGAAGGCACCCTAGGTATCATCACCGCGGCCGTGATGAAGCTGGTGCCGCAGCCGACTGAGTTGGCGGTGGCGTTGTGCGCCGTGCCGTCGCCGGAGGCTGCGCTGGCCTTGTTCACCAGGTTTCATCGCAATGACCCCGCGGCAATCCAGGCATTCGAGTACATGTCCGGAGCGGGAATGGAATTCGTGCTGCGGAATATCCCAGGCACCACCTTGCCGCTGGCCGATCGCGCGCCGCACTACGCCCTGATCGAACTGGCGACACCCCGGCCGAATGCCGGGCTGCGCGCCGCTATGGAGTTGGTGCTGGAGGCGGCGCTGGCGGCCGGGGATGTTACAGATGCGGCCATTGCCGAGAGCCAGGCGCAACGGGCAGCGATCTGGCGGCTGCGCGAGGAGCATACCGAGGCGCAGAAGCGCGAGGGCGCTTCGGTCAAGAACGACGTTTCAGTGCCGGTTTCCAAGGTTCCGGCCTTCATCCGCGAGGCGACACTCGCCTGTGAGGCGCTGATGCCGGGGATCCGAGTGGTGCCGTTCGGGCACATGGGAGACGGTAATATCCATTTTAATCTGGAACAACCCGTTGATATGGATGGCGCCGCATTCCTCGGGCGGGATCATGACATCATGGATACGGTGTGCGCCGTGGTGCGGAAATACGATGGCAGTTTTTCGGCCGAACACGGAATCGGACAGTTGAAACCCTACATGATGCCGGATTGGCGGGGCGGGGCGGAACTGGCCGTGATGCAGCGGATCAAGGCGGCAATCGATCCTGCGGGGATGATGAATCCGGGCAAAGTGCTGCCCTGAGGGCTAGAGCCTGATGATTTTTGGTGGAATCACCAAAAATCATCAGGCTCTAGGGATCGATGGACACCAGGGGATCAGCGATCAATAACTGACGTTGTTATTATGGCTCATGATTAGAATTCGGCGCTATGGAACAATCTGCAGGGCGGTGATGCCGGCGGCGAGCACTTTTTGCAGATCCGGTCGCGCAAGGGCGACGCAGCCTTCGGTCGGCGCGTAGTCGGGCCGGGCGACATGGAGGAAAATCGCGCTGCCGCGCTGGCGAACCACCGGGTCATCGTTCCAGCCGAGAATGCCGATGATGTCGTAGACCGCGTCACGGCGCCACAATTCCTCGTGGCGGGCGGGGTGGGGCAGGCGGATGGCCGTGTTATAGGCGCGATGGGTTGTGTCATCGCACCAGCCGTCTTCCGGGGCGAGGGCCTCCTTGGGCACAGCGCAGGCGGGGATGGCGACGCGGTCGGCGCGGTAAAGGACCCGGCGAAGTGGCAAGAAGGCAATCGGGGTCGCGCTGTCACCTTCGGACTTGTCGGTGCGGGCACCGCCTTTACCGATGGCGCAACGGAAGGTCTGCCCTTTGAAAACCAGACGGCCGTCAGCGTGGACGATGGCTTCTGTCACTTGAACATGTGGCCGAAGCGGGCAGCCTTGGTAGCAAGATATTGATTGTTGACGCCATTCGGTGCGAACTCATGGCTCTCGCGATTGACCACCTCGATACCAAGGGCAGTTAGCGAGGCGATTTTTTCGGGGTTGTTGGTGAGCAGTCGGACACGGGGGACACCGAGGGCTTCGAGCATGGTGGCTGCGAGCAGGAAATTGCGCTCATCGACACCCCATCCAAGGGCCCGATTGGCGTCGAGCGTGTCGAGACCACGATCCTGCATGGCGTAAGCGCGCAACTTGTTGACCAGGCCGATCCCGCGGCCCTCCTGTGCGAGATAGAGCAGCACCCCGGCGCCGGCCTCGCCCATACGATGAATGGCGCCCTTGAGTTGCGGGCCGCAGTCACAGCGCAAGCTGCCAAGCAGGTCACCGGTGAAGCATTCGGAGTGAATCCGCACCAGAGGGGCGTCAGTCTGCTCAGGACGACCGACCAGGATGGCGAGGTGCTCTACGCCGCTGTCAGGCTCCCGGAAGGCAACGATGCGGGCATCCGGCGCGCCATCAAGCGGGACAGCGGTTTCAGCAACGCGAAATAATCCGTGGCCCATTTCCGCGGGATAGGCGAGCACATCGGCGGCGTCGGTGCTCAACAAACCAAGCTCGATCGCACGGCTGGCCGCGTCGGGATGCGCCTGTGCGACAACGGCAGCGGGCAGCAGGCGGGCGAGTTTGACCAAGAGCACCGCGGCGGCAGAGGCGGGCGGAGGATCAACCAGGGCCGGTTCCTCGGGAAGCAGTTGTTCGGCGGTCGGGTCGGCAAGGCCGCGCAGCACAGCAACATCCACCAACAGGCCCGTCAGGCGGATGGCGACGGCGGTGGCGGCTGAACTGACCTGGCGCTGCAAGGCAACCGACGCGCGAGAGGGGGCAAGCAACAGAAGTGCGGGGCCGACCGAGAGCGATCCCATGTCGCGCATACCGGCCGCCCCGGCTGTCTCTGCCGGAATGACGACAAGCGGTGACGGGCCGCGCAGCAGGATCGGCGCTCCACGCTTCAACTCCGAAATGGCGCGGTGAACAGCGCGGGTGCGCAGCACTGCATCATCTGGCCGCCTCGCACCGCGAGCGCCATCTGGTGTACCGAGAATGTCCGCGGGAAGAGGGGCAGCCTTGTCGCGTAGCGGCACGTGATCCATGAGCTCCAACATCATCTCGGTATAGAGCCTAAAGGTTGTGGCGGAAATCCTCATCACAAGTAGCTCGTGCAGGAGAGGACGGGCGGCTGACTGATTTTGCGGATCTGTGATATAAAAATTCTAGATCATCCTGCTTCCGGCGGGTGCAACGCTGGTGTCCGTCGGGAACGATAAACGCGTAAAGGAGCACCGCATGCCCGGTGATCGGCCCATCCTTGTTGTCGACGACGATCCGACACTGCGGACTATGCTGCTCGAACAACTGGCAGTTGACGGCGAGTTCAGCGCGGAAGGAGCAGCAAGCATCGCTGAAGCAGAGGCCGCGCTGGCGGGGCGTTCGCGGTTCGATGCGGTCATTCTTGACGTCACTCTGCCGGATGGGGACGGGCGCGATTTGTGTGCCCGGCTGCGGCAGCAGGGGTTGAAAATTCCGATCATCATGCTCCTCGGCTCCGATGACGAGGCGGGTGTGGTGCGCGAGCCCGATTCAGGGGCGAACGACTGCGTCGCCAAGCCCTTCCGTCTGGCCGAATTGCTGGCGCGGTTACGCGCTCAGTTGCGGATTTTCGAGAACAGCGAAGACGCGGTGTTCACCATCGGGCCCTACATGTTTCGCCCGATGGCGAAGACGCTGCAGGAGCCGGCGAAGAACAAGCGTATCCGCCTGACCGAGAAAGAAGCCGCGATCTTGAAGTATCTGTATCGCGCGGGGGCTACCGCCGTGCCGCGCCAGGTGCTGCTCAATGAAGTGTGGGGCTATAACGCGAACGTGACCACGCACACGTTGGAGACCCACATCTACCGCCTGCGACAGAAGATCGAGCCCGACCCCGGCGCCGCGCGGCTGTTGATCACCGAAGGTGGCGGCTACCGGCTGGATCCCGAGGGAACGTTGCGAGCAGCCTGACGGCCCCCCGCGCGATATGGCTCATTTGCTGAGAAACCAGGCCGCATAGGCGCCGATCCTGCGCTCGGCGTTGGGGAAACCGATGAGTTGAAGCCCGAGCGGCATGCCGTCGGCTTCGAGCAGCGGCAGCGAGATCGCGGGGCAGCGCAGCATGGAGGCGGGGATATTGAATATCGCGTTGCCCGTGGTTTCCAGGCCGATGGGCGCGGCACCGGGCGCAGCAAGGGTGATGCAGGCATCGATATCGGGCGCGAGGGCGATGAGGGCCTCGCGCACCGCATCACGGCGGCGCAGCAGGGCGGTGTAACCATCGAGCGTGAGAGCGCGGCCCGTGGCGAGGAGTTCCTCGGTGCGGGGATGCAGTGTGCCCGGGGCGAGGCGATCCGCCAGTTCGCCGATCGGCCAGAGCGATTCCCATCCGTTGATGCCAGTGGTGATTTCAGCCGCATCGGCGAGCAGACGTTCGAGATCGGCGATACGCGTTGACGAGGTGCGGTCAATCAGCCGAATCCCGGCGACCGAGAGGTGTTCGAGTTCGGTATGCAAGGCGGCGCGGGCGGCATCGTCGGCAGCGGCCCAACCTGCAGTTTCGAGCACAGCGAGCGTCGTAGGGCGGCACGGAGGTTCGGGTAGAGGGCCGGCGGAGAAGGCGACATGGCCCGGATCCCCGCCAACCCGGGTCGCGATTTCGTGGCAGACGCCCCAGATATCATCGAGATGGATGCCGATCACGCCGAGACAATTCTGGCTGAATTGGTCGGACAGCTGACCGCGATTGAGAGCGCCATAGGTGGGTTTAAGGCCGATGGCGCCGCAAAAACTTGCCGGGCGGAGCACCGAGCCACCCACCTGGGTGCCGAGAGCGACGGGGACCATACCGGCACCGACAGCGGCGCCGGAGCCCGACGAAGAGCCGCCAGGGCTGCGTGCGGAATCGTGCGGATTGCGCGTGGGGCCCGGGCCGCCGACGCCGAATTCGGTGGTGACGGTTTTGCCGACAATCACAGCGCCGGCAGCACGCAGGGCGGCGATCGGGGCCGCGTCGCGCCGCGGCGGTGGATGGTGCGCGAAGGCGGCGGAGCCGAAGCGGGTCGGGTGGTCGACGGTTTCAATGAGGTCTTTCACCGCGATTGGCATGCCATCGATCGGCGATAGCGGGCGGTTGGCGATGCGTCGGGCGGTGGCAGCGTCGGCAGCGGCTCGGGCTGCTGCGGGGTCCAATGCGGTAAAAGCGCGCAGCACGGGCTCGCGGGCTTCGATGGTATCGAGGCACGTCTCAAGCAGGGAGCGGGGAGAGGCGGTCTGGAGTTGGGCGATGAAGCTGGGCACGTGGCCCTCCGGCATGTGTTTCGTGCAGAATGCATGGCTGGCGTTGACTTGTCGCTGGGGCGATTCGTAACAGATAACGTTTGGCTTGGCGCGGTGCGCGAGCCGGTACATTGTGTGCTCAGATGCGGCCTAAGAATGCCGCCGATACGGGAGACACAACGCCATGACGCCATTATCCCTTCCCCGTCGCGCGCTGATTGCCGGCGCCGGGGCTGTCGCCAGTGGCGCCGCCGGATTTCGTCCCGCGCAGGCGCAGAAGCGCGACCCGCGCGAACTGCGGTTCATTTCAGCCGTCGGGCTGACGGTGCTGGATCCGATCTGGACGGCGTCTTTGGTGACGCTCAACCACGCCTATCACGTTTACGACACGCTTTATGGCATCGGGCAGGATTTAAGCCCACGACCGCAGATGGTGAACGGCCATACGGTGTCTGATGACGGGCGGGAGTGGCGGTTCACGTTGCGTGACGGGCTGTGGTTCCATGACGGAGAGCCGGTGCGCGCGCGCGATGCGGTGGCTTCGATGCGACGGTGGTGGAAACGCGATTCGTTCGGGCAACTCATCGCCGAGGTGGTGGATACGCTGGATGCGCCCGACGACAAGACGATCAGGCTGAAACTGAAACGGCCGTTTCCGCATCTTCTCGTCGCCTTGTCGCGCGTGGGGGCGCTGGCGTGTTTCGTTATGCCGGAGCGCTTCGCCAATACGGACGCCTATACGGCCGTGAAGGACGCAACCGGCAGCGGGCCTTATCGGTTTCTGGCGGATGAATTCAACCCGGGGAGCCGGGCAGCATATGTAAAGTTCGACAAGTATGTGCCGCGCGCCGAGAAGGCGGAGCGCACGGCGGGGGGCAAGATCGCGTATTTCGATCGGGTGACGTGGTATACGATGCCGGATTCGGCGACCGCGGCCAATGCGATCCAGGCTGGTGAAATGGATTGGTGGGAATACACACCAGCCGATCTGCACGAGATGCTTCGCAAGGCCAAAGGCATCACCGTCCAGGCGAAAGACCCCTACAACTGGTATGCGATCGCCAGGTTCAATCACCTCCAGAAGCCGTTCAACAACCTGAAGCTGCGCCGCGCCGTTCTGGCTGCGGTCGATCAGGAGGACTTCATGCGCGCCGGGTTCGGCGACGATCACGAGGTCTGGCGCACCTGCAAAGCCATGATGCCGTGTGGCGTGAAGGACGTCAGCGAGCTCGGCCAGGCCGATATGCCGGCGCTGAAACTGGAGGTGGCGCGCAAGCTGATCGCTGATTCCGGCTATAATGGCGAACGCACCGTGGTCATGGCGCCGATGGACTACCCGCAGCTCGGTGCATTCGGCACCGTGATGGCGGATCTGCTGAAACGGCTTGGAATGAATGTCGATTTCCAGCCGATGGACTGGGGCACGATGATCCAGCGGACAACAAATCGCGAGCCGGTGGAGAAGGGGGGATGGAGCATGTTCCATACCTCGGGCTCGATGGTGTCGATGATCAACCCGGCACTGAACATGTACGTCCGCGGGCAGGGTGCGAAAGGGTGGGTTGGTTGGTACGACAAGCCGGAGATCGAGGCGTTGGCGCAGGAATGGCTGGACAGCCCGACGGGCGCTTCAAGCCAGGGGCTGTTCGACCGGTATCAGAAGGTGCTGTTCGAGGATCCGCCATTGATTCCACTTGGACAGTACGGGGTCTTCACGGTGCGCAGGAACGATATTAGCGGCATTCTGGATGGGTCCGCCTCCTATCCCTGGAACGTGCGCAGGGTGTGACATCAAGGCGCAGTCAGGCTAGATTTTCACGTGGAACGTTTGGATTGAAGGAGAACATTATGACGCGCGAAGCCGTTATCGTATCAACCGCCCGCACGCCGATCGGCAAGGCGTACCGGGGCGCCTTCAATGATACCCAGGCGCAGGCATTGGCTGGCCACGCGATTGCGAACGCGGTGAGCCGGGCGGGGATCGACCCCGCCGAGGTCGAAGACGTGATCATGGGCAGCGCGTTGCAACAGGGCTCGACCGGTTCCAACATCGGCCGTCAGGCAGGGCTGCGGGCCGGCTTGCCGCAGTCGGTAGCCGGTATGTCAATGGATCGACAGTGCGCATCGGGGCTGATGGCGATTGCGACAGCAGCGAAGGAGATCATCTTCGACGGGATGACCATAACCGTCGGCGGCGGTGTGGAGTCGATCTCGCTGGTGCAGAACGAGAAGATGAACCGGTTCCGCACGCAGGATCCGAAGCTCATGGAAATCGTGCCGCAGCTCTACATGAGCATGCTCGAAACCGCCGAAATTGTTGCGGAGCGATACGGCATCACCCGCGAAGCGCAGGACGAATATGCACTCCAGTCCCAACAGAGAACCGGGCAGGCGCAGGCTGAAGGCCGGCTGAACGCGGAAATCGCTGCCATGACGACGATCATGCAGGTGGTCGACAAGGCAACGGGGGTGGCATCGGCGCGCGAAGTGACGCTGTCGATGGACGAAGGCAATCGGCCCCAGACAGTGCTGGCTGATCTGCAGAAGCTGCAACCCGTGTTTAAGAATGGACAAACGATCGCCGAAGGGAAGTTCATCACCGCCGGCAATGCTTCGCAGCTTTCGGATGGTTCATCGGCCTGCGTGTTGATGGAAGCAAAAGAAGCCGCCAAGCGCGGATTGACGCCACTCGGGGCTTATCGTGGCATGGCGGTGGCTGGGTGCGATCCTGGAGAAATGGGGATCGGGCCCGTGTTCGCAGTCCCGAAACTGCTGAAGCTGCACGGTCTGTCGATCGACGACATCGGTATCTGGGAACTCAACGAGGCCTTCGCGAGCCAGGTGCTCTACTGCCGCGACCGGCTTGGCATCCCCAATGATCGCCTCAATGTCTCGGGCGGCGCGATCTCCATTGGGCATCCCTATGGCATGTCGGGCGCCCGTATGATGGGCCACGTGCTGATCGAAGGGAAACGCCGCGGCGCCAAATACGGCGTCGTCACCATGTGCGTCGGTGGCGGGATGGGCGCGGCCGGGTTGTTCGAGATCTTCTGAGATCGGCATTTGAGATTTAGAACCTGATGATTTTTGGCAGAACCGCCAAAAATCATCAGGTTCTCGGGTGGTCCTCCTTCTTCCGACCAAGCCTCGCGCCCGATGGGTATCAACCGCAACCGCGTGTTACGCCCGCGGCGTGCCTGCCCGGCGCATGAGAGCGATCAGGATGAGCGTCGGAATGGTGACCCAGGTCATCAGCAGGAAATCGTCGTTGTAGGCGATGATGAGCGCCTGGCGGCTGATCATCTGGTCGAGAATGGCGGCGCCGTGGGTTGTGGCGGGGTCAAGGGTGTGGGCGAGCTGGCTGGAGCCATGAAAGAGGCGGTTGAAGGGGGTGGCGACCTCTGAGAGCACGCTGTGGACGGTTTGGGCGTTCCGCGTGAGTGAAAACGAGGTGATCGAAATGCCGACTGCTGCGCCGATGTTGCGGAACAGGCTGAGCAACGCAGCCCCGTCAGCGCGAAAATTCGGGGCGAGGGTGGCGTAAGCGATGACGGAGAGGGGGTTGAAAATCCAACCCATGCCGAATCCTTGGAGGACGAGGGTGACCAGCATCTGGTCTCGGGACACGTCCGGGGTCCAGCCGCTCATGCTGTAGAGCGTCATCGCGAGGACAAGGCAGCCGACGGTCATGAAGACTCGCGAGTCGACCCGGTTGCCGAATTTGCCGGCAAGGATCATGGCCACCATCGTGCCAAGACCCCGCGGGGCCATGATGATGCCCGCGGTCTGCACGGGGTAACCGGCGAGATTTTGGAGGTAAGGCGCCAGCAGAGCGGAGCTCGCCATCAGCACCATCCCGGTGGTGGCCATGATGAGCATGGCTGAGGTAAAATTGCGGTCCTGGAAGATGGCCGGCGGAATGAAGGGTTTCTTCGCCGTGAACATGTGTACCAGGAAAAGATAGGCGCCGAGGACGGCGAGGATGCATTCGACGACGATTTCGCGGGAGGAAAACCAGTCCTGTTCCTGGCCGCGATCAAGCATCAGCTGGAGGCTGCCGAGGCCGAGGCCAAGGACGGTAAATCCCGTCCAGTCAAAGCGAAGGCTGTCGTTCGGCGATGATTTCGGCAGGAAGAACGCCAGGCCGACCATGGCCAGGATCCCAAAAGGGAGGTTCACGTAGAAGACCGAGCGCCAGTTATAGACGTCCGTCAGCCAGCCGCCGATGGTCGGGCCCGAGATCGGGCCGACCATGACGCCGAGACCCCAGATCGCCATGGCCTGAGGGCGCTTTTCGACTGGATAAATGTCGAGCATGATCGCTTGGCACAGGGGCACGAGGGCAGCGCCGAAACTGCCTTGCAGGATGCGGAAGATGACCATTTGCGGCAATGACTGGGCTGCGCCGCACATCATCGAGGTGACTGTGAAACCGGCGAGGCAGATCAAGAAAAGGCGCTTGCGGCCGTAGCGCGCGGCCATCCAGCCGACTGGCGCGGTCATGATGGCAGAGGCGATGACGTAGGAGGTCAGCACCCAGGTGATCTGGTCGATGGTGCTGTCGAGGCTGCTCTGCATGAAGGGCATGGCGACGTTGGCGATGGTGCTGTCGAGCACCTGCATCAGGGTGGCGATCATCACGCAACCGGTTATGAGGGCGCGATGCTTCACTTTCAGTGGCGCGGCCGCGTCTGTGCTGGTGGGTGGATTGACCATATTCACGAGGTATGGGGTTTCGCGTTGGAAACCAAGCCTCATATGGTGCGGTGCACCGTTGCTTGGGGAAGAGGCTTGCAGATGATCGGTCACAACCAAAACGCGGGGCCGATGCGGCGCCCGCCGGCGCGCTTTGGATCCACCGCGCTCCTTATGGCGTTTGCTGTACTCGCTTTTGTCAATATCCCCGCGTGGGCGCAGACAAAGGTGACATTCGGCACAGATTGGCTGGCCGAGGCTGAGCACGGCGGGTTCTATCAGGCGCTCGCGATGGGCTTCTACCGCAAGCATGGGCTGGATGTGACGATCCGGATGGGCGGCCCCGGCACGAACTCCGAGCAGTTGGTGGCAGCCGGGGTGACAGATTTTCAGCTGTCGTCGGGTGGGTTCGGCGCACTGAATGTCGTGGCCCAGGATATCCCGGTCGTGGCCGTGGCGGCTTATTTCCAGAAGGATCCGCAAGTCCTGATCGCTCATCCCGGCGCGGGGAATGATACGCTGGCGGCGATGAAGGGCAAGCCGATCATGATATCGGCCGGGGCGCGGAGCGGCTATTGGCTGTTTCTCAAGGCGCAGTTCGGCTTTAGCGACACGCAGATCCGACCCTATAATTATTCGTCGGCGCCGTTCCTGGCGGACAAAAATGCGATCCAGCAGGGGTTCGTATCATCCGAGCCCTATCAGATCGAGCGGTTGAGCGGGCAAAAGCCGGTGGTGCATTTGCTCGCAGATACTGGGTTCTCGAACTACTCGACGCTGATCATGGTCACGCGCAAGCAGATCGAGGTGCGGCCTGAGGCTGTTCGTGCCTTCATCGAGGCCTCAACGGAAGGCTGGTACAGCTACATCTATGGCGATCCGGCGCCCGGCGACAAGCTGATCCGTCAGGCCAACAAGGACATGCCGCAAGACGTCCTCGACAATGCGCGTACGACGATGCAGCACTACGGGATCGTCGATTCCGGGGATAGCCTCGCGCTCGGGATAGGGGCAATGACCGAGGCGCGGTGGCGCGGTTTCTTCGAGACCATGGCGCGCGCCGGGCTTTACCGTGCCGATCTGCCGTGGCGGAAGGCTTTCGTCCTTGATTTTGTGAACCAAGGGCACGGGCTGGAGAGGAAGCCAAAATGATGCGCAGCCGCCTGTTCGATCCCAGGGCGATAGGCCGTGAGCGCCTGGCGACGCTTCTGCTGCCGGTTGTTGTGGGGGTGATGGTATTGGTGGGGTGGGAAGTCCTGGTTCGGGTTGCCGAGATCCCGGTCTATGTCCTGCCTGGGCCGTTTCGGATTCTGGCGCGGCTGGTGGAGGATTGGGACACTTTGTCGGCATCGCTGCTGGTCACCCTGCGGATCACTGCGATGGCGCTGGCCGCAGCAGCAATCGGGGGGGGAGGACTGGCGATGCTGTTCGCACAGTCGCGATGGATCGAGGCAAGCCTGTTTCCCTATGCGGTGGTGTTGCAGGTGACGCCGATCGTCGCGATCGCTCCGCTGATCCTGATCTATGTGCGAGATACCGAAATGGCGCTGTTGCTGTGCGCCTGGCTGGTTGCGTTCTTTCCGATCCTTTCCAACACAACGCTTGGATTGCGCTCGGTCGATCGCAGCATGGTCGACCTCATGAGATTGTATCGCGCCAGCCGATGGCAGATATTATGGCATCTGCGAATGCCAGCGGCGTTGCCCTACTTCCTTGGCGGGCTGCGCATCGCGGGCGGTCTCAGCCTGATCGGCGCGGTGGTCGCGGAATTCACGGCCGGCACCGCCGCGGGAGGATCCGGCCTCGCCTACCGGATTCTTGAGAGCAGCTACCGGTTGGATATCGCGCGCATGTACGCGGCGTTGCTTCTGCTCACTTCGACCGGCATCGCTATTTTTCTGGCACTCTCCGGCCTGTCTCACGCCCTGCTGCACCGTTGGCATGAAAGTGCGGCCAACCCCGATCAATAGCCTCTCCGTCAGCGACCGCGATGGCCGCTCAATTCGGTTGCGGCCGTCCGTGGCATGGTGAGCGCGAATGGGGCAGCGCAGAGTGATATCAACGAGACAATGAGGAAGGCCGTCGAGAAGTCCGAGAGCAGCGGGGTTGCATGGCTGGAAATGGCCATCGTCAAGGTGAGAGATGCGGCAGCGACAGAGACACCAATGGTCAGCGAAATCTGCTGCATCGCGGAATAGAACCCCGTGGCCGAACTCATCCGGTCCCGCGGAACATCGGCGTAGGCGAGGGCGTTGTATGCGGTGAATTGTAGCGAGCGGAAAAATCCCCCAAGCAGCAGAGCCGCGTAGATGAGGGCGGCCGGCCACATCGGAGTGAAAAAGGCACAGAGCGAGAGGAGGGACGCAGAGAGGATCGCATTCCAAACCAGCGTGTCGCGGAACCCAAGCCGGCGCAGCGCGTGCGTGGCAGCCGGCTTCATGAAGAGAGCGCCTAGCGAGGAGGCAAACGTGATGAGGCCGCTCTCGGCCGGGGATTGGCCGAATGTAAGCTGCAGCATCATCGGCAGAAGGAAAGGAATGGCGCCAATGCCGATGCGGAAGAGCGTTCCGGCGATGATGGCAACGGCAAATGTGGGGATGCGGAGAAGCGAGAAGTCTATGATCGGGCGGGGATGGCTCCAGGCATGGGCGACATAGGCGACGCCTGCGACAGCCCCGACAGCCAGTGCAGCAAGGCTGATCGGCTTGGCGACAACGCCCCGACCCAGAGTTTCAAGTCCGAACATCAGACAAGCCAGGGCCACGGAGGAAAAAGCAAAACCCCGCCAGTCAAACTTCCGGTCACTCGGCTCGCGGACATCATCGACGAACAGGGTGACGAGCAGAATACCCAGGATCCCGATCGGAATGTTGATGGCGAAGATATAGCGCCACGAGAAATAGGTGACGATAAAGCCGCCAAGCGGCGGGCCAAGCACAGGCCCCAGCAAGGCCGGGGTGGACAGCCATGCCATGGCCGCGACCATCTCAGACTTCGGCACTGTTCGCAGCAGTAGAAGACGGCCAACAGGAACCATCATGGCGCCGCCGAAACCCTGCAGGATGCGGGCACAAACCAGGAATGTCAGCGAGTTGGCGCTACCGCTCAGCACCGAGCCGAGCGTAAAGACGACGATGGCAAGGCGGAAAATAGTTCGTGTTCCGAAGCGGTCGGCAAGCCAGCCGGAGCAAGGGATGAAGACGGCGAGACTTAGCATATAGGACGTCAGCGCCACATTCATATGCGTGGGCTCAGCGCCGAACGCGTTGGCGATGGTGGGCAGGGCCGTCGAGATCACCGTGCTGTCCATGTTCTGCATGAAGAGCGCACAGGCAACGATGAGCGCTGTTAACCGGGTCCGCCGCGCAGTTCGAACGGGCGGCGTGGGGGCCGATCCAGGGTCGGCAGGTTGGGCGGCAGCGCTATCGTTCATTCGCAACAGCATCGCCGCCCGGATGGCCGAGGAAAAGCCCGGGGGCTAGGGAACAAGCACAGTGCTGCCCGTCGTCTGCCGCGCCTCAAGGGCAATATGCGCGGCCGCAGCCTCGGCGAGTGGGAAGGTTTGGTTGACGCGGATCTTCACGGCACCAGAAGCGACGACGCTGAACAGGTCGGCCGTAACGCGTTCAAGGTCATCGCGCTTTGTGGTGTAGGTCGCCAGCGTGGGGCGTGTCAGGAACAGACTGCCCTTGGCACTGAGGATCGAAATGTCGACTGGGGGCACCGCACCCGATGCGTTGCCATAGCTCACCATCATGCCAAGCGGGGCAAGGCAGTCGAGGCTGGTCATGAAGGTGTCCTTGCCGACACTATCATAGACGACCGGGACCATGGTGCCGCCGGTGATCCGCTTGACCTCGGCGGGGAGATTCGCGTGGCCCACAATCACGTGAGCCGCCCCGTGGGCGCGCGCCAGTTCGGCCTTCTCCTCGGTCGAGACCACGCCAATAACGGTGACGCCAAGATGCTTGGCCCACTGGCACAGGATCAGGCCGACGCCGCCGGCTGCGGCGTGTACGACGATGGTTTCACCCGCGCTGACTTTATAGGTGCGACGCAGGAGATACTGGGCGGTCATGCCCTGAAGCATCATGGCCGCAGCAGTGGTAAAGTCGATCGCATCGGGCAGGATGACCAGACGATCTGCTGCGATGACGCGCTCGGTCGCATAGGCGCCAAGCGGGCCACCAGCATAAGCGACTCGATCCCCAGGCTTCACGGTGGTGACTCCATCACCAACCGTCAGAACGGTGCCGGCGCCCTCCATGCCGATCGTCGTCGGCAGGGCAGATTTGTAGAGACCGGTCCGGAAATAGACATCGATATAATTGAGGCCGACCGCACCATGGCGGATCAGCGCTTCACCTGGGCCAGGCTCGGGGGTCGGAACGTCCTCCCAGCGCATGACATCGGGGCCGCCATTGGTGTGGATCCGGATGGCTTTGGTCATCTTGGGTGCCTGTCGCTTGGGAGGGATCAGAAGAGGTGGGTCGCGGTACCCGGTGCAGCCAGAACGGCCGCGGCACGGGCTTCGAGGTCGAGCAGGTAATGCTTAGTCGGCAGCCCGTCACCACCCGAATAGCCTCCGATACCATTGCCGGCCACGACACGGTGACAGGGGATAAGGATCGGGATCGGATTGCGGCTGTTCGCAGTGCCGACGGAACGGGCGCTGCCACCGGCGAGGGCTGCAATTTCGCCGTAGGTCCGAGTGGCGGCGGACGGAATGTCGCACAAGGCGCGCCAAACTTTGCGTCGATATTCGGTACCGGCTGGGTTGAGCGGCAATTCAAACGCCAAGCGGGTCTCGTCGAAATACTCATGAAGTTGTTCGCGGGCACGCAACAGCAGCGGCGTTTCAGTTTGGTCACGGCCCCAACCCCAGTCTAGCGCGACGATAGCACCATCCTCTTCGGAGATCGTAAGGTCGCCAACGGGCGTGTGGAGCGAAAGCTGGGGCACGCTCTTGAGGTCCAGAGAGAGAGGGGTAAAAGTACCAGAGAGCGCATTGGCAGTCTCCCGCGGGTTCTGTCAAGCGGAGGATAAGGCAGGTGGGTTATCCTTGCATCGGCGGCCAGGTTCGCGGATAGGTGCCGCAACAGGCGCGAGCGTCATTGCTGCGGACGGGAAAGGCGAAACATGAGCGATCAGGTTCGGGCTGGGGATGCGCCGCTGTACTATGAGGCTCATCTGTTCGTATGCTGCAACCGCAGGCCGGACGGCCATCCCCGTGGTTCCTGCGCCGCTCTGGGTTCAGAGGCTTTGCGCGATTACATGAAAGCGCAGGCCAAGAAAATGGGGTTGAAGGGAATGCGGGTAAACATGGCAGGCTGTCTCGACCGGTGCGAGCTCGGACCGTGTGTGGTGATTTATCCCGAAGGAGTTTGGTACAAGATAGAATCCAAAACTGATGTGGATGCGATATTGGAGCAACATATGCGCGACGGCGGCCGAGCCGAGGCGCTGCTTCTTCCCGCCAGGCAGCTTTAGGCCCGCGCAGAACAGACATGATGACGACTGATACCATCTTTGCCCTCGCAACAGGCGCCGGAACGGCGGCGATCGCGGTGATGCGGATCAGCGGCTCGGCGAGCGGTGCGGTGTTGGCGCGACTGTGCCGGACATTGCCGTTGCCGCGGGTGGCGACACTCCGAACGATTCGCGACGCTGCTGATGAACCGCTCGATCGCGGTTTGGTGATCTGGTTTCCCGGGCCGCACAGTTATACCGGGGAGGATAGTGCGGAACTGCATCTGCACGGCGGGCGGGCGGTTATCGATGGGGTCGCCGACGCCCTCGTCACGGGTGGGGCGCGGCCCGCAGAACCCGGGGAATTCACCGAGCGGGCGTTCCTGAACGGTCGGCTGGATCTACTGGAGGCAGAGGGTGTCGCCGACTTAATCGCAGCAGAAACATCGGCTCAACGGCGGCAAGCATTACGACAGATGGGGGGGGCGCTCGGGACGATCTACCGAGGTTGGTCCGACCGGTTGTTACGTCTCTTGGCCCAGCAGGAAGCTCTGATCGATTTTCCGGATGACGATCTACCCGATTCAGTAATCCTTGCCATCGAAGCGGAGATCGCAACCCTAATCGATGAATTGCGGCTCCATCTTGCTCATAGCGCGCGTGGCGAACGGCTGCGCGAAGGGTTGGTTTTTGCCATCGTCGGTCCTCCCAATGTCGGAAAATCATCACTTATCAATATTCTATCGGGGCGGGATGTCGCCATAGTATCTTCGGCGCCAGGCACGACGCGTGATGTTCTGGAGGCGCGCTTGATTCTTGGCGGCGTGCCGGTGACGCTTCTGGACACGGCGGGGCTGCGCGAGACCCAGGACCCAATCGAAGCCGAGGGGGTGAGACGGGCACTTACACGGGCGGCGCAGGCGGACCTGGTCATCGCGATGGATAAGGCTGGCGAACCGGGATTGTGGTATCAGTTGGATGGCAGCGGCACCGTACCGGTCATGCATGTGATGAATAAGATCGACATCGCGGCCGCCGAAGGGCGGGGCGATCACGCGATTAGCGTAAGGACTGGCGAGGGTCTGGTCGGGCTGCGGGACGCGCTTGGGGAGGTGGCAAAGCGGCTGACAAATAATGCGGGCCCGCCAGTGCTGACGCGTGCACGGCATCGGGCGGCAGTCGTTATGGCGGTGGAGCGATTGGAGTCGGGGCTGCGGGCGACGTGGCCGGAGTTGCGGGGCGAAGACTTGCGCATGGCCCTGCTCAATTTAAGTCGGCTGACAGGTAAGGTTGGCGTTGATGATATACTGGATTCGGTGTTTCGGCAGTTCTGCATTGGTAAATGAAGTGACGCGCGGGAGTGGACGGGCATGAGTGCGTCGTACGACGTGATTGTAATAGGGGGTGGCCATGCCGGCTGCGAGGCGGCAGCGGCGGCCGCACGGATGGGCGCCCGCACGTTGCTTGTGACTCATAGGCGAAGCGCGATCGGCGAGATGTCTTGCAATCCGGCTATCGGTGGGATCGGCAAGGGCCACCTCGTCCGTGAAATCGATGCGTTCGACGGGGTGATGGGGGTGGCGGCGGATCGGGCCGGCATCCATTTCAAACTGCTCAACCGGAGCAAGGGGCCGGCGGTGCGCGGGCCACGGGCTCAGGCTGACCGCAAACTCTATCGGGTGGCAGTGCAGGACCTGCTTGCTGCGCAGGCGGGCCTCGATATCCTTGAAGCGAGCGTTGAGGATCTCGAGCGCGATGCAAGTGGCGCAGTATCAGGCGTACTGATTGGCGACGGGCGACGGGTTGGCTGTGGCGCGGTCGTTCTGACGGCTGGCACGTTTCTACGCGGGGTAATCCATATCGGCTACGCGACATCGCCATCTGGCCGGATGGGAGACCCGCCGTCTGTCGGTCTGGCATTGGCTCTGGAGCGGCTGGGACTTCCGATGGGACGCCTGAAGACGGGAACACCCCCGCGGCTCGATCGGCGCACGATCGACTGGGACGGTTTGGCGGCTGATTGGGGGGACAGTGAGCCAGAGCCGTTCAGCACGATGACCACCGGAATCACCAATCCGCAAATTGCGTGCAAGATCACCGCGACCACAGCCGCTACACATGCGGTGATCCTTGAGAATTTGCACCTCTCCGCTGTATACGGCGGCGCGATTGCGGGACGCGGGCCACGCTATTGTCCGTCAATCGAGGACAAAGTAGTGCGCTTCGCCGACCGCGACCGGCATCAAATTTTCCTTGAGCCAGAAGGGCTGGATGACGACACAGTCTATCCGAACGGCATATCCACGAGCCTGCCAGCCGAGGTTCAGGCGCAGTTTCTGCAAACAATACCAGGCCTTGAGGCGGCACGTATCCTCCGGCCAGGATATGCGGTCGAATATGATTACATCGACCCGCGGTCTTTGCGAGCATCCCTAGAAGTGCGGGCCGTCCCGCGGCTCTTTCTCGCCGGGCAAATCAACGGCACGACCGGGTATGAGGAGGCTGCCGCACAAGGATTATTGGCCGGCTTGAATGCCGCAACTGCGTGCGCTGGTGGGGCCCCCGTCACTGTCGATCGGGCTGAGGGATATATCGGCGTCCTCGTGGACGATCTGACGACACAAGGCGTGTCGGAGCCCTATCGGATGTTTACATCACGGGCGGAATACCGGCTGACACTGCGCGCGGATAACGCGGACCGCCGCCTGACTGGGCGCGCAATGGCGATTGGTTGCGTCGGGGCAAACCGGGCAATGAAATACCGCGCAGAGCAAACATCGTTTGAGACCGCCCTCAAACGAGCTCGCAGTGAGACGTTCACGTCATCAGAGTTGCGCCGCCAGGGATTGGGGGTCCGCGCAGACGGCGCTTCGCGGTCGGTTTTCGATCTGCTGGGGCAGCCCGATTTGGGCGCCGGGCAACTCGAGGCCCTCGCACCCTGGCTGTGCGAGTTGCCCGGGCGGCTTCGCGGCGCGCTCGCAGGGGATGCCCTCTATTCTGGGTACCTCCATCGCCAGGATGCAGATATCGCCGCATATCGACGCCAGGACGGGGCAACCTTGCCCGACGGCTTCGATTTCACCAGCATTGGTGGTCTATCGACTGAAATTTTAGAGAAATTGGCCGCTACGCAACCTCGTTCCATCGGTGCCGCAGCCAGGATCCAAGGAATGACCCCTGCAGCACTTGCCGCCCTGATGGCACATGCCAACCGCTCCCCAGCAGCCCCGACAGTTCTTTGACGTGACAGCGCCGCCAACTCACCATACAGATGTTTCACGTGAAACACAGGTTCGCCTCGACGCATTCTGCGATCTGCTCCTAAAGTGGAATCCGCGGATCAATCTAATCTCCCGCGCTGACGAGCCTCATGTTCGTCAGCGTCACGTCGCGGATTCACTGGCCCTAGTCAAATTGATCCCGCCCGATATCTCCCACGCGATCGACATAGGAACCGGCGGAGGATTTCCAGGGCTGATCCTGGCTATTTCCACGGGTCTTCATTTTCATCTCGTCGAATCCGACCAGCGAAAATGTGCCTTCCTCCGAGAAGCCGCGCGCCTCACCGCCACAACAGTCACCCTCCATGCATGTCGGATCGAAGAGGCGAAAGTGCCTGCCGCACCACTCATAACCGCGCGAGCACTCGCTCCCTTGCCGCGGCTCCTCACATGGGCCGTGCCACATCTTGCCAAGCACGGTATATGCGTATTCCCCAAGGGACGCTCCGCCAACGAAGAGTTGACCGCCGCCCAAGTCAACTGGAACTTCACGACCGAACGATTTGCAAGCCCGATCGACCCAACATCAACAACCCTGCGGTTGAGCGAAATATCACGAGTTGGACAATAAAGTGACCAGATCACGCTCAGCGCCGACACAACTGGTGATTGCCATCGCCAATCAGAAAGGCGGTGTCGGCAAGACAACAACCGCCATAAATCTGGCAACAGCATTGTCGGCAAGCGGACTGGACGTGTTGCTGATCGATCTCGATCCACAAGGCAACGCCTCGACCGGGCTCGGCCTTGCGCCGTCCGACCGTGGAGCCGGAACATACGGACTGCTGCTCGACCGGCAGTCAATCCAGAGCCTCGCGCGCCCAACCATCGTGCCCAACCTGACCGTCATTCCTGCTGGCGCGGACCTCGCCGGAGCAGAAATCGAACTCGTCGGCGAAAACCATCGTGAGTTCCGACTCCGCGACGCTCTGTCCAGAACCGAGGCTCCGACAGAGCGGCAGCGTATTACCCTCATCGACTGCCCGCCCAGCCTCGGATTACTCACCCTCAACGGCCTCGTTGCAGCCGACGCCATCCTTGTCCCCCTCCAATGCGAATTCTTCGCCCTCGAGGGCCTAACCCAACTGACGCGCACGATCGAACGCGTCAAACAGAGCCTCAATCCCACACTTCGGCTCATGGGAATCGTGCTCACCATGTATGACCGAAGAAACAACCTTTCCGAACTCGTTGCCGCCGACGCCCGCGGCTTTTTTGGAGAAGCCGTGTTCGAAACCGTCATCCCGCGCAATATCCGAGTGTCCGAAGCACCAAGCCACGGCAAGCCCGTAATCCTGTATGACTTCCGTTCGCCAGGCGCCCAAGCCTATGTGCGCCTCGCACAAGAATTCCTCCAGCGCGAGCGCAAATACGCAAAGGCCGCATCATGAGTGCCAAGGATAGCCAAAACCGGCTCGGCCGCGGCCTCGCGGCCCTCCTGGGGGAAGTGGCGCCCAAAGGCACACAACCCCAAAATTCCGCAATAACTGGCATTGCTGTCGAATTCCTGGAGCCTGGCCCCTATCAGCCCCGCGGAACCATGGAACCCGCCGCCTTGGAAGAACTTACTGAGTCAATCCGAGCCCGCGGGATCCTTCAGCCAATCCTTGCCCGCCCCCATCCAACCAAACCCGGTCACTATCAGATCATCGCCGGCGAGCGCCGCTGGCGGGCAGCCCAACGCGCCGGACTGCATGAAATTCCAACCCTCGTTCGCCCACTTGACGAGGCCGATGCAATGGCCGCCGCACTGGTCGAAAACCTGCAGCGCCAAGATCTCAACGCCATCGAAGAAGCGGAGGGCTACCGCCGCCTGATCGACGAATTCGGCCTAACACAGGAGGCCCTGGGCCAGGCCGTGGGAAAATCACGCAGCCATGTCGCGAACACATTGCGTTTGATGAACCTGCCGGTGGCCGTCCAGGTCGAAGTCCGCAACGGCGTCTTGTCCGCAGGCCATGCCCGCGCCCTGTTGGCACACCCAGACCCTGCTAAAGCAGCATTGGCCGTGATCCACCGCGGTCTCAATGTCCGCCAAACCGAGGCGCTCACCAACGTATCGCCTGAACCGGCAACAACGCGCAAGCCCCGTATCCAAAACCCCGATACCGCAGCCCTGGAGCGCAGCCTGTCCGAAAATCTCGGCCTGAAGGTCGAAATCGCTTTCAATGGATCAGGCGGATCCCTCAGGGTGCGCTACCGCACCCTCGACCAACTCGACGGATTGATCACGCTCCTAACCCGAGATTAGAGCCTCATGATTTTTGGCGGAATCGTCAAAAGCCTGAACAAGGCGATCAAACAAAGAGTTAGAGCAAAATTCCCTCGCCTATCAGAAGGCATCCCGCTCTAGAGCGTGTCTGCAAGAGGTTGAATCTAGGGATTCCGGCGCGATCTGAAATCTGATTCAAGTTGCTGGCTGTATAGGATGCCAGGAGCGATGCCACGACCATATTCGAATGATCTACGGGAGCGAGCGCTGGCGCTGGTTGCGAAGGG
>CANFKS010000002.1 GCA_947447625.1 Rhodospirillales bacterium | reverse complement strand
TGACCGACCCCGCCATCGCCGACCTCGCGCACCACACCCCGCATCAAAACCCCCCGCCCTCGCACCCCGGCGCCGCATCACCTCCTTGTGGTTCGGCCCCTTCACCGAAGAACCCGCCTGACAGCCCCGGCTCCCGTCCGACCAAATTGTTACGATATCAAATCACTGACGCGTGATACGCCCCTCCATCGCCCCCGGCACCATCCCCCGCCCGAACGCCGCCATCACGCTATCCTCCATCGACGGCCCCGCATCATACGCATCCACCCCCCGATCCCGCATCACCGTGTAACCATCCCCCCCGGCCCGCAGGAAATTATTCGTCGCCACCGTGTAGCGCCGCCCCGGATCAAGCCGCGCGAACGACCCATCGGCCTGGCGCACCTCCACCGCCTCCACCGTCCTTGCGCCCGCATTCCACGCCATCCTTGCCCCCCCCAACTGCGGAAACCCCCCCGCCCCCGCCCGCGCCACCCCATTGGCCAAAGCCGCCATCACATCCGCCCCCGTCAGCGTCACCGTCGCTACCGTATTGCTGAACGGCAACATCGTCAGCACATCCCCCATCGTGATCGTCCCCCCCGGCAACCCGGTCCGGATCCCCCCCGCATTCATGATCGCCAAATCCGCCCCATGCACCGCCCCCATCATGGCATCCGCAATGAAATTCCCCAGCGGACACTCCCCCACCCGGCACGCCGCATTGTCGATCGGCCCTGCAACCGTCCCGATCACCCGTTTGCGCACCCCATCGAGCTGCACCGCATACCCCGCCACAATCCCCGCCACACGGGGCTCCTCCGGCCAATCCAACCCGACATGGCGAACATCCCCCCCAACCCCCACCACCCCGCCGGCCGCATCCAGATCCAAATCCAACCGCCCGAAATACCGCCCGAAACACCCCGCCTGCACCACCACGGCCGACCCCGCCTCCCCCGTCATCACCTGATGCGCCGGCCCCATCGCCCCCGTCTCGCTGTCCGACAACAGCGTATGCGAATGCCCCCCCACAAACACATCCACCCCCGACACACGCCCTGCCAACGCCCGGTCCACCCCGACCCCCAAATGCGACAACGCAATCACGATCTGCGCCCCTTGCGCCCGCAACACCGCTGCCGACGCCGCCAGCGCCGGCCCCGGCGGATTGAACCGCACAAGCGGCCCCGGCATCGATCCGGACACCGCCTCCAATGTCGTCAACCCCACCACCCCGATCTTGAACCCATCCTTCTCGATCATCACATGCGGCTGCAATTTTCCGGCCAAATCAGGCTCGGCCGACGCATCCACATTGGCCGACAAAACCGGGAACCGCGCCGCCCCGGCAAACCGCGCCAAATTGGCCGGCCCGCTGTCGAACTCGTGATTGCCCACCGCCATCGCCTCGGTGCCCAAGGCATGCATCACCGCCAACTCCACCTCCCCCTTCCACGCCGTATAGAAAAGGCTGCCCTGAAACTGATCCCCCGCATCGAGCAGCAGCACACTCCGCCCCTGCGCCGCCGCCGCCGCCCGCTCCGCCGCCAGCGCACTCGCCAGCCGCGCCACGCCACCGAAGCAACCCTCCCTTGCGAGATCCGCCCGGCACGACAGCGCCCGGCCATCGACCGGTTCGTGGCGCGAATGCAAATCGTTCATGTGCAGGATCGTCAACCGCCGCACCGCGGCCCCCTCGGCCGTCCGCACCATCGGCATCGAAGCCAGGCCAGCCAGCAGAAGACGGCGATGGAGCATCATGGGCCTATGTCCTGTCACGATACCGGATGCGGTACGATCCGCACCCCCCCTTGTCTTTGCCACCGATAGGGGCGATGTAGCAACCGGACCGTTCAAGTCCCCTTTGAACCCCTGGGGTACATATTATGTTCATCGAAACCGAAAGCACGCCGAACCCCGCGACCCTGAAGTTCCTTCCGGGTCGCGATGTGATGGCTGCCGGCACCGCCGATTTCGCCACCGCCACCGCCGCTGACCGCAGTCCGCTCGCGGCCGACATCTTCGCCATCCCCGGCGTGGTGCGCGTCTTCCTCGGCGGCGATTTCGTAACCGTCACCAAATCCGATGTCGCGTCCTGGCAGGGCCTCAAGCCCCTCGTCCTCGGCGCGATCATGGAGCATTTCGTCGCCGGCCGCCCGGTGATCCTCGGCGATGACGTCGATGCCGAGGAAGACACCCTGCCCGAGGACGCCGAGATCGTCGCGCAAATCAAGGAACTCCTCGACACGCGCGTCCGCCCCGCGGTCGCCAGCGATGGCGGGGATATCGTCTTCCGCGGCTTCCGCGACGGCATCGTCCGCCTGCACATGCAGGGCGCCTGCTCCGGCTGCCCCTCGTCCTCGGCCACGCTGAAGCATGGCATCGAAAACATGCTCAAGCATTACGTCCCCGAAGTCCGCAGCGTTGAGCAGGTGATGTTCTGATGAAGCTGGACGACGCCGCGCTGGCCGCCCTCTTCACCGAAGCCCGCACCCACAGCGCCTGGACCGACCAGCCCGTCAGCGACGATGACCTGCGCGCCGTGTTCGACCTGATGAAAATGGCGCCCACCTCCGCCAACTGCGCCCCGGCCCGCTTCGTCTTCATCCGCACACCCGAAGGCAAGGAAAAGCTGAAGCCGGCCCTCTCCGCCGGCAACGCCGCCAAGACCATGGCCGCTCCGGTGACGGTGATCGTGGCGCATGATCCGCATTTCTACGATCACCTCTACAAGCTGTTCCCGCACGCCGATGCGAAAAGCTGGTTCAGCGGCAACTACACGCTCGCCGAGGAAACCGCCGTTCGCAACGGCAGCCTGCAAGGCGCCTACTTCATCATGGCTGCCCGCGCCCTGGGGCTCGATTGCGGTCCGATGTCAGGTTTCGACAAGTCCAAGGTCGATAGCGCTTTCCTGTGGGATCGCGGCTGGAAGTCCAACTTCCTGATCAACCTCGGCCACGGCGACCCTGCGGCGCTTCATCCGCGCGGGCCGCGCTTCAGCTTTGATGAGGTCTCGGTGCTGGCCTAGAGCCTGATGATTTTTGGTGGAATGGCCAAAAATCTGAACCTGGCGAACAAACCAAAAATTAGAGCTGGATGCCTTCGCCTATCAGAAGGCATCCAGCTCTAGGCGTTCACCTGGGCGATCCAGTCGCCGAGATTGTAGTGGTTCGAGATCCGCGAGACCTTGCCGTCGCGCAATTCGAAAAAGGCGCCGGCGGGCAGGCTATAGGTTTGTCCCCGTGCCGGCGCCGTGCCGGCGGGAACGCCGGGGTCGGTCGCCAGATAGGTGCCATGCACGACGAACTCCGCAGCCGCGCGCCTGCCGTCGGGTGACGCCATGACCACGAGGTCGGTCAGGGTTTCCTTGTAGCAGCGATCCATATGGCCCATGAAACGGCGAAATGCGGCGCGCCCGGCCTCGCGGCCGCCCTGGCTGATGTCGTGGATCACATCCTCGGTAAGCAGGCCGAGGAAGGCCTCGGTGTCCCCGGCGTTGAAGGCGGCGTAGTAGGCACGGATGGTGGTTGCGGCGTCGGTCATGGCGGTCCTGCTGATACGAAGGCCGCCGACTATACCAAACCGCGCGATCTCCTGATATTGCGCGCCGCACCATGGACGCACACGATCCCGAAGACCTGAGCCACGGCCCATTGCCCGCCTATCGCGCCCGCGTGGCGCAAGGGCTGCTGGCGCCCGATCCGTCGCAGCGGATGGCTGCCGAGCAATTGCAGGATTTGTGGATCCGTTTGCGCGGCTACGACCCCGGACCCGGCACGGCTGCGGCAAACAACGGATTTCTGGGCCGATTTTTTCGTCGCAAGCCAGCCGGGGGGGCGGAGGCGGCGCGGCCGAACGGGTTGTATCTGGTTGGCACGGTCGGGCGTGGCAAGTCGATGCTGATGGACCTGTTTTTCGCTGCCGCCGAGGTCAAACGCCGCAAACGCATGCATTTCCATCGCTTCATGCAGGATGCGCATGCCAGGGTGCATGCCTGGAAGAAGGCCAACCCCGGGGGCACCGATCCGATTCCGCCGCTGGCCGATGCCATCGCGGCCGAGGCGGCGCTGCTGTGTTTTGACGAATTCCAGGTCAACGACATCGCGGATGCGATGATCCTGGGCCGGCTGTTCCAGGGGCTGTTCGATCGCGCGGTGGTGGTGGTGACGACATCGAACACGGCGCCGGATGATCTGTTCCGCGGCCAGCCCGGACGGGATGCGTTTTTGCCGTTCATCGCGCTGATCAAAAAGAACCTCGACCTGCTGGTGATGGATGCCGGGCGGGATTTCCGCCGCGCGAGACTGCGCGGAATGTCGACCTGGCATGTGCCGCCGGGCGGGCGGGCGGAGCGGGCGCTGGACAGCGCGTTCGACGAATTGACCGGCCATGCCGTGCCGCGCGAGGAGTCGCTGCTGGTGATGGGGCGCACGCTCAAAGTGCCGTGCGCGGCCGAAGGGGTGGCGCGGTTCGACTTCATGGAATTATGCGGCCAGCCGCGCGGAGCGGGGGACTATCTGGCGCTGGCGACGCAATACCATTGCGTGGTGCTGGATGGTATTCCGCGGTTGTCGCCCGATAATTTCGATGTGGCGCGGCGTTTCATCGTGCTGATCGACACGCTGTATGACCATCGGGTGAAACTTGTGGCCTCGGCCGAGGCCATGCCGGACCAGCTTTATATGCGCGGCGAAAACGCGAAGATGTTCGAGCGCACGGCGTCACGCCTGGAGGAGATGCAGAGCCAGGATTATCTCGGCCTGCACCACCTGACCTGAGGGTTCTTGGGGGGTAAACGCTTTCTTCATAGGTGGCGGCGCAGAATGTCATACGGCCGCGCGTGCGGTGCGTCTTGCCGCCTGTGGGGCTTTGGGCTAGTGACCGGGCGCCTTACGGGTGTCCGGGCGCCCCTAGGGCTCCGTATGCGTGGTGCGGACCAAGAAGACCTCAACAGTGTCCCCCGGTTTCATATCCCAGGCTCCCTTTCTCAAGGATCCCCCCCTGATGGCTCGCAACAAGATCGCCCTCATTGGCGCCGGTAACATCGGCGGCACGCTCGCCCACCTGATCGGGCTGAAAGAGCTCGGGGACGTCGTCATGTTTGACGTGTTCGGTGGCGTGGCCGCCGGCAAGGCGCTCGACCTGATGCAGTCCGGCCCGGTCGACGGGTTCGACAGCATGATGACCGGCGGCTCCGATTATTCCGCCATTGCCGGCGCCGACGTGGTGATCGTCACCGCCGGCTTCCCGCGCATGCCGGGCATGAGCCGCGATGACCTGCTGACCAAGAACGCCGGCGTGATCGCCAGCGTCGCCGAGGGCATCAAGACGCATTGCCCCGACGCCTTCGTGATCGTGATCACCAACCCGCTCGATGTGATGGTGTGGGTGATGCAGCAGAAATCGGGCCTGCCTGCCAACAAGGTGATCGGCATGGCTGGCGTGTTGGACAGCAGCCGCTTCCAGCTGTTCCTGGCGCATGAATTCAATGTCTCGGTCGAGGACGTGACTGCCTTCGTGCTCGGCGGGCATGGCGATACGATGGTGCCGCTGACGCGCTATTCGACGGTGGCGGGCATTCCGGTGCCGGATCTCATCAAGATGGGCTGGACGACGCAGGAGAAGATCGACGCGATCGTGGCGCGGACCGCCAATGGCGGCGGCGAGATCGTGAAGCTGCTGGAGCGTGGCAGCGCATTCTATGCCCCGGCCGCCTCGGCGATCGCGATGGCCGAGAGCTACCTCAAAGACAAGCGCCGGGTGCTGCCCTGCGCGGCGCTGCTGACCGGCCAGTATGGCGTGTCCGACCTTTACGTCGGCGTGCCCGTGGTGATCGGCAAGGACGGCATCGAGAAGATCATCGAGGTCGAACTGACCGCAACCGAGCAGGCGGCGTTCGACAAGAGCTGCGCCGCAGTGCGCGGCCTGATCGAAGACTTCAAAAAGCTGGGGGTCTGATCGCATGAATATCCACGAGTACCAGGCAAAGGAACTGCTTAAGGGTTACGGAGTCGCGGTGCTCGAGGGTCATGTGGCCTGGACGCCCGATGAGGCCGCCCTGGCTGCTGCGAAGCTGCCGGGGCCGGTTTATGTCGTGAAGTCCCAGATTCATGCCGGTGGGCGTGGGGCGGGGCGGTTTGCTGATGATCCGAACGGCAAGGGCGGTGTGCGCATCGTCAAGTCGGTCGAGGATGTGCGGGCCGCAGCCGAGGCGATGCTAGGGCATACGCTGGTGACCCAGCAGACCGGCGCTGCCGGCAAGCGGGTCAACCGGGTGTATGTCGAGGCCGGTTGCGATATCGCGCGGGAGTTGTATCTCTCGCTGCTGGTGGACCGGGCGACGGCGCGGGTGACGATCATGGCCTCGACCGAGGGCGGCATGGAGATCGAGGAGGTGGCGCATAATCACCCCGAGAAGATCATGCGCGTGGCGATCGATCCCGCGGCCGGGCTCTGGCCGTTCGACTGCCGCAAGCTGGCTTATGGGCTGGGATTGCAGGGCAAGCAGATCGCCTCGTTCTCGAAGTTCGTGACGGCGATGTACGACGCATTCATGAAGCTGGATTGCGGGATCGTCGAGATCAATCCGCTGGTGGTGACCGGGGCGGGCGATGTGGTGGCGTTGGACGCGAAGATTTCGTTCGATGACAATGCGTTGTACCGGCATCCGGATATCGAGAAGCTGCGCGACGAGTCCGAGGAGGACCCGAAGGAGCTTGAGGCCGCCAAGCACATGCTGAACTATGTGGCGCTCGACGGGCAGATCGGCTGCATGGTGAACGGGGCGGGCCTGGCGATGGCCACGATGGACATCATCAAGCTCTACGGCTCCTCGCCGGCCAACTTCCTCGATGTCGGCGGTGGCGCCACGAAGGAGCGGGTGACGGCGGCGTTCAAGATCATCCTGTCGGATCCGAATGTCGAAGGCATTCTGGTCAATATCTTCGGCGGCATCATGCGCTGCGATGTGATTGCCGAGGGCGTGGTGGCCGCGGCGCGCGAAGTGTCGTTGAGCGTGCCGCTGGTGGTGCGGCTCGAGGGCACGAATGTGGCCTTGGGCAAGGAGATCATGGCAAAGTCAGGCCTTCCGATCATTTCCGCCGATAATCTTGCCGATGCCGCCGAAAAGGTGGTCAAGGCCGTGAAGGATGCCCACTGATGGCTGTTCTCGTCGATGCCAATACCACGGTGATATGCCAGGGCTTTACCGGCGCGCAGGGCACGTTCCATTCCGAGCAGGCGATCGCCTACGGGACGAGGATGGTGGGCGGCGTGACGCCGGGGAAAGGCGGCAGCATCCATCTGGGCCTGCCCGTGTGGGACACGGTGGCCCAGGCGGTTTCGGCCACGCGGGTGAGCGCGAGCGCGATCTATGTGCCGCCGGCGTTTGCGGCGGATGCGATCCTGGAAGCGATCGAGAGCGAGATTGCGCTGATCGTGTGCATCACCGAGGGCATTCCGGTGCTCGACATGGTGCGGGTGAAGCGGGCGTTGTCGGGCAGCCGGTCGCTGTTGATCGGGCCGAACTGCCCGGGCGTGATCACGCCGGATGCCTGCAAGATCGGCATCATGCCGGGGCATATCCATCGGCGCGGCAAGGTGGGGATTGTATCCCGGTCCGGCACGCTCACGTATGAGGCGGTGGCGCAGACCACGGCCGCGGGGCTCGGGCAGAGCACCTGCGTCGGGATTGGCGGCGACCCGGTGAAGGGTACCGACTTCATTGAGGTTTTGGAAATGTTTCTGGCCGATGATGAGACCGAGGCGATCATCATGATCGGGGAGATCGGCGGGCAGAGCGAGATCGATGCGGCGGCGTTTATCGCGTCGAACAGGATCAAGAAGCCGACGGTTGGGTTCATCGCCGGTGCGACGGCGCCTCCGGGGCGGCGGATGGGTCATGCCGGCGCGGTGATCAGCGGCGGCAACGACACGGCTGCTGCGAAGTTTGAGGCGATGCGTTTGGCTGGCGTGCATGTTGCGGAGAGTCCGGCGGCGCTGGGTTCGACGATGCTGAAGGCGTTGCGGGGGTAAGACACGCAAGTCCAGGGGGCAGCCCCTGGACTTCGCCCCGGCGTATCGCCTGGGGTAACCTTTTGGAACCCTTCATTTGAAGGCTGTTCCTGGTTTGAGAGAGGGGCTGACACGGTGGGTGAAACCTCGGTGCGGGCTCCTGTCTCAAACCAGGAACCTCTTGAATAAATGCGGGTCTGGGGGCTCTGCCCCCAGCGGGTCCAGGGCAGCGCGCCTTGGGCTTTCTTGCTTTCCACCGCCACGCCGTCTCTTGCGTGGCACAGCGGCGAGGTTTGTGCGATGGCGGGTATTGACGTTCTGGCTTCGGCGTTCAGCGGGGCCAATGCGGCGTTCATTGCCGATGTCTATGAGCAGTGGGAGGCGGATCCGGGGTCGGTTGATCCGGGGTATGCGTCGGTGTTCGCGGCGATGGATGAGGATGCCCGGGCGGTGTTGATGGATGTGGCGGGCGCGTCCTATGCGGCGGCGCCGGTTCAGGCGGCCGGGTCTGGGGCGGTGCGCGCTGCGACGAAGGACAGTGTGCGTGCGCTGATGATGATCCGCACCTATCGGGTGCGCGGGCATCTGGAGGCGAAGCTTGATCCGCTCGGGCTGCAGGTGCCGAAGCCGCATCCGGAATTGGACCCGATCACCTATGGGTTTGGGCCTGCGGATATGGATCGTCCGGTGTTCATCGACAATGTGCTGGGTTTGGAGACGGCGACGCCGCGGCAGATTTTGCAGGTGTTGCGCGAGACCTATTGCGGGCCGATCGGCGTGGAGTTCATGCATATCCAGGATCCGGACCAGAAGGCCTGGATCCAGCGGCGGGTGGAGGGCGCGCCGTGGCGGAGTTCGTTCGGGCGGGCGGCGAAGAAGGTTATTTTGCAGCAGTTGACGGAAGCCGAGGGGCTCGAATCGTTCTGCCAGCGGCGCTATGTGGGGACCAAGCGCTTCGGGCTTGAGGGCGGCGAGGTGACGATTCCGGCGGTGCAGGCGATCATCGAGACGGCCGCGAAGGCTGGCGTGCGGGAGATCGCGATCGGGATGCCGCATCGTGGGCGGTTGAATACGTTGGTGAATATCGTCAAGAAGCCGTATGCGGCGCTGTTCAGCGAGTTCGGCGGGTCATCGTTCAAGCCCGATGATGTGCAGGGTTCGGGGGATGTGAAGTACCATCTCGGCACGTCGACTGATGTCGAGATCGCCGGGCATATGGTGCATTTGTCGTTGCAGCCGAACCCGTCGCATCTGGAGGCGGTCGATCCGGTGGTGGTCGGCAAGGTGCGGGCGCGGCAGGATATGGCCGGGGATACGCGGGCACGGCGGTCGGTGATGGGCATCCTGATGCATGGGGATGCGGCGTTCGCGGGGCAGGGCCTGGTGTATGAGACGCTGGCGATGAGCCAGTTGATCGGCTACCGCACCGGCGGGACGGTCCATGTGATCGTGAACAACCAGATCGGGTTCACGACGGTGCCGGCGCATGCGTATTCGGGGCTGTACTGCACGGATGTGGCGAAGTCGATCCAGGTGCCGATCCTGCACGTCAATGGCGACGACCCAGAGGCGGTGGTGTGGTGCGCGCAGATGGCGGCGGAGTTCCGGCAGGAATTTGCGACCGATTTCGTGCTTGATATCGTGTGCTACCGGCGGCATGGGCACAACGAGACGGATGAGCCGGCGTTCACGCAGCCGATCATGTATCGCGCCATCAAGGAGATGAAGACGACGCGGACGCTGTATGCCGAGCGGTTGGCGGCGGAGGGCGTGCTGGCGGCGGACGATGCGAAGGCGATGTGGGACGGTTTTGCGGACAAGCTGGAGGCGGCCTACCAGGCGGCGCAGGCGTATAAGCCGAACAAGGCGGATTGGCTTGAGGGGCATTGGGCTGGGCTGACGGTGCCGGGCAATGAGGCCGAGGGGACCGAGGGCGAGACGGCGGCGCCGGACGATCAACTGAAGCGGATCGGCATGGCGATATCGCGGGCGCCGGCGGGGTTCGAGGTGAATTCGAAGATCGCGCGGCAGTTGGATGCCAAGCGGACCGCGATCGAGACCGGGGAGGGGGTTGACTGGGCGACGGGCGAGGCGCTGGCGTTCGGATCGCTGCTGTTGGACGGGCATCGGGTGCGGCTGTCAGGCGAGGATGTGCAGCGTGGTACGTTCAGCCAGCGTCATGCGGTGCTGGTCGATCAGAACAACCAGAACGAATATGTGCCGCTCAATAATATCGACACGGCGCAGCCTAAGATCGAGATCTACAATTCTCTGCTTTCGGAAGTGGGGGTACTTGGGTTTGAGTATGGCTATACGCTTGCTGATCCGCGGACGCTGGTGTTGTGGGAGGCGCAATTTGGCGATTTTGCCAATGGCGCGCAGGTAATTATCGATCAGTTCCTGGCATCGGGCGAGAGCAAGTGGCTGCGGATGTCGGGGCTCGTGATGCTGCTGCCGCATGGCTACGAAGGGCAGGGGCCGGAGCATTCCTCGGCGCGGTTGGAGCGGTATCTGCAGTTGTGTGCCGAGCGGAACATGGCGGTGGGGAATTTGACCACGCCGGCGAATTATTTCCATGCGCTGCGCCGGCAGTTGAAGCGCAATTTCCGCAAGCCGCTGGTGCTGATGACGCCGAAATCGTTGTTGCGGCACAAGTTGGCGGTGTCGAAGCTTGAGGCGTTCGGGCCGGGCAGCCGGTTCCTGCCGGTGATCCCGGAGATCGACGAGATTGCGCCGGGTGGCGCGGTGAAGCGCGTCGTGCTGTGCACGGGCAAGGTCTATTACGATCTGCTGGCGGAGCGGCGGGCGCGCGGGATCACCAATGTGGCGATCGTGCGGGTGGAGCAGTTGTATCCGTTCCCGGTGGTGTCGCTGCCGCGGGAATTGGCGAAGTATCCCGAGGCGCAGGTGGTGTGGTGCCAGGAGGAGCCGGAGAATATGGGCGCCTGGACGTTCGTTGACCGGCGGATCGAGAAGGTGTTGGGCGGGCTCGACGTTCGGGCCAAGCGGCCGGCTTATGTCGGGCGGCCGGAGGCTGCGAGTCCCGCGACGGGCCTGGCCAAGACCCATGCGGCGGAACAGGCGGCCCTGGTTGCGGCGGCTCTGGCTCTCGACTGAACGATTTCACTCCAGAACGGGGTTTTGAGTATGTCTATTGAGATCAAGGTGCCTGGTCTGGGCGAAAGCGTGAGCACGGCGACGGTTGCGCGGTGGCTCAAGAAGGCGGGTGACGCGGTGGCGGCGGATGAGCCGTTGGTGGAGCTTGAGACCGACAAGGTGACGGTCGAGGTGCCTGCGCCGGCGGCGGGGCGCCTGGCGGAGATCGTGGTGGCTGAAGGCGGCGAGGTTTCGGTGGGTGCGCTGCTGGGGCTGGTGGAGGCCGGTGCTGTTGCGGGTTCCGTGTCGAAGCCGGTCGAGACGGCGCGGCCGGCTGCCAATCCGCAGGCGGGGGTGAATCCGCCGCCGTCGGCGAGCGGACCGGTGGCACGGCCGGCGGCGGGGCCTGTCGATATCGCGCCGGTGCATGCGCCGATGCCGGCTGCGGCGAAGATGATCGAGGAGAGCGGAGTTTCGGCTGCTGCCGTTGGAGCGGGGACGGGCAAGGACGGGCGGATCACCAAGGGGGATGTGCTGGCGTTTCTGGCGCGGTTGTCGGTGCCGGCTGCTGTCGCGCCGGCTCCGGTGGCGCGGCCGGCCGTGGTGGTGCCGCGGATGGCGCAGGGCGGCGAGGAGCGGGTGAAGATGACCCGGCTGCGGCGCACGATCGCGACACGGCTGAAGGAGGCGCAGAACACGGCGGCGATTTTGACCACCTTCAACGAGGTGGACATGTCGGCGGTGATGGCGTTGCGGGCCGAGTACAAGGACGCGTTCGAAAAGAAGAACGGCGGCGTGCGGCTTGGATTCATGTCGTTTTTCGTCAAGGCTTGCGTGGCCGCGCTGAAGGAATTTCCGGCGGTCAATGCTGAGATCGACGGGGATGACGTGGTCTACAAGCATTATGTCCATATGGGTATTGCGGTTGGTGGGCCGAACGGGCTGGTGGTGCCGGTGGTGCGCAATGTGGATCAGATGGGGTTCGCGGAGATCGAGAAATCGATCGCCGACATGGGCCGCAAGGTGCGTGACGGTAGACTGGGGCTGGAGGAGATGGCGGGCGGGACGTTCAGCATCACCAATGGCGGGGTGTATGGCTCGCTGATGTCGACGCCGATCCTCAATCCGCCGCAGTCGGCGATCCTGGGGATGCACAAGATCCAGGACCGCGCGGTGGTGATCGGCGGCAAGGTCGAGGTTCGGCCGATGATGTATCTGGCGGTGTCGTATGATCACCGGATTATCGATGGCAAGGAGGCGGTGTCGTTCCTCGTGCGTGTGAAGGAAGGCATCGAGGATCCGCGGCGGCTGTTGTTGGGGTTGTAGGGCGAATTCCTCGTGACAGCGCTATTCGGCGGTGATGCGGATTTGCGAGGGGAGGAGCGGCCCAACGTGCAGCGCGTCGTTGAGATAGCGAGTGACGAATACACGGGCGGAGTGTGCGGCGTTCGGGCTGTTGCAGGTATGGCCCGGCTGCGGCCGCAGTTGTATGCCAGGAATAGGCGCTCCCTCGTCCAGGAAGGCCGCCCCGACTATTGCATGGGCGGATATTCTGATCGTCCAAGTAGGCTCGTTGTCGATCAAGACTTGCCAACCGGGAGGTATGCCGATGACGGTCTCCAATGCTGCATTGGGGACCTCGATATGCAATCCGGCAACTCGGCCGCGGGGCGCGCCATTGATCGGGTCAACGCTGAGGCGACAGGCCGACGCGCCGGCAGGCGCGGCGGCTATGAGAGTGATCGCAACGATTGCGCACTAGGGGTGCGCTGTTATGAACATGGTGCTGGAATTACGACGATCACGTCGCCAACGCCTATGCGGGTGCCACCAAATAACGCCCGGAATGCCGTTGGCGTCAGATCGATGATTCGTTCCGGAGCATACGGTCCACGGTCAGTGATCGTCCCGTTGATTGATTTTGTCGGGTCCTTGAGGGAGGTGACAGTGACGATCGTTCCGAACGGGACGCCCAACATTGCCGCATTCATTGCTGTGGCATCAAACATTTTACCGTTTGCCAGCATGTTGCCGAGCAGGTCATAGAATGAGGCACGTCCTTGACGTTGTGTGGCGTTCGGGTGCGTCGAGGTGCCGTGACCGAAGTAGCCATGTTCCTGTCGCCCTTGGTCTTCCCAGCTCATCCTTGCCTCCGGTTTGGAAGTTGTCGAAACAAGGTAAATTATCCTACAAATTGAAGATCGTTGCGAGCAAAATCTGCTCCAAGCCGCATGGCGCGTGGATACTGCGCTGACGAGTTTGCCGTGATGTTCAGACGGCCCGGGGCGAGTCCTTCGGGTCAATCTGCCAGCTTGAGTTGAGACTATTCCGCAATTGCACGCAGTGTCGTGCCGCAGAGAAGGACGCGAGTTCATGTCCGAAAACTTCGACGTCATCGTCATCGGCTCCGGGCCGGGCGGGTATGTGTGCGCGATCCGGGCGGCGCAACTGGGCATGAAGGTGGCTTGCGTGGAGAAGCGCGAGACCCTGGGGGGCACTTGCCTCAATGTCGGGTGCATTCCGTCCAAGGCGCTGCTGCAATCCTCGGAGAACTATGCCGAGACGCTGCATGCCTGGAAGGACCATGGGATCATGGTCGAGGGCGTAAAGCTTGATCTCGCGCGGATGCAGGCGCGCAAGGGGGAGGTGGTCGGCGCCAATGTGAAGGGCGTCGAATTCCTGTTCAAGAAGAACAAGATCACCTGGTTGAAGGGCGCGGGGCGCATCCTTGGCGCCGGACGCGTGGATGTGGCCGGCGTGGAATATGACGCGAAGTACATCGTGATCGCGACGGGCAGCGAGAGCATGCCGCTCAATGGCGTGACGGTGGATGAGACGCGGATCGTCACATCGACCGGGGCGCTCGAGTTGTCGGCCGTGCCGGGGCACCTGGTGGTGATCGGCGGCGGGGTGATCGGCCTCGAACTCGGCAGCGTGTGGCGCCGGCTGGGCGCGCAGGTGACGGTGGTGGAGTTCCTGGATCGGTTGATCCCGGGCAATGACGGCGAAGTGGCCAAGCAGTTCGAGCGGGTGCTGGGGCGGCAGGGCATCAAGTTCAGGCTTGGCGCCAAGGTGACCGGCGCGGTGGCGTCGGAGACCGGCGTTGTGGTGACGGTCGAGACGATGAAGTCGGGCAAGGTCGAGGCGATCGCGGCCGATGTCGTGCTGCTCGCGATCGGGCGGCGGGCGTTCACCGAGGGGCTTGGGCTGGCGGAGGCGGGCGTGGCGGTGGATGAGCGCGGGCGGGTGAAAACCGACGGGCATTTCGCGACCAGTGTGCCTGGGATCTACGCGATCGGCGATGTGATTGCGGGGCCGATGCTGGCGCACAAGGCGGAGGATGAGGGGGTCGCGCTGGCGGAGCGGCTGGCGGGGCAGGCCGGGCATGTCAATTACGGGGTGATCCCCGGGGTGATCTATACCGCGCCGGAGGTGGCTTCGGTGGGCAGGACCGAGGAGGAGTTGAAGGCGGCTGGCGTCGAGTATGGGGTCGGCAAGTTCCCGTTCATGGCCAATGGGCGGGCGCGGGCGATGGGTGCGACGGACGGGTTCGTGAAGCTGCTGGCGGACAAGGCGACGGACAGGCTGCTGGGCGCGCATATCCTGGGGCCGGATGCGGGGACGTTGATTGCCGAGATCGCGCTGGCGATGGAATTCGGGGCGAGTGCGGAGGATGTGGCGCGGACGTGCCATGCCCATCCGACGCTGAACGAGGCGGTGAAGGAAGCGGCGCTGGCGGTGGCTGGGCGGGCGCTGCATATCTGAGGTGACGGGAGGCGGGCCTCGCCTTTCGCTTTGATTCGGGGCAGCATCGGGCACATGGAAACAAAGCTGCCTTTGGCGTTGACGATGGGTGATCCTGCTGGAATCGGCGGGGAGTTGTCATTGAAGGCATGGCTTGCGCGACGCGGCGGCCGGCCGTTTGTGGCGCTTGATGATCCGGACCGGTTGGCGGGGATTGCGCGCGATCTGGGGCTTGATGTGCCGGTGCGGGCGATCAATGCAATGGGGGCGGCGGGGGCGGTGTTTCGCAAGGCGTTGCCGGTGTTGCCGGTGAAGCTTGGGGCGCCGGTGATGCCGGGGCGGGCTGATCCGGCGAATGCTTCGGCGGTGACTGCCTCGATCGAGCGGGCGGTGCGGCTGGTGCTGGTGGGCGAGGCGGCGGGGGTGGTGACGAACCCGATCCACAAATCGACATTGTATGGCGTGGGGTTCGCTTATCCCGGGCATACCGAGTTTCTGGCGGCGCTGACCGGGGCGCGGTTGCCGGTGATGATGTTGGCGAGCCCGGATTTGCGGGTGGTGCCGGTTACGGTGCATGCCTCGTTGCGGCGGATGCTGGAGATGATCACGGTGGAGCGGATCGTCGATGTGTGCCGCGTGACGGAAGCGGCGTTGCGGACGCAATGGGGGATCGCGCGGCCGCGGCTGGCGGTGGCGGGGCTCAATCCGCATGCGGGCGAGGACGGCACGATGGGGGAGGAGGAGATCGCGGTAATCCGCCCGGCAATCGAGATTTTGCGGGCGGGGGGGATGAATGTAACGGGGCCGTGGGCGGCGGACAGCATGTTCACGCCCGAGGCGCGCGAGGGGTATGATGTGGCGATGGGGATGTATCATGATCAGGCGCTGATCCCGTTGAAAACGCTTGATATGCGGCGCGGCGTGAATGTGACGCTGGGGCTGCCGATCATTCGCACGTCACCGGATCATGGCACGGCGTTTGCGATTGCCGGGCAGGGGGTGGCGGATGCGTCGAGCCTGATTGCGGCGATCGAACTGGCTTCGGATCTGGCGGAACGCAAGGAGATGGCGGCATGAAGGCGCAGCGGCTTGGAGTGAATGTCGATCACGTCGCGACGCTGCGCAATGCGCGCGGCGAGGCGTATCCGGACCCCGTGGCGGCGGCGCTGCTGGCGATCGCGGCGGGGGCGGATGGGATCACGATCCATTTGCGGGAGGATCGGCGGCATATCCGCGATGCCGATGTGCCGGCCATGAAGGCGGGGATCGACAAGCCGCTCAATTTCGAAATGGCGGCGACCGAGGAGATGGTAGAGATCGCGCTGGCGGTGCGGCCGCATGCGTGCTGCATCGTGCCGGAGAAGCGCACCGAGGTGACGACCGAGGGGGGCCTCGATGTCGTGGGGCATGAGGTGGCGCTGCGCGGGATCGTTGGGCGGTTGAAGGCGGCTGGGATCCGGGTCTCGATGTTTGTCGATCCGGACCCGGTGCAGCTGCGGGCTTCGGCGGCGATCGGGGCGGATATCGTGGAATTGCATACCGGGGGGTATGCGCATGGCGCGGCCGGCGAGTTGGAGCGGCTGGTGGCGGCGGCGCGGCTGACGGCGGAATTGGGGCTCGAATGCCATGCCGGGCATGGGCTGACGTTCGACAATGTGGCGCCGGTGGCGGCGATTGCTGAGGTGGTGGAGCTCAATATCGGGCATTTCCTGATCGGGCAGGCGGTGTTTGACGGGTTGCCGGCGGTGGTGCGGCGCATGAAGGCCTTGATGGTGGCGGCGCGGGCCGGATGAGGAATGCCCTTGCGGGAGGGCGCGGGATAGACGATATGGAGGGCGGGAGGTCGGCGGCGGACGGGCGCCTCGCCAACCCGGTCAGGTCCGGAAGGAAGCAGCCGCAGTGAGTTTACGCTCGGGTCGTTTGTTCGGCCTCCCACCCCATCAACCCGGCCGCCGCGGTGCTGTCGCAGCCTGGCGCCCCTGAACCGGCGCCCCGCATGTCCGGCTTGTTCGATGATGACGAGAAGTTGCCAGAGCCTGAGCCCGCCGGGCCTGGGCTGTTCGGCGATGCGGAGCCGCTGAAGGCGCCGGTGGTCGCGGTTTCGACGCCCTATCGCGTGCTGGCGCGGAAATACCGGCCGACCCATTTTGGCGACATGATCGGGCAGGAGACGATGGTGCGCACGTTGCGCAACGCGTTTGCGGCAGGCCGGGTCGCGCATGCGTTCATGCTGACCGGGGTGCGCGGGGTGGGGAAGACCACCACGGCGCGGATTATTGCGCGGGCGTTGAATTGCATCGGGCCGGACGGGGGCGGCGGGCCGACGGTTGATCCGTGCGGGGTGTGTGCCAATTGCACGGCGATCCTGGCGGATCGGCATCCGGATGTGGTGGAGATGGATGCCGCGTCGAACAACGGGATCGACGAGGTGCGCGAAATCATCGAGGCGGTGCGGTTCCGGCCGATGCAGGCGCGGACCAAGGTGTTCATTCTCGATGAAGTGCACATGCTGTCCAAGGCCGCGTTCAATGCGCTGCTGAAGACGCTGGAGGAGCCGCCGGCGCATGTGAAGTTCATTTTTGCGACGACGGAAATCCGCAAGGTGCCGGTGACGGTGCTGTCGCGCTGCCAGCGGTTTGATCTGCGGCGGATTTCGGCGGCTGAATTGGCGGGGCATTTCGGGCGGATTGCGGAGAAGGAAGAGATCAAGGTGAGCGCAGAGGCGTTGACGTTGATCGGGCGGGCGGCGGATGGTTCGGCGCGCGACGGGTTGTCGCTGCTTGATCAGGCGATCGCGCAGAACGAGCCGGGCCAAACGATCGACGTGCCGATGGTGGCCGAGATGCTGGGGCTGACGGATCGCGAGGCGGTGTTTGATTTGTTCGAGGCGGTGATGGCGGGGCAGCCGGCCAAGGCGCTGGCGCTGACGGATCGGGCGCATGAGCGGGGGGCGGACCTTGGGGTGATGCTCCAGGACATGCTCGAACTGGTCCATACCGTGACGCGGCTGAAGGCGGTTCCGGGTTTGCGCGACAGTGCGGAACTGCCCGAGGCGGAGCGCACGCGCGGGGCCGGGTTTGCGGATCGGATGGGGATGGCCGTGCTTGGGCGGACCTGGCAGATGCTGCTCAAGGGGATTTCCGAGGTTGAAATCGCGCCGGACCGGCGTGGTGCGGCTGAAATGGTGTTGATCCGGCTTTGCCATGTGGCCGACCTGCCGCCGCCGGGCGATCTGGTGCGGCGGATCATGGAGAGCGGGACGGGCGGCGGCGGTGGCGGGGCGGCGCCTGGGCCGTCGGGCGGCGGGGTGCGGGCGGTGGCCAATGGCGCGCCGGTGCAGGCTTATGCGCCGGAACCGGTGTCCGCGGGGCCGCGGTTGGCGAGTTTCCGCGATGTGGCGATGCTGGCTTCGGAGCGGCGCGAGGCGCTGCTGCATGGGCATCTCGTGCATTCCGTGCATCTGGTGCGCTTCGCGCCGCCGGTGATCGAAGTGCGGCCGCAGGGCGATGCGCCGCGGGATTTGGCCTCGCGCCTGGCGGCGATGTTGCAGGAGGTGACGGGGCAGCGCTGGACGATCGCGCTGTCGACCGCGCCGGGCGAGCCGACGCTGGCCGAGCAGGGCATGGCGGCCGATTCGGCGCGGCGGGGCCTGGCGGCTGAGCATCCGCTGGTGCAGGCCATACTTGAGGCGTTTCCGGGGGCGAAAATCGACTCCGTCCGTGATTCGCGCGCCGATGCCTATGGGCTCCTGGCTGAACCTGCCTCGCTCGGCGGGGAGGCCGAAGGCTTCGCTGGGAGCGACCCCGAGGGGCCCGATTTTGCGCCGCTCGATGCCGAATTTGTCGATGATCCAACTGCCGCCTGGGAAAACTGATCATGAAAAATCTTGCTGGTCTGATGAAACAGGCCTCGGATATGCAGCGCAAAATGGAAGAGTTGCAGACCGCGCTGGAGGCCATGGTGATGGAGGGCAGCGCCGGGGTGGGGATGGTGTCGGTTACGTTGAATGGCAAGGGCGTGCTGAAATCGGTGAAGATCGATCCGAAATTGGCCACTGCTGACGATGTGGACATGATGCAGGACCTGATCGTTGCCGCTCATGCCGATGCGCAGCGCAAGATCGAGGCGGCCAAGGGCGCGGAGATGCAGCGGCTGACCGGCGGGCTGTCCTTGCCGCCCGGCTTCAAGCTGCCGTTCTGATCGAATGGGCGGCCCTGAAGTCGAGCGGCTGATCGGGCTGCTGGCGAAATTGCCGGGGCTTGGTCCGCGCAGCGCGCGGCGTGCGGCATTGCGGCTGCTGCAAGCGCCTGACATCCGCATGCTACCGCTCGCTGTGGCACTCGCGGAGGCCGCCCGGGCGGTGCGCAGCTGTGCGCGCTGTGGCAATCTCGACAGTTCCGATCCCTGCGCGGTTTGCGCCGATCCGCATCGTGACCCGGGGTTGATTTGCGTGGTGGAGGGGGTTGGCGATGTGTGGGCGCTCGAACGGGCGCATGTGCATCGCGGGCTGTATCATGTGCTGGGTGGCACATTGTCTGCGCTTGGGGGCACCGGGCCGGAAGACCTGAACCTCGCGCCGCTGATGGAGCGGGTGCGCGAGGGTGGTGTGAGCGAGGTGATCCTCGCGCTGGCTGCGACCGTGGATGGTGCGACGACGACGCATTGGCTAATGGAGAAGCTGAAGCCGATGGGCGTCACGGTCAGCCGGGTGGGGCATGGCGTGCCGATGGGCGGGGCGCTGGATGTGTTGGATGACGGGACGCTGGCGGCGGCGCTGCGGGCACGGCGGGCTTATTGACGGCGCGCGTTATTTTTACAGAGGGTTAACCAAGACATGTGCACATTGGGCGGGATTTCGAGCCGGTGTGTTATGCTTGAAAGTGAAGAAACGACGGGAATCCCGGCATGCGCATTGCGATGATTGGTGGGGGCTATGTGGGTCTCGTTTCGGGGGCCTGCTTTGCCGAATTTGGCGTGGATGTGGCTGTGGTTGAGGCGGATCCGGGGCGGCTTGCGGCGTTGCGGGGCGGGCGGATGCCGATCTATGAGCCGGGGCTTGAGGATCTTGTGCGCACCAATGTTGCGGCGGGGCGGCTGACGTTTGGCGATGATTTGGCCGAGGCGATGCGGGATGCGGAGGCGGTGTTTATCGCGGTTGGGACGCCGACGCGCCGCGGCGATGGGCATGCGGATTTGTCTTATGTCTATGCGGCGGCCGAGCAGGTGGCGCGTAGCATGACGGGGTATGCGGTGATCGTCACCAAGTCGACGGTGCCGGTGGGGACGGGGCGGCGGATTGCGGAGATCGTGCGGGCGACCCGGCCGGATCTCGCGTTCGATGTGGCGTCCAACCCGGAGTTTCTGCGGGAAGGCAATGCGATCGGGGATTTCATGAAGCCGGATCGGGTGGTGATCGGGGCGGATAGCGCGCAAGCGCGGGCGACGATGCAGCGGCTTTATGCGCCGATCGCGGCGACCGAGGCGCCGATCCTGTTTACCGGGATCGAGACGGCGGAGCTGACGAAATATGCCGCCAATGCGTTTCTGGCGATGAAGGTGACGTTCATCAACGAGATGGCGGATCTTTGCGAGCGGGCGGGCGCGGATGTGCTGGAGGTGGCGCGGGGGATCGGGCTTGATGCGCGGATCGGCAATCGCTTCCTGCAGCCGGGGCCTGGGTTTGGCGGGTCGTGCTTTCCCAAGGATACGCTGGCGCTGGTGCGGATCGCGCAGGAGGCCGGGGCGCCGTTGCGCCTGGTGGAGACGGTGGTTGCGGTCAATGATGCACGCAAATCCGGTATGGCGGCACGCATCATTGCGGCATGTGGCGGCGCGGTGCGGGGCAAGACGATTGCGATCCTGGGCCTGACGTTCAAGCCGGATACGGATGATATGCGGGATAGTCCGGCGATTCCGATCGTATCCCGGCTGTTGGAAGATGGGGCGGATGTGCGGGTTTACGACCCTGAGGGGATGGAGGCGGCGCGGGCGCTGTTGCCTTGGAGTGTGACGTATTGCCGCGATGCGCTCGATGCGGCGCAGGGGGCGGATGCGACGGTGTTGATCACCGAGTGGAACCAGTTCCGGGCGTTGTCGCCGGCCCGGCTGGCGGCGGCGATGCGGGGGCGGGTGTTGATCGATCTGCGCAATATCTATGATCCCGTTGCGATGCGCCAGGCGGGGCTGGAGTATCATGGGATCGGGCGGGCATGATGGGCATCCATACCCCGATCATTGCGCTTTATGCGGGGCTGCTCGGGTTGGTGTTCCTGTATTTGTCGGTGCAGGTGATTGGTCATCGTCGGCGGGCGCGGGTTGCGCTGGGGGTCGCTGGGGATGCTCGGCTGGAGCGGGCGGCGCGGGTGCAGGCCAATTTTGCTGAATATACGCCGCTGATTCTGTTGCTGGTGTGGCTGGTGGAGATGAGCCGGTATCCGGCCTGGGTGGTGCATGGGCTGGGCGGGGCGCTGCTGGTGGGCCGCGTTGTGCACGCCTATGGGGTTTCGCAGGTGCGGGAGGATTTTCGGCTTCGTGTCACCGGGATGGTTCTGACGTTTGGCGCGCTGGCGGCAGGGGCGGTGTTGCTGGTTGGGGTATGGCTGGCCGGGGAGGCTCCGCGCGGTTTGAGTTGACGGCCGGTTGCGGCTTTGGGAGGGTTGCGGATGACATCCCCAACGCGCACGTCTCCGGCCCATGGCGTCACCTTCGGGGAAGCCGCCCGGGTTTGGGCTCGGGTGGCCCTGCTTTCGTTCGGCGGTCCGGCGGGCCAGATCGCAGTGATGCATCGGATCATCGTCGAGGAGAAGCGCTGGATCGGCGAGCAGCGGTTCCTGCACGCACTGTCCTATTGCACGCTGCTGCCTGGGCCGGAGGCGCAGCAATTGGCGACCTATATCGGCTGGCTGATGCATCGCACGCCCGGCGGTTTGATGGCGGGTGGGTTGTTTGTGTTGCCGGGTTTTCTGGCGATTATGGCGTTGTCGTGGATTTATGTGTTGTTCGGCGATGTGGCGGCGATCGAGGGTCTGTTTTTCGGGCTCAAGGCGGCGGTGCTGGCGATTGTGGTGCAGGCGTTGATCCGGGTGGGGCGGCGGGCTTTGGCCAACGGCGCGCGGTACGCGGTGGCGGTGGCGGCGTTTGTGGCGCTGTTCGTGTTTGATCTGCCGTTTCCGCTGGTGATTGTGGTGGCCGGGGTGATCGGGTTTGGCGCGACGATGCTGGGCTTGCCGCAGTTCGTGGGCTTGGGTGGGCATGGCGCGGCGTCGGCGGAGGGGGATGGGCTGCTGGGGCCGGACACGCCGGACCATGCGCGGGGTGGGAATACGATGGGGATCAGCGTGTTTTGGCTGGCGGCCTGGCTGATTCCGGTGGGGCTGGTGGTGGGATTGGCCGGCCCGGGGACGGCGTATGCGGATATTGCGCTGTTTTTTTCGAAGATGGCGGTGGTTACGTTTGGGGGCGCCTATGCGGTGCTGGCTTATGTCGCGCAGTCCGCCGTGGATCAGTACCACTGGCTGAAGGCGGGGGAGATGCTGGATGGGTTGGCTATGGCGGAGACGACGCCGGGGCCGCTCATCATGGTGTTGCAGTTCGTGGGTTTTCTGGGGGCCTATCGGGCGCCGGGCGTGCTGCCGCCGCTGTTGGCGGGGACGTTGGGCGGGTTGTTGACGACATGGGTGACGTTTGCGCCTTGTTTTCTTTGGATTTTTGCCGGTGCGCCGTGGATCGAGGCGCTGCGGGGCAATCAGCGGCTGTCGGGGGCGTTGAACGGCATCACGGCGGCGGTGGTGGGGGTGATTGCGAACCTGGCGTTGTGGTTCGCGATCCATGCGGTGTTCCGCCGGTCCGTGCACATGGCCTGGGGTCCGGATCTGCCGGTGTTGGGGAGCCTCAATCCGGCGATGGCGGCGATGACGGTGCTGGCGTTTGTGCTGGCGTTTGGCCGGGGCTTCGGCATGGTGTGGACGCTGCTGGCGTGCGCGGGTTGCGGGGTGGTGATGCGGCTGTTTGGGGTGGTTTAGAGCGGGATTGCCAGAGATGGACTCACCGGCGGTGTGAATCACGCGAAAAACACAGAGCTAAAGCCTGATGATTTCTGGCGGAATCGCCAAAAAGCCTGAATCAGGCGATCAAACAAAGAGTTAGAGCAGAATGCCAGGTGACAGGACAGGTGTGATGGAATTTCGACGTGTGCAAATGGCGGAGGCGCCGGCGTTTCGGGCATTGCGGCTGCGGGCGTTGCGGGATCATCCGGCTGATTTCGGGTCGGATTATGAGACGACCGTGGTCAAGCCGCTGTCCTTCTTTGTTGGACAGCTTGCCGATAATCATGTGATCGGGGCGTTTGTTGACGGAGAACTGGTTGGGGTCGTGGGGCTTTTGTTCCATGCGAATGCCAAGGAGCGCCATCGCGCCTATCTGTGGGGGGTATATGCGAGAGGGCGAGGGCTGGCGCGGGGGCTGCTGATGGCGGCGCTGGCGGTGGCGTTCGAGCGGGTCGGGCAGGTGGAGTTGAATGTTCGGGTTGGCAATGTGGCGGCCGAGGGGTTGTATCGGGCGGTGGGGTTTGAGGCGTGCGGGGGGATTCCGGGGATCCATTGTGTCGATGGCGTGCTCTACGACGACACCATGATGGTGTTGACGCGGGAGCGGTTCAACGGCCGGTGACGTGTCGGAAGATGGCGAGCTGTCCTTCGGTGGTCGCGGCCCAGGAGAAGGGCAGGGCGTAGGCCAGGGTGGCGGCGCGGTCGGGCTCGGTGGCGAAGAGGTCCCGGATGGCGGCGGCGAAGCTGGCGGGGGTGTTGTCGGCGGTGATGCGCCCGGCGGCCGGGGTTTGCACGATTTCGCGGTTGCCGGGGATGTTGCTGGCGATGACCGGGGTGCCGCAGGCCATTGATTCCAGGAGGACGTTGGCCCAGCCCTCGCGGGAGCTGGCGAGGACCATGGCGTCGGCGGCGGTGTAGTCGCGTTTCAGGTCGTGATGCGGGCGGGCGCCGAGAAAGCGGACGCGGAGGCCGAGGCCGAGTTCGGCGACGAGGGCTGCGAGGCGGGTGCGTTCGGGCCCTTCGCCGATGAGGATGAGGTCGATATCCGGAAGTTCGGCCAGTGCCTGGATGATGAGGTGATTGCGTTTGCGCGGGATGAGGTGGCCGACCGAGATCAGGGTGCGGCGGGTGAGGCCGAGAGCGGCGCGAGCGGCGGCGCGATCGATGGGATGGAAGACCGTGATATCGACGCCGTTGCGCAGCGTGGTGACGCAAGCGGGGTCGGCGCCGAGTTCGATCATGCGCGCGCACAGGGCGGCGGAGACGCCGATCAGGTGGGTGGCGGATTGGATGGCGGCGCGGATGAGGCGGTTGGGGGTTGCGTGGTCCGGCAGTTCGGTGACGTCCGAGCCGCGTGCGGTGATCACGACGGGCGTCTTGAAGGCGGCGCCGAGCCAGCCGGCGACGACGCCGTCGGGGTAGAGGTAGTGTGCGTCGATGGCGTCGAACTGGAGGCCGCGGCGGATCAGGCGGGCCAGTGCCGGGCGGACGGCGGCGTAGAGCAGATGGGGCGCGATGTTCATGCCGATGGCCGGGAGGACGGCGTAGCGTGGGTGGTGCACGTCAAGCCCGTGGCGATGTTCGAAGCGGGGCACGGCGGCGTAGCGGGCGTAGGTGCCGAAGCGGGGGTTGGTCGAGGGGAACCAGGGGACTGGGGCGAGGACGGTGCTGGTGGCGTGTCCGGAGGCGACGAGGTGGCGCAGGCGGTTTTCGACGAAGACGCCGTGGCTGGGCCGGGCGCTGTCGGGGAACAGCGTCGAGAATGTGAGGAGGCGCAAGGGTCTTGCCATGTCCATGCTGACGGCCCGGTTATCTCGGGGCGGTCAGTTTGGCGAGCAGGGCCTGGGCGGCGGGCCGTTCATCGAATTCGGCCGGGCTTTCCAGGACGGGGCGCAGGGCGGCTATGGCATCCTCGGTGCGGCCGGTTTCGTTGTAGGCGACGGCGATGTGGTAGCTGACGGTGGGGTCGTTGCGCAGCGGGCCATAGGCCTGGCGCAGGAGGGTGAGGCCGATGGCGGGGGAGCCGGTGGTGACGAGGATCCAGCCGAGTGTATCGGCGGTCTCGGGGGTGGGTTTCAGGAGGTAAGCCTTTTGCGCAACGATGCGGGCCCGAGGGTCGGTGCGTTGGAGGTAGACCCAAGCGAGGTTGTTGAGGGCGGTGGCGTCGGAGGGGCGCTGCGCCAGGATGATGGTAAGGTGTTTTTCGGCATCGAAGAAGCGGCGTGCGATGAGGTCGAGCGGAGCGAGCATTTCGGCGGCGGCGGCGTCGGTCGGGTTCTTGGCGAGCCAGTCGCGCAGGATGAGGGTGGACTGGTTGGCGCGGCCGGCAGCGTTGTAGGCGCTGACGAGGCGGGCGAGGCTTTGCGTGGTGGGTTCGGCGCGGAAATCCGCGGTGTAGGCGGGCACGGCGTCAATGAAGCGGCCGGCGGCCATGAGGGCGTCGCCGCGCAGCCAGCGGGCGTTCGGCATACTGGCGGGGTTGAGGGTGAGTTTGTCGGCGGTGGCGAGGGCCTGCTCGATGCCGCCGGTCTTGAGGGCGATTTTGAGTTGGGCTTGCATCAGGTCGATGTTACCGGGGTCGGCGCGCAGGCCGTCATCGAGGATGGTGAGGGCGCCTTGCGGGTCCTGTGCGTCAAGCCGGATGTCGGCGATGGCGCGGCGGCTGGCGCTGTCAAGCGGAGAGGCGTCGATGATGCGGCGATAGGCGGCTTCGGCCTCCTCGGTCTGGCCGAGGGAGAGGCAGAGGCGCGCCTTGGCGGCGAGAAGGGCGGTATTGCCCTCCTGCAGTTTCAGCACCTCGTCGATGAGGGCGAAGGCCTTGCGCGGGTCGTCCATGCGGATCTGGTGGTTGGCCAGGGCGATGGTGATGTCGGCATCTCCGGGTGCGGCCGCATGGGCGGCCTGGAGGCGGCGGAGGGCCGGGTTCAGTTTGCCGTCGGCCACGAGGAGGCCGACAAGGCTCGACAGGGCGCTGTATTCGGCAGGTTTGCGGTCCAGCACTTCGTTGAGCAGTACCTGCGCCTCCAGGGTGCGGTCCTGTAGGATGAGGACGCGGGCCATGTTGATGCGAGGCTGGATTGTGTCCGGGAAGGCCTCGATGGTGTCTTGCAGGATTGTGGTGGCGCCGGCGAGGTCAAGCTGGGCCATGCGGATGAGGGCGGCGAGGTTGCCGACGCTTTCGCTCTCGCCCTGGATTTTGCGCAGGCGCCCGAGGCCGATTGTGGCGCGGTCGGGATCGCCCGAGGACAGGGCGGCGAGGACGAGTTGCTCGGCGGCCTCGGTTTGCTGGGGCGAGATATCCAGCACGCGCTCGAATTCGCCGGCGGCGCGGTCGGCGTCGCCCAGGTTGAGGCGCAGCGTGGCGAGGCGGGTCAGGATGGTGGTGTTCAGTGGTGCGAGGGCGGCGGCGCGTTCGAGATTGGCCAGTGCCCCGTCGGGCTTGCCGGCCATGGCGTAAGCGGTGGCGAGAAGGTCGAGCATGTCGGCATCGGCGAGGCCGGCCTGTTGCGAGCGGGTCAGCAGCGTGATGACGCCGGCGGTGCGCCGGCCGGCGAGTTCGATGCGGCTGTAGAGCTTGATGGCGTCGGGGTCGGTCTGGTTTTTAGCGAGGAATTTGTTGGCGGCGTCGGCCGCTTGTTCGGCCTGGCCGATGTTGAATTTGGTGATGGCGTAGAAGAAGAGGCCGCGCGGGAAGCGGGCGATGATAGTGGCGATCTTGGTGAGATCGGAATCGGCGGCGGCGAAGTTCTCGGCTTTGACGGCGAGAACGGCGCGCAGAAAAATGGCCATCGAGCTCCGCGGTTCGAGGCGCAGGGCTTCCTCGATGTCCGCTCTCGCGCGGGCGTCCTTGCCGTCCATGATGAGGAGGTTGGCGCGTTCGAGACGGGCGCTGAGGCTGCGCGGGTTGAAGGCCAGCGCGGTGTCGAAGGTTTCGGTGGCGCGGAGGTGGTCGCCGCGGATGTTCTGCAGCTGGCCCCTCATGATGAGTGCCTCAGTCGAGCGCGGGTTGAGCTGGAGGGCGCGTTCGATCTTGGCTTCGGCGCCCGGCGTGTCCTGGGTGCTGACCAGAATGCGGGCGGAGGCCAGGGCAGCTTCAACGAATTGCGGGGATTGGCGCTCGGCGTCACCGGCGGTGGCGAGCGCGGCTTTGGCGTCGCCGAGGGAGAGGTGCGCCATGGCGCGCAGGGTTAGCAGCGGGGCGGCCTGATCGGCGGGGAGGCTCTGGGTCGGGAAGTCACGCAGCAGTTCGCGGAAGTGGCCTTGCGCCATGTAGGCCTGGGCGAGCGGCAGATTGATGAGGCGGATGTCGAAGCCGCGGTCACGCGCGCTCTTGAATTCCTTTTCGGCGGCGACCGGATCGCCCAGGCGTTGAGCGGTGATGCCCATGCGGTAATGGGCCGCGGCGTTGTTGGGGTTGTCGCGGAGCACGCTGCGCAGTTCGATCGCGGCGCTGCGCAGGTCGCCTTTGTCGATCAGGTCCTGGGCACGGATCAGAGGGTCGTGGACGCGCCCATATTTCCACCACAGCGCGCCGCTTGCGCCTGACAGGAGCAGAATGGGGACGAGCAGGATGAGAAGTTTTTTCATAACAGACGCTTCAGTCGGCTGCAGAGCCGCAAGGCGGCTCGACAGCGTTGGCGAGGCGATGGGATTCGAGCAAGGCGCAAAAAATGGGGCGTCTGCTGGTGCCGGATTCGCCGAGCAGCGGGATGGTGACGTTGGTGGCGGCCAGACGCTCGATCGTGCGGCAGACTTTCAGCATGGAGGCGGAATGGGTGATGATGCGCTTGATCGGCGCGCACCCCTGGACCGTGGCGAGGCGGCGGTTTTCCTCCGCGAGGGCATGTGGATGGAGGGCGCGTTCAACGATGGCGGCGGCGGGGCGTTCCTTTTCGAGGATAGCCATTGCCTGAGGATGGCCGCCGACGATGATGACGTCGCACGTGGGGAACGCCCGGCGGTGTTGGCTCGAAAGCCCCTCGTCATCTTCGACAGTCAGCAGCTTCGGCTTGTTCATGGTGGTCCTGTGAGAGGGGCGTGCAACGCGATTGTCGCGCCATTCTGCCATTGCGTCGCTTCAAAAGGCAGTTATTCGTAAAATAATGTCTTTTGAATGATATTGAAGCCGGTTAAATTTATAAATTGTTAAGGTGGCGTGGTGCCTGGGCAGAGGGGTAGCCGGGTATTTGGAGGTGCTGGCGTGCGCGGGCGAAGATGGCTGAGCTGATCGGCTGATCCGGGCTATGCGGCCTTGCTTGGCGCGGTGTGGCCTGCCACGGCAAACTCTGTTCAAGGGCGGCAAAACTGTTAAAAATGGAATGTTTGTCCACATTGATATTAAATTTTTGTCACTAAAATATGATCAGCAAGAGGAAATTTATGAATGAATTTATATATTCATAAATTAATATAAATGGATCGGGCGACGCTTTGTAGAACATACATTTTTGCCATTTCTGCTAATATATATAAATAAAATCTACCATTGAGTGATAATATGGAAATAATATTTACAATATGAAGTTGATATTGTTTTGATATTTTTATATATATTGCTAATAATAAAAATGTTCTGAGGCTTGGTCGGCGCTTCATCATGATATGATGAGGCGATTCAAGGCGTGTGGCTCAATGGTACAGCGCTGTCTTTACATGGCAGAGGCTGGGGGTTCGACTCCTTCCGCGCCCATGTCAGCCCAGGAAACATACCAGGGCCCCGCGGCGGAAAATGTTTTTGTTTGCATTAAAAGGTATGTCTATGTTTAATTCGAGGTTGTGGAGTGTGCGGATTATGGTGAGTTGGGGGGCGAATGAAACAGGTCACCGGTGCGTGTGACGGGGGGCTTTGGATGCTGGTAATACCGGAACGATCATGAATTCTGCCACGAAACCCTTCTGGCGCTGTGCAGTCTTTCTCGGGGTCGCAGTCACAGGCGCCTGTGCCGAAACAAGGCCGGTGTCCGACGCGGCGCTGCTGCCGACATCCGCCGCCGCGAAGGCTCATGCAATTGATGCCGGCACCAGTGCGCAATATGTCATCGGGGCAGGCGATCAACTTGGGATTTCAGTCTACCGCGCCGCGGAGTTGAGCGTTCCCTCGCTGCCGGTGCGGCCTGATGGGCGGATCTCGATGCCCCTGATCCCTGACATCGTTGCCGCCGGCAAGACCCCGACGCAACTCGGCAAGGAAATCGAGAGCCGGCTGAAGGAATACGTCAAGGACCCTATCGTCACGGTGATGGTGTCCAACTTCATCGGCCCGTTCAGCCGCCAGGTTCGCGTCATCGGGGCTGCGACTGAGCCGATGGCGATCCCGTATCGTGATCATATGACCGTGCTTGACGTCATGATCGTTACCAAGGGGCTGACCAAGTTCGCCTCGGGCAATCGGGCGATCATCGTGCGCCTGAACGGCGATCGGCGGGACACGATCAAGGTGAGGCTGGGTGATCTCCTGAAGGATGGCGATATCGAGCAGAACGTCGAAATGCTGCCGGGGGATACCCTGATCATCCCTGAAACCTGGTTCTAGGGAGACCCTTCGGATGGGGACCCTTCTGATCATGGTTCGCCGCACGCTGCTGGCGGCGTGGGGCTACCGCTGGATGGCCGTGGCGGTGGCATGGTTGGTTTGTGGTGGGGGCTGGGTGTTCGTCTTCGCCATCCCCAGCCAGTATGAGGCGAGCGCACGGCTCTATGTCGATGCCGATGCGGTGTTGACGCCGCTCCTGAAGGGTTTGTCGATCGATAGCGCGCTGTCGAGTCAACTCGATGTCTTGCAGCGGACGCTTTTAAGCCGTCCCAATCTCGAAAAACTGGTGTCAAACACCGATCTCGACCTGACGATCACCGGCTTGTCCGATCTCGAGACGCTGGTTGGTAAACTTGGGGCCGAAATCAAGATCACGCCGCAGACGCGGAACCTGTTCACCATCACTTATCGCAACACCACGCCAAAGCTCGCATTCGATGTGGTGCAGACCATCCTGACGACGTTCATCGAGAGCAAGACGGGCAACAACCGCTCTGAGATGGAAAATGCACAGTCGTTCCTGCAGCAGCAATTGTCCGTCTACGAGCAGCAGTTGCGGGCGGCGGAACGCAAACGGGCGGATTTTCGGGCGAAGTATCTTGATTTGTTGCCGATGGGCGATACCGGTGGCAACCGCCTGGACCAGGCTCAGGGCGCGCTTCGCCAGTTGCAGGGGCAAATTGCGGATCTGATCGCCAAGCGAGATATCTTGAACCGCGAACTGACCAATACGCCGCAGCTCATCGTCACTGAGAACGAAGCAATTCAGCAACCGTGGGGCCAGCCTGGGCTTTACAGTCGGGCGGGATCACTGAGAGATCCCAGGGTTGAGCAGGCTCAGAACGATTTGGCCGAGTTGCGGTTGCGCTACACCGAAAATCACCCGGACGTTGTTTCAGCCAAAAAGCGACTTGAGGCCTTGAAGGCTCAGGTCGACATAATTGTGGCCGCCGATGCAGGGAAAGCGGCCGAGCAGAAGGCCGCCTCTGGAGGGGCGGCGGTTAAGGCTACCGAGGAGAAGGGCGGCAAGCCAGCCGTCCCGGCGGGCCGTGCCGTGCGTTCGTCGCAGAATGCTGTTTTTGAGCAGCTCAAGGTGCGGCTTTATGAGACCGAATCCGGAATCGCGTCGATGCAGCGGCAGATAGCCGATGCGACGCGCGAACGTGATCGGCTGGAGGAGATGGCGCGGAGTGCCCCCGGTGTTCAGGCCGAGTTCCTGAACCTGAATCGTGACTACGATGTGCTGCGGAAGAATTACGACGAACTTGTGGCCCGGCGCGAATCCATGCGGATCTCGACTGCCGCCGAGGCGGATGCCGACAAAATCAAGATCCAGGTGATTGATCCACCTCAGGTGCCGCAGAATCCAGTCGCGCCAAAGCGTATGCTGCTGATTTCGGTCCTGCTGGCTTTGGGCGTTGGCGCGGGTCTGGCTACGGCGGTCATGTTGGTGCAGTTCGACCAGTCCTACCATACGATCGATGAGTTGCGCGATCTCGGACTGCCGGTTGCCGGAGGCGTTTCACTGCTCAACGCGACGGTTACGCGTGGGCGGGTCGCCTCGGTGATGATGTTCAGCTTCGTGGTTCTGCTGTTGGGTGGCATCTATGGAGTGTTGATGTATCGCATCAGCCGCGCATCGGGTGGGCTCTGAACATGGCAATCGATCCCTTCCACCTTGTCGAGCGGGCTGTGGAGCGGTTGCGCGGCGTTGGTGGATTGGCTGCGGTGCAGCCCGTGCTGAAGCGCGATACCCGCAAGGATGCCGTGGGGGGGGCAAATGCCGGCGGATCGGACCAGGATGCGTTCGGTGCCATGATCGATCCGCACCCGATTTCGCCGGCCGTGACCGACACGATGAACCCGCGATCGATGGGCGGGGTCAGCGGTTTGTCGCAACTCGACATGGCTGCGCTCGAACGCGCCGGGTTGGTTGTCGGACACAAGGTACGCACTCGGATTTCCGAGGAATTCCGCATCACTGTGGGCCATATCCTGCGGACCATGCATTCCAACTACAGCGCTGGCCGCGGCGCACCGAATGTCCTGATGGTGACCAGCGCCCGTCCGGGCGAGGGCAAGAGCTTCTCCTCGCTGAACCTGGCGGGTTCGATCGCGCAGCACACGCAGCGCGAGGTTCTATGGGTGGACGTGGACGCCAAGCAGGGATCGCTGACGGCGGAACTCGGGTTGGCTGACCGGCCCGGTCTGCTGGATCTCAGCGCCACTGTGTCGATGCGCATCGAGGATGTGATCATCCGCACTGCGATCCCACATCTTTCGCTGATCACCAACGGCCGGGACCACAGCATCGGCAGCGGAATCGCGCCAGCGCGTCCGGTGTCGATGCTGGTTGAGCGGATTGCGCGCCGCTTCCCGAATGCTGTCGTCCTGCTTGACGCGCCGCCTTGCCTGTCGACGTCGGATCCATCGACCTTGGCGCCCTTTGTCGGTCAGATCGTGCTGGTGGTGGAAGCCGAGCGGACACAGCGCAACGAGGTGGTTGCTGCGCTCGATCTCATCAAGGCCTGCCCATCGATCACGTTGATGCTCAATAAGGTCCGCCTGACGACGAGCTATACGTTTGGTGCGTACCACTATTTTGGTACCTATTCTTAGCCGCGGCCGGCATGGATGGCAGGAGCGGCGGTGCGCGGCACTGCTCGCCTCCGTGGCGGCTGTCTCGGCGATCACGGTCTTTACACGCGCCGCGGCGCAGGGCGTGTTGCCGGCCTACGGCGCCGATGTTCGGGTCGGCGATCTGCGAAAACAGTTTGAGAACGCGATGGAATCCGGCCCGAAGACACTGTCGGACCGGCGGTGGAATTTTTCCCCGTCCATCGAACTCAGCGAAACCTACGACAGTGCGGTGCTGCTGCCGCGTGGCCGTGGTCGCGACTTTATCACGCGCATAACGCCGATTTTTGCGGGGACTCTCGATGCGCAGCGGCTCAAGGGCGCGCTGGCGTATAGCCCATCCTACAACCTCTATGCGCTGCATCGCGCGGAATCCGGATTCACCCATGATCTCAACGCGAACCTGGCTGCGACCTTGGTGCCGGACCTGCTGTTCACAGACCTGCGAGGCTATGCCGCCACCCAGCCTTTGCTCGGCTATGCGGTGCCGAGCACGGGCAGTTCGGGCCGGGTGAATGAAGTGCAGACAAGTCATTTCAGCGCGGCCCCCTATCTGCAAAAGCGCTTCGGCGATTTCGCCATCCTGAACGCCGGCTATACGATATCGCAGACCAGCCGCTCGCCGCTCGCCCCACAATCGACCTTGACGTTGACCGACGGTACGACCGGCAATTTCTCCTCGCAACACGAGGCGGTGTCGATTGCCACCGGCCCTGACTTCGGGCGCATCAAGGGCAGCCTGGCGGCAATGGCGGCGCAGTATGACGGGAGTGGGGTCTATCGAGGGGCACACAGCGAAACGGTGACCGCGGCGGCCGGCTACGCACTGACCCGGACGGTCACTGCCACGGGCAGCCTCGGGCATGAAACGATCATATATGGGCCTGGTGGACCAAAGAAGATCGACGGGTTGACCTGGTCGGCCGGTGTGGTGCTGACGCCGAATCCAGACAGCGCGATCACCGCCAAATATGGCCGTCAGCAAGGCGCGAGCAGTTTTTCGTTTGACGGCACCTATGCGCCCTCGGCGCGTATCCGGCTGCTCGCCCGCTACAGTCAGGGCGTCGGCACCGATTTGCAAAACCTCCAGAATGCGCTCGCCGGCACCGTCAGCGGCCCTGCCGGGGTGGCAGTTGATCGCGCGTCCGGCGCGCCGGTGCAATTGGGGAACCTGCTCAACCAGCAGCCAGGCGTCTACCGTAGCACGGTTGCTTCAGTGTCGGGCGTCTATCTCCTCGACCGCGACGTCATCACGCTGGACTGGTCGAACTCGGAATATGTCCTGCTTTCCGGCGGTGGTGGGAGCGGATTTGGCTCCAACACCAGCATGAACACCGCGGCGATCTGGAAGCATCTGATTTCGGAGGTGTTCACGACGTCGGCATCGCTTCAATATGGTGTCCGCAGCGCTCCGCTGCTCAAGACCGACACGACGACCACCGCGGTCAGCGTTTCCGCTCAATATCTTCTGTCTGAGACACTCTCGATCAATATTCTGATTTCGCACATGGTTTCGACCGGGCAGACCTTTGGATTTGCGCCAGTGCGGGATCTCGTGGTGGTCGGGTTGCGCAAGGCGTTCTGATAGACATGTACGAGACATTCTACGATTTCGCGGCGATGCCGTTCCAACTGACGCCGGACAGCCGGTTTTTTTTCGGCTCTAAGGGGCATAGCCGGGCGATTGCCCATTTGATCTATGGGCTTTCGCAAGCTGAAGGTTTCATCATTGTTACCGGCGAGGTTGGCGCAGGTAAGACGACGCTGGTGGAGCGCTTGTGGTCGGAACTTGATCGGGACACCTACCTGCTGGCTCGGATTAATACGACGCAGGTGTCGGGCGAGGATCTGTTCCGACTGACGATGACTGCCTTCGGCATCAACGCCTCGGGCCTCGACAAGGCGACCCTGCTGCGCGATTTCCAGGACATGCTGCGGGCCTATGCCGCCGGGGGGCGGCGTTGTCTGCTGGTGGTGGATGAGGCGCAGAACCTGCCGCTGCAGGCGCTGGAGGAGTTGCGCATGCTCTCCAATGTCACAATCGAGGGCGGTCATTCGGTATTGCAGACGATTCTGCTGGGCCAGCCGCAGTTCCGCCGCACGCTGGCCAGTCCGGACCTCGACCAGCTGCGCCAGCGCGTCCTGGCCTCGTATCATCTGGGGCCGCTTTCGGAGGAGGAGACGCGGGCCTACATCGAATATCGGTTGAACGCGGTGGGGTGGCATAACAACCCGGCCTTCACTGACGGCGCGTTCGGTGCCATGCATCGCCATACGGGCGGAATACCGCGCCGGATCAATCGGTTGTGCTCACGTGTCCTGCTCTACGGCTCGCTCGAGGAAAGCACCATGATCACCGGCCCGATGGTCGACAACACGGCGGCCGAGTTGCAGCGCGATCTTGAGGGTGGTGCTGGAGGGGGCGGATCCGGCCCCGGGAGCGATACGGCGACCCAGCGTGGAGAGCCATTCCAAGGCACTGGCGGCTTTGGCTTCCAGGGGGAGTATGCCCCGACCTCTGCCGCGATGGAACGGCGTATCGAAGCGCTCGAGGACGCGGTGGCGCGGCTCGAACAGGGGTCCCAGCGCTTGATGGACATGTTCAGCGGCTTCAACGCGGCGCGGCAATGGCAGATTTAGCCCCCTCACGTGTCCTGGACGACCCCGCGAAGATCGTGAACGCCATGAGCGTTGACGTAGAGGATTATTTCCAGGTCCAGGCCTTTGCAAACGTTGTCTCGCCGGCTCAATGGGAGGGTTTCGATTGCCGGGTCGAGGCGAATGTCGAGCGCATCCTGATGCAGTTCGAAGCCCATGGTGTGCATGGGACATTTTTTACGCTTGGCTGGATTGCCAAGCGTTATCCATCGATGGTGCGTCGGATTGTTGCGGGGGGGCATGAACTGGCGAGCCACGGGTTCGGTCATCAGCCGATCTATTCGCTCACGCCAGGTGGTTTCCGTGCCGATGTCCGCCGTGCGCGGGAACTCCTGGAGGACATCGGCGGCGTCGCCGTCACCGGGTATCGCGCGCCGACGTTTTCGATGGGCCCGCGCACGCCGTGGGCCCATGCGTTGCTGGAGGAGGCTGGATACCGATACAGTTCCTCCATCTACCCGATCCTGCATGATCTCTACGGCGATCCGAGTGGGCCGCGCTTTGCCTATCGCGTCGTCGAGTCCGCGATGTGGGAGATACCGATGACGACGGTTCGCATCGGCTCGCGCAATCTGCCCTGTGCGGGCGGTGGGTATTTCCGCCTCCTGCCGTATCGCCTGTTCCGTACCGGCGTCCGGCACCTCAACCGCGGCGAGCGTAAACCGGCGGTTTTCTACTTCCATCCTTGGGAGGTGGATCCTGCGCAGCCCCGCATGGCCGGCGCATCGGCCTTGGCCCGGTTCCGTCACTACGTGAACCTCGGTGCGATGTCGGGCCGCCTTGACCAACTGCTCCATGATTTCCAATGGGATCGGATGGATCGCGTATTCGAGCGCTGCTGGAACGCGGAGGATTGACGACGTGGCGGTAATTTGCCGGGAACTCGACGACGCTGCGGCGCCGGCCTGGGATGGGTTCGTGCGGGCCCATCCGGAAGGCTCGTTCTTCCATCTCGCGGCGTGGCGCATTGTGATTGCGCGCGCCTTCGGACATCGGACGCACTACGTCTACGCGGAGCGTGACGGCGCTATCGTCGGCGTGTTGCCGCTTGGCCACGTCAAGACAGTATTTTTCGGCAACAACATGATATCGTTGCCATTTTGCGTTTATGGCGGACCGTTGGCGGCTGATGCCGAAGCGGGCCAGGCGCTGGCTGCGCATGCCGAGGGGCTGATGAAGGCACGCGGCGTGCCGGTGCTTGAGTTCCGCTCCCGGCTTCCGATCGCGTGGCTTGACGAGGCGAAATGGCCGGCGCGGCCCGATTTGTATGTCACGTTCCGAAAGCCGATTGCTGCGAGCGACGAGACGAATTTGAAGGGCATTCCGCGCAAGCAGAGAGCGATGGTGCGTAAAGGTATTGATCGCGGGCTGTGTTCGGTGATCGATACGGATGCCGCGCGGCTGCATGCCATATACGCCGAAAGCGTGCGCAATCTCGGCACCCCGGTGTTCGCGCGCCGCTATTTCCAGATCCTGCGCGAGGTTTTCGGCGACGCATGCGACATCGTGACGGTCCTGGATGGTGAGCAGGCAATCGCCTCAGTACTGAATTTCTACTTCCGTGATGAAGTGCTGCCCTATTACGGCGGCGGCCGGGCGGTTGCACGTGAGCGCTATGGCAATGACTTCATGTATTGGGAGGTCATGCGCCGCGCGGCGGCGCGGGGCTATACCTTGTTCGACTTCGGGCGCAGCAAGCTCGGGACGGGCGCCTTTTCGTTCAAAAAGAACTGGGGTTTTGTCCCGGTTCCACTGCATTACCGATTCCGGTTGGCGCCCGGCGCGGCGATTCCGGACATCAACCCGTTGAACCCGAAATATCGCCTCTTTATTGCGGCCTGGAAGCGGCTGCCGCTGTCGCTTGCCAACCTGATTGGCCCGCCGATCGTGCGCGGGCTGGGGTGACGCCGACATGAACACAACCGTCGAAACACCACCGCCCGGATTACAGGACCTGTTGCGCACCCTGCACGGCCCCTTGCTCGTGCTGGCAGCTGGGCTTGCGGTCCTGGGCTATGCGTTCTCTACCGAGGTGGCGGCGGCTTACCGGGTGTGGATGGACAGCACCGCTTACAGTCATTGCCTCTTTGTCCTGCCGATCGTGCTCTATCTGGCCTGGGAGCGGCGCGCCGGGATCCTGGCCGAGCCGGTGGTTCCGCTGCGATGGGCCGGGCTCGCGGCGCTCCCTATCGGTATCGCCTGGTTTGTGGCGGAGCGGCTCGGGATTATGGAGGGGCGGCAACTGATGGCGATCAGCTTGGTCGAGGTGCTGTTTCTTTCGGTGCTGGGCTGGCGGATGGCGGCCGCGTTGGCGGCGCCGTTGCTGTATCTGTATTTCCTGGTCCCGTTCGGGGCCTTCATCACCCCGTTGCTGCAGTATTGGACGGCGGTCTTCACTGAATTTGGGCTGAATGTGCTCGATATTCCGCACGAGACCGACGGCTATCTGATTGACGTGCCGGGCGGCCGGTTCTTTATCGCGGAAGCCTGCGCCGGTCTGCGCTTCCTGATTGCCTCGATTGCATTTGGGGTCCTGTATGCCTGCCTGATGTATCGCAGCCTGTGGCGGCGCGCTTTTTTTATCCTGGCCTCGATCGTCGTGCCCATCATCGCCAACTGGTTTCGGGCCTTGGGGATCATTGTGCTCGGATATGTGCTGGGCAGCGCCGAGGCGGCGGCGGCTGACCACATCATCTATGGCTGGGTCTTCTTCTCGGCGGTGACCCTGTTGCTGATCGCGGTCGGGCTGCCGTTTCGCCAGGATGGGGTCGGGCGCGTCGCAGTGCCAAGTGCCGTGCCGGTCCCTGCGGCGGGTCGATTGCTGCCGGTGGCTTTGCTCGTCGTTGTGATCTCAGGGATCGGACCGCTGGTTGCCTGCCTCATCGATCGAGCAGGTCTTGCCGCGACGGTTCCTGAGCATTTCACATGGATCACCCCGATCGGATGCCGGGAGGGCGTTGCGGAGCCGGGACTGGTGGCCGGCAGCGAACAGGTGCGCTTCACCTGTCCGCAGGGCGTGCTGCTCGTCTCGGCGCAGGTTTTTTCCGCGCGGAGCACCTGGTCGGCGATCGGCCATGCGCGCTCCCGGTTGACCAACGAGAGCCGTGCCGAAGAGACGACCGGCGGGCGTATCGCTGTCGGTCCGGGCTGGTCATACCTTATCGCCAATGGCACGCCGAGCGGTTCGTACATGACCGCGACTGCCCTGTGGACGGGCGGAAATCCGGCGCCTGGCGGACTCGGTGGGCGGGTCCTGCTGGCCCGCCAGAGCATCCTTGGAGGTGGCTCGCGCAGCATCCTGCTCTCGGTCGGAGTGCAGGTCGATCGCTCCGCCATCCGTCTGGACGAGGAGCGGAAGATCAAGGCGCTGATCACGAATTTCCTGCAAGTCCAATACACATTGAACCATGAGGTGAGCCGGCTCAGCCGCGCCGGGTCCGGTTCCGGTGGATGAAGACGTGTCTTCGCGGCCGCTGATCCACCTGCTGCTCTGCTGCAACGCATCCTATCTGCAGCACCTCTTCGTTGTTCTGACTTCGATCGCCGAACAGCATTCCCATTTCGGATACAATGTGGTTGTCGTGATGCAGGACGGCGATCCGGCCGAGCACGATCGCATCGCGCGGGATGCTTTGGGGCGCTACACGCACATGCAAGTGGCCTTCCGGCGTTTTGTTCCGGACGCAAGCCTCGTACTGCCGACCCGGGCACACTATACCGTCGACATCTTCACCCGGCTTTGGGTGTCGGACTTCTTTGGGGACGATGTCGATCGGGTACTTTATCTCGACAGCGACATGGTTATCGTTGAGAGCCTTGATCCCTTGTGGGAGATGCCATTGCGAGATCACACCCTCGGCGCCGTGTCGATCCCCGGCTCCACCCGTTGTCCGATGTTCGCCATCCCTGAAACCGCAGGGTATTTCAACTCCGGCGTGCTGCTGATCGACCTTGCCCGATGGCGCAAAACCAATGCGTTCGACCGGTTGATGGCGTTCATCCAGGCCAATCACGCCCGGCTGATCGATCCCGACCAGGATGCACTCAACGCCGTGCTGCATCATGACCGTATGCCGCTCGACCCTATCTGGAACGTCATCACCCCGTTCTATTTTCCCTATCACGACCTCCGGCTCACGGCCGCTGAGGTCGAGCGCGTGCGCCGGCAAGCCCGCATCCTGCATTTCAACGGAGCCTCGAAACCCTGGAGCTACTTCTGCCGGCACCCGCGGCGTGATGCCTATTGGCACGCCCTGCGATTGACCCCGTGGCGTGATTTTCAGCCCCTTGATCGCACGGTGTTCAACCGGCTGCGCCGGTCGATCTCGATGCTGCTGCCTGGCTGGCTCAAGCGCCTGCTGGGGCGATAGGTCTGCCGGTGCGCGTTCTGTTCGCCTCCGATTACCCCCATATTCCTGAAAATACCGGTGGGACCGAGATCAACACCCATGAACTCAGCCTCGCCTTGCGCGATGCTGGCCACCAACCGATGGTGCTGGCGAGTTTGATCGGGCGTGGCTGGGTCGGGTTCAGGGCTCGTTTAAAACTGAAGTTGGGCCTCGGCAGCCGATGGGCGGAAGATGGCGGGCTTGGCTATCCCGTGCTGCGGAGCTGGCATTCCGCTGACGTGCTGGCCGATGTAATCGACCGCTACGGACCCGAGGTCGTCGTCGTGCAGTCCTGGCGCCTCGACATGGTGGCAATCGCGCTTGACCGTGGCTGCGGCGTGGTCCTCTACAGCCATAGCGCACATTCACCCTATGCCGACACGATCGGCGGAGATTGGACCCGGCGCTGCGTGCTGCTGGCCAATTCGCGGTTCAACGCGCGCTTCCAGGGCGCGGCGCTGGCTGCAACGTTCGACGTGCTGCATCCCATTGTTCGCCCCGACCGCTATCGTGCGTCCGGGCCCCGCTCGCGCGTGCTCCATGTCGGGCTCAACCAGCGCAAGGGTGCGGCGATCACGGTGGCGATCGCGCGCTTGCGCCCCGATATTCCGTTCACGATGGTGCGGACATGGGAGGGTTTGCGTCCATCCCCCGAAGATGCGGCCATCATCGAAATGGCCAACGCGCTGCCGAACATCGAAATCATTCCGGCTCAACGCGATCCCAAGCGCCTCTATGGCATGGCTCGGCTCATGCTGGTTCCCAGCGCCTGGGATGAAACATGGGGCCGCGTGGTGACGGAGGCACAACTCAACGGCATCCCCGTCGTGGCCAGTGATCGCGGCGGCCTGCCGGAGTCGGTCGGGAGCGGCGGCATGCTCCTGCACATCGAGGACGACCCGTCGCTCTGGGCTGGGGCGGTCGGCCGGCTATGGGATGATCCGGTGTGCCACGCTGACTATGCCGCCAGGGCTCTGTGCCGGGCCCAACAAAGCGACGTTGCATTCGGCCCGTTGCGGGCCCGTTTTTTCGAAATCCTCGAAGAGGCGCGCCGGCTCAGGGGGTGAGCCGGCCTATTTGCGTCCGGTCAGCCGCATCGCCTTCGCCCTCAGCGGGTGCAGGATCGTGCTGATCTCCCGGGCAAATGGGTGCCGCAGCGCGGCGACGCCGATCAGCCACGCTGCGCCCGCCGCCGAATATGTGAGTGCGAGCGTCACAAACACCGAATCATTGGCGCCGGACCACCACGCCTGCATTGCGAATACCGGCGCGACCGTGACCATCGCGAGCAGCACGCTGCGCGCTGATGCCATGAACAAGTCCTGTATCCGGATCTGGAGAAATCGCCGAAGCGCGAGGACGTTGAGCAGCAGGCCCAACACGGCGCACCCGATTTGGGCAATGACGATCCATGCAAGATCGAAATGGACAAAAAACAGGATGCTGGCAATTTGCGCGCCGCGTATCAGCAGCGTCATCCGCAGGCGCTGCGATACCTGACCAAGCACCGTGAAGACCAGCGCGCTCATCGGCGCAAAGCCCTCGATCATCGTCGCTGCGGCGAGATACGGTATCAAGGGCACCGTGGCTGACCATTGATGTCCGAGCAATGCCTCAATAACCGGTTCCGCCGTCACCGACACCAGCGTGAGTGCCGGGAACGCGACGCCGGTCATCAGCGCGACAATCTTGAGATAAGGCCTGCGCAAATCCTCGCCTGCCCGGTGCATCCTGGCGAAGGTCGGGAACGTTACAGCCTGGATCGCCGATCCCACCAAATCGCCGAACAGGCCAACCGTGCCGCTGGCTCGATTGTAGATGCCAACCGATGCGTAGCCCAGGCCGCGTCCGATAATAAGATTGGGTGCCCGCACGGCGATCTCGTTGATGATGTTGGTGACGCTCACATAGGCGCCAAACCCGAGGATCTGTCGCCAGGCGCTGAGCGAAGGAATGAAATGATCCCACGAGTGCAGCGCCAGACTTGCCACGGCCGCCGACGTCACCCCCATCGCCACCAGGCCGATCGTGAGCCCCGTCGCTCCGAAACCCATGGACGTCAGCGCGATCGAAACCACCGCATTGACCAAATTGGCGCTGATCGAAATGCGCAGCAATTTGCCGAACTCCATGTTGCGGTTGAGCAACGCCATGGTGGTACTGCTGATCGGAGCGACCAGGAAGGAAATCGATGCCAATCCGATCATGTATCCAAGTTCCGGCGTGCCGTAGCCATCAGCTATCCAGCCGCGAGAGAGAAAGATTGCCCCCCCCAGGCTCCAACTCATGACGATCGTGATGCCGAACGCAGTCCGGATTTTTTCCGAAGTGAGGTCCCGGTCCTGCATCAGAAACTCGACAATGCCGACCTCGCGAACCGCCTGCGCCATAAAAATGACTGACGCGGTCACCGAAAAAAGCCCGGTCTCGGCGGGCGACACCAGCCGCGCCAGCGTCAAGGTCGCAACGACGCTAATGGCCATGACGGCGTAGCGGTTCACGAAAACCAGCGCCAGCGATCGACGAAAGCCGGGAGGGGAGGGGGCTGCCGCTGTTATGGCACGGCTCCGAACCAAAACAGCGCTATCACCGCGATGACACTCATGTTAATGAAATGAACCCTATGGAGCCTGCCTTCTGTGCCACAGCCATCCGTTTATGTCATTGTACTAAATTGGAACACTCTCGAGGAAACGGCCCGTTGCATCGATTCGGTGCTTGGGCATTCCTATCTGAACTATCAAATCCTGGTTGTAGACAACGGCTCAACGGGCGACTCGGTCGCCGCGCTTCGCGATCGCGCACCGAACGTCGAAGTCATCGCGCTGAGCACCAATACTGGTTACACCGGCGGCAACAACATCGGCATGGCGCACGCGTTCGCAGCCGGGGCGGATTACGTCTGGCTGCTGAACAACGACGCTCTGGCTGCGCCGGATACCCTCGCCAAACTGGTCGAAACGGCCGAAACTGAGCCGGATATCGGCTTGGTCAGTCCGGTCCAGCGCGAATGGACCGATGCTCCCGATATCCACACTATCTGCGGTCATTTCGATTTCGCGGCGCCGTTAACGGAGCAGACCGATGCCATCTCCCTGGCCCGCAGCTGGCTTGCTGAACGCCCGCAACGGGTTCTGCTCTACGGCGCGGCTTTGCTGGTTCGGCGTGCGCTTTGGGAAAAAATCGGCGGTTTAGACGAGAGGTTTTTCGCATATTTCGAAGATTCGGACTATTCGGTTCGAAGCATATATGCTGGATTTAGGAATTATTTAGCCTTGGATGCGTTTATTTATCACAAAAAAAAACCCACGAAAGACAATCCGCAATCTATTAAGCCGCATGTTTATTACTACGTTGCAAGAAATGAAATTCTTTTTTGGGTCAAGTACACTCGTGGTTTGTGCCTGTTAAAATCTATATGGTGGCATATTCTGCGTCAGAGATATCAGATCAACCGCATGGGAGGCTATCAGGCCGGCATTGATGCCATCCTTGCCGGCCTGTGGGATGGCTGGCGTGGCGTGCGTGGTGAATGCCCTGCGCGACAGCATCCGTGGCTGTTGCGTGCAGCCTTCAAACTGTTCCTGTTCGGTCGAAACAAAAGCGGGGCGATGTCTCCGGTCCATCCGGCTCGTATCCGTCGGCCCGGCGGATCGCCATCAACCGGCCTTGATCGTTGACGGAAAATAAAGGTCAACCGGTGGATACACTCAGACGCAGCGTGGAGCAGACGCACGATATGAACATGCAATCACCGGTGACGGTGTCAGACCCTATCGGGGTGCCAGGGATCGCCCGCGGCTCTGACGGCAGACCGATCATTCCGGCTGACCCGGCCGCCTTGTATGCCTATGCCCAAGCTATCCGCGGCACCGAAACGCTTCTGCTTGATCTGTTCTCCAAGGGACAACTCTCCGGGACCACCCATACCTGTCTTGGCCAGGAATTCTGCCAAATGGCGGTGGTGCGGGCGCTGCGGCATGCCGATGACGCGGTGCTTTCGAATCACCGCAATCACGGCCATTTCCTGACCTATGCGGGCGATTTCGTCGGTCTGGTCGCTGAGGTGATGGGTCGCGAAGCGGGGGTCTGCGGGGGGCGCGGCGGCAGCCAGCACATGGCTTTCCGCCATTTCCACAGCAATGGCGTGCAGGCCGGCATGACCGGCATTGCCGTCGGGCTCGCCCGCGCGCGGGAGATGGACGGCTCGGAAGGAATCGTGGCTGTCATGATCGGGGACGGCACGCTCGGCGAGGGCCTGCTTTATGAGAGCATGAACCTCGCCTCGGTATGGCCCGCCCCGGTGCTGTTCGTTGTCGAGCACAACGGCATCGCGCAAACCACCGAAACCGCAGGCACGATCGGCGGCGACATGCTCGCGCGCGGCGCCGCCTTCGGCCTCACCACGCGCCGCGTGTCGGATGCCGATCCCGCGCTCTGGCGAATCGCGGCCGAAGCGGTGGATGAAGTCCGCGCCACAAGGCGGCCTGGCTTTCTGGTGATCGACACCTTCCGCCTCGGCCCGCACAGCAAAGGCGATGACCTGCGGACAGAGTCCGAAATCGCCACCATCCGCGCCCGGGATCCGGTCGCCCGCCTCGGTGACAGTCTCGATTCTGAACGGCGCGCTGCCATCGACACCTCCGTCGCCGATCTGATAGCCCAGGTTGCCGCGACTGCTGCAGCCTCGTCCGAAGCGACGGACCGCGCGTTCCGCCCCTCGATGTTCCCCCCCCCCACGTGCCTTTCTGACATCGCCCCCGCCCCCCCCGCCCCCCCCGCCACCACCGCCCGCAGCGTCCGCACCGCACTCAACGCCGCCATCGGCGAACTCCTGAATGATGACCCGCGCACCATCGTGATGGGGGAGGACCTGCATGATCCCTACGGCGGCGCCTTCAAAGTCACTGCTGGGTTGTCGCAACGCTACGCCGGGCGCGTGGTCTCCACGCCCATCAGCGAAGCCGCTCTCACCGGCGCCGCCATCGGCCTTGCGCTCGCCGGCTACCGCCCGATCGTTGAAATCATGTTCGCTGATTTCCTGACCCTTTGCGCGGACCAGATCTACAACCACGCCGTCAAATTTGCCGGAGTCTTTCCCGAACTGTCCGTCCCCATGGTGATCCGCACGCCGGCCGGTGGCCGCCGCGGCTACGGGCCCACTCATAGCCAAAGCCCGGAGAATATCTTCGCCGCCATCCCTGGGCTGACCGTGCTCTACGGCAGCCAGCGTCATGATAACGCCGCCCTTCTGCGCAATGCCGTGCAGCACTGGCCCTATCCGACGCTGTTCCTCGAACACAAGCTTGTCTACGGTGCCACCGAAGACCCGGGCCGCTATCGCCCGCTGCCCGCCCACGCCAAGGATGCCGGCGGCGCAGCTTTCCCCACCCTATGCCGACGGAGCGCCACTCCCGACGCCGCCATCGTCACCTATGGCGGCATGGTCCCCTTCGTCGAAGCCGCCGGCGAGCGCCTGGCTCAGGAGGAGGAACTCGACCTCGACATCCTCGTCCTTGCCCTCCTTGCCCCCCTGCCGCGCCATGCGCTGATCGAGGCACTCTTTGGCTATGACGCCATTGTCATTGCCGAGGAAACCCATAGCGGCTATGGCGTCGGCGCCGAGCTGATCGCCTGTCTCGCCGAATCCGGCTACCGCGGCACCATCCGCCGCGTCGGCGCCCCACCGGTCCCCATTCCTTCCGCCCGTTCGCTCGAATCAGCGGTGCTGCCTGGCGCTGACAGCGTCGTCGCCGCCGTGCTTGATGCGATTGCGGCCTGATCCGACGCATCGCATTCGATATGGCACAGCCCGTTCACGCCCCAAGGGTAAACAACAACGACGACGTGGTGAAAGTCGCCCGCATCTGCGTCCAGGTTGGTGATGCCGTCGCCGCCGGAGACCTGCTGATGGAGCTCGAAACCGAAAAAGCCACCGTCGATGTGGAGGCCGAGTCCGACGGCTATGTCCTCGCCGTTGCCTGCGAACAGGGGCAGGACATCGCCGTCGGCGCCGTCGCCCTGTGGCTTGGCGCCACGCCCGACGAGGCTCCCCCGCAAGCCAGTGCAGGCCCCGTCACCATGGTGGCCGACAGCGGCATGACCGCGAAGGCCCGCCTGCTCCTCCGCCGCCACGCCCTGTCCGCCGGCGCCGTCCCCCGCACCGCCGCTCGTCTGACGGCAGCCGATGTCGAGGCCTACCTCGCCCTCCATCCCCCGGCCGCATCATCCGCCCCCACTCCTCGGCGGTCCTCCATCGAGCTGCCTGCCCCAGCCGAAACGAGCCCGCTGTCCTCGACTGCTCGCGGCATGCTCGCCACCGTCACCTGGCAGCGCGATCACGCCGCCGCGGCCTACCTCGAACTCGAATACGACCCGCGGCCCTGGGAAGCCGCCGCCGCCGCCTTCATGCGCGAGCGCCGCCTGCTGTTCAGCCCGTTGCTCTCCCTGATGGCCCATCGCCTCGCCCAATTCGCTCACAACGCCGGCGCCAACGCTACCGTCCTCGAAGGCGAAACCGCCCAGCTCGTCCGCTACAAGCAGGCCAATCTCGGCTTCACCGTGCAGGCCGGTGAGGTGCTTTATTTCTGCGTCGTCAATGCCGCCGACACCTTGGCTGCCTCCGATTTCGTCCATAAACTGTTCTACCTGCAACGCCGCGCCATGGGCCACAACTTGACCTCCGCCGAAATGCGCGGCGCCACCATCGGTTTCACCAGCATGGCCCGATGGGGCGTCCGCCGGCACCAGCCGGTTCTCGCCCCCAACACCGGCGTCATGATCGCGCACTCCGCATCCGCTCCCGACGGGGAAAGTGCCATCCTCGGCATGACCTACGATCACCGCCTGCTGTCCGGTTTCGATGCTGTTCGGCTGTTGAAGACGCTAACACAACCCGGTAGCTATTGAACAACGCGCGAGGGACGCAGCATGACTGACGATCGAAACGCCATCATGACAAGGCTGCGACGGTTGCTCCAGCAACTCGCAGATGATTTCGGCACCGATGCCAGCAGCATCACCGAACAGGACGTCATCCCAGACACCGGCATTCTCGACAGCGCCGGTGTGATTGAATTCGTGATGCTCATCGACAACGCCTATGACCTTGCCCTGGAGGCCCAAGACATGACGATCGATAATCTCGGCACCCTCTCGGCCATCGCCGCCTTCATCGCATCAAGGCAAGCGACGCAATCCTAGGGAGTGGTCGCCGTTTCCCGCTTTCTCCCGCCGCGGATCATGGCCGTTGTCGACACGGAGGAGGAGTTTGACTGGTCCGCGCCGTTTGACCGCAGCGCCACCGGCGTCGGCCACATGCTCAGGATCGGGGACCTGCAAGCGGTCTTCGACCGTCACGGCGTCCGTCCCGTCTATGCCGTCACCACCCCGATCGCGACCGATCCGATCTCGATCGGTGCCCTGCGCCCCATCCTGGGGTCTGGCCGCGCCCTGATCGGTACGCATCTCCACCCCTGGGTCACTGCGCCATTCACCGAGGAAGTCCGGCCGGAAAACTCGTTCCCCGGCAATCTCCCGCAGGCGCTCGAAGCTGCCAAGATCAGCACACTCACCGACCAGATCGAGGCTGCCTTCGGCACCCGCCCGGCCATCTACAAGGCCGGCCGCTACGGTATCGGTCCGCATAGCTTCGCCACGCTGGAAGCGCTGGGCTACGAGATCGACATCAGCCCGCGTCCGCCGTTCGACTACTCCGCCCAGCATGGCCCGGATTTCTCGCGCCGGGACAACGCCGCGCGCTGGGAGGGTTCGAACGGCAGCGTCCTCAGCATCCCCAACAGCGGCGGCCGGATCGGGTGGCTGGCCCGGCCCGGCCTGGAGCGCCTCGCCGCCGCCGCTCTGTCGTCCGGTGCCCGGCGCCTGCGCATTCCCGGCATCCTGTCTCGCCTCGGTATGCTCGAACGCATCGGATTGACTCCGGAGGGTTTCACCTTCGAGGAGATGCGCCGCCTCGTCCGCTTCAACGCCGCTGCCGGCCAGCGGGACTTCATGCTCTGCCTGCACTCCCCCTCCGTCGCCCCTGGCCATACGCCCTATGTCCGCACCGAAGCCGACCAGGCTGCCTTCCTCGCCACGCTTGACCGCTTCCTCGCCTGGTTCATCACTGAATTCAACGCCACCCCGATCGACCCGCTCCACCTGCGGGCCGAAATGAGCGCCGCTGCCCCGCGCGCGCCCGCCGCCGTTGCGCCCCGCCGCAAACCGGCCCTGTCGGTCCAGCCCATCACCGCGGCTGACCTTCCCCGCATTGCCGCCTACTGGCACGCCAATCTCAACGCCGACATTTCGGTCCCGGCCTGGATCGGCGCCCTTCGGCATGACTGGCTGGCCAACCCACCCAACCATGGCTTTCAACTGCTCGCGGACGGCGAACTCGTCGGCACGCTTGGCGCCATCTATTCGCGCCAAACGATCAACGGCGAACCCGTTGATTTCTGCAATCTCACGAGCCTGGTCGTTGAACACGCCCACCGGGCCCGCTCGATGGACCTGCTATCCGCTTGCCTGTCGCAAAAGCAGTTCCGCTTCACCAATTTCACCCCGACGCCGGCCGTTGCCAAAATGCTGCGCCTCTTCCGCTTCCGTGACCTGCCCTCGAACGAGCGCGTGGTGTTCAACCTCCCGCTCCCCGCCTTCGCCATGGGCCTCGGCGTGATGACATCGCCCGGCGAAATGGTTGGCGAGGCAGGCCGGCTCTGGCGCGACCATGTTGGCCTGCCCGGGCTGCACAGTTTCGCGGTCGGGCGCGGGGATGACTGGTGCGTCGTGATCTGGCGCCCCTCGGTGATCAAGGGCCTGCCCAGCGCCCGCGTCTTCGGCTTCAGCAACCTCGCCCTGTTCCTGCGCTGGCAGCGCGCCATCGGCGGGCATCTTCTGCTGCGCCACGGCGTCTGCGGCATGCGTATCCCCGAACATCTGCTGCCCGACAACACAACCATCGGCATCCAACGCCCCAACCCGACTCCACGCCTCTATTGCGGCCCTGACTTGCCGCACGAGCAGGTTACCTTCCTCTACTCCGAACTGGTCGCCCTGCCGCTCTAACTCTTTGTTCGATCGCCTGATGATTTTTGGTGATTCCGCCAAAAATCATCAGGCTGCCATCAGCGCCGGCACCATCGCTGCCTCGACATCACGCACCTCGATCCCCCTCACTGCCCCAACCTCCGGCGCAACCGCCCCGCCACGTGGCGCATCATCGCCATCGCCCCCGCCGGCTGCCACGGATTTGCCAACACCACCCCAATCCGCTGCCGCCGCGCCGTCGTCCACAACGCCTTGTATGGATCATCCCCCCTCCCGAAATCCAACTCGCGCACCTGTTCCTCGTCGATCAGATGGCGGATCATCCGTGCCGTCAGCACCGTCCCCGGCGACAATGGCTTGAACGCCTCGTCATGCGCGAGTTTCACCAGCAGGGCGCTGCTGTTGGCCACGATCCAGATCTGCGCCGCGATCAACTCCCCGCCGCTTTCCAACAGCCCCAGCCGTAACGCCCCTGCCCCCGCCGCCTCGCGCATCATCCGCCCGTTGAACAGTGGGAACGGCTCCGGCACCTTCCAACTCCGCGCATAGACGTCCTCATACCCGGTGATCGCTCCCTCCAGCGCGTCCCCGCCCGTCACAATCCGCAAATTGACCCCCGCATTGCGCCGTGTCTTGCGTCGTATCATCTCGCGCAATGACCCCGACCGCCCCCTCAAATACCCTTCCCAGTCCCGTCCTGCGACCGGCTCGTGCCAGTTGCCGAAGTGATCGAACCGCAACGCCCGCAGCCCTCCGTGCTGCATCCCCGCCAGGAACGGGTCAAGCCACGCTGCCTCAGCATCCAGCGCATCGAAGCGGATCACTGCATACCGCCTCAACCATCCGCCCAGCGCCGCCGCCGCCCGTCTGATCGCGGCAGCATCGAGCGTCCCAGCAAACAAGGGCTGATAGAGGCATGTATAAGGTCCTGTCAGTCCTTCGATACGTCCCCCTGCCTCACCCAACGCCAACAGACAAACGGCCGTACCGGCCTCACGATAGGCCAAAAATCGCACCCGAGCGCCGGCCGCAAGCCCGCCCGCCTCCATCGTCCGCCACCACCACGGCGCTAGAAAAAAACTCCGCCCCGCCCCTGCTGCCAACGGCCCATCCGCGAGGGCGGCAGCCTCGTCGAAGGTCTCGGCCTCGACGATGTCAGAACCGACCACGATACCAATACCACGCCACCCCAACCCATTCATGGATCGCGAAATAGCTGTTCAGCCACGCCGACACCCGGGGCGTGAAGGCCTCGGCGTCAAGCCTGGGCGCGGCGCTGAAACGCGAGGGAACCGGGATCGCCTCGATCCCGAAATGCCGGAACGCGATCAGGCTGCGCGGCATGTGCCAGGCATTGGTCACCAGGTAGACACTGCCGATCCCTGAGGCCTTCAGCATCCCAGCGCTGAATTCGGCATTTTCCCAGGTATCGCTCGATTGGGTCTCGATCCATGATGCGGTCACGCTGAAATTCTGCTGCATCGCCTCGGCCATCAACACGGCCAGCGGCGGCTGCCCTGGCCCCGCCGGCCCGCCCGCCAGCAGCACCGGCAGCGAAACCCGGCGCGCCAATATCGTCCCCGCCTGCAGCCGTTCCAGCGTCATCATCCCAAGCCCGAGCTGCGGCAGAATGCCCCCCCCGCCGCCATACGCCGCATCTGCGCTCAAAACCACGATCGCCCCCGGCAACCGCCTGATGCTCTCCTGATCCGTCATGTCGCCACGTTGGCGCATCGCGTCCGCCATCCCGCGCGGGATATGCGCCTGCAGCGACTGCAGGAGCAGCGCACTGACGACCGGAAGACTGAGGAGCAGGAGACCCAGCAGCGCGCCCACACTCACCGCCTGCCCGAGGCGTGGCCGAAAGCGTGCCAGCACCATTCCTGCCAGAGCAAGCGGCACCAGGTTCACCGGAGGCAACAGCAAGGCGGTCGGCAGAGAGCCCAGGGACATGATGTTCCGATCCGGTATTATCTTGGCAAGCTGCCCTATGCGGCACCACAGGGGAAGCCACCCAAGAGCATCGTTTGACATGCAGCCCAGTGTCCGCCTTTGTTGCGCGGATGCCGCAGTTCACGTTGTCCGTGCCAGGCGATTTCGAAAAACTCGGCGAGCGCTGGCGTGCGCTCGAAGCCGAGGCAGATGCGTCATTTTTCCAGAGTTGGACCTGGGTCGGCTGCGAGGTTGCCGCCCGCTTCCCCGATCCCATACTGATCGAAGCCACCCTCGGTGGCGAAACGATGGCCCTCGCCCTCTGCAACCGTATCGCGGGCTGGAGTGGTGACACGCTCTGGCTTGGCGAAAGCGGCCTGCCCGCATGGGATTCTTTGTTCGTTGAACATAACGGTCCCCTTGTCGCCGCCACCGCCGCCCCGGATGTGATCCGTGGCCTGTTAAAAACCGGCCTCGGCCGCCTTGGCCGCCGCCTGGTGCTGAGCGGCGTGCGCGGTGGCATCGCTACCGCCGCGCGCATGATCCCAGGGACGCTCGAATTGCACCCGGACCGCCCCTCACCGTGTGTTGACTTCAACCGCCTGCGCGCCACCGCCAGTGATCACGCCGCCAGCCTTAGCGCCAACACCCGCCAGCAGATTCGCCGCTCCCTGCGGCGCTACCAGACCAATGGCCCCATCGTCATGCGCCGCGCCGCGGATGTGCCCGAGGCTCTTGCATGCCTCGACGGCCTCGTTCTCCTGCACCAAGAGTCCTGGCGACGACGTAACCGGCAAGGCGCTTTCGCTGTCCCGGAGTTTTATCGTTTCCACCGCGCACTCATCGCCCGCGCCATTCCTCGAAGGGAGGCGGAACTCCTGCATTTCAGCGCCGGCGGCCAAACCATCGGCTACCTATACAATTTCCTGTGGCGCGGCTGGGTCCTGGCCTATCAGAGCGGCTTCGCCTACCCTCACGCTGATCCTCGTCGTAAGCCCGGCCTGACCTGCCATCATCTTGCCATCGAGGCTCACATGGCCGAGGGCATGAACGGGTATGATTTCCTTGCCGGCGAAGCCCGCTACAAAACCAGCTTCACCAATTCTCAAAACAGCTTGTCCTGGCTCGAACTCGGCCCGGTCTGGCGGCCAGCCTCGATCGAGGCCTGGCTTCGCCGTATGTGGTGAAATATGTCCCTATCACGGGTACGAAATCTTACTCATTTTGCCTTCCTCTGATTTTGCCTTCCTCTGATTTTGCCGGACTCTGATTTTGCCGGACTCTGAATTTGTCAGACTCTGCGGTTTATTCCTCCCTCAGAGTGGAAAATCATGAGTGCACTGCATTTCTCCCCCTCCTCCTTTCCGCATGAGCGTATCGTCAGGTCCAGCGATCCGCAGGATCGTCTGCTCCCCTTCCGCCAGGCGGTGCCTTTGATTTTCGGTCTGTCGATCATCCTCTGGGCTCTGCTCTGGAAAGCCGGCAGCATGGTCCTTTATCTCTTCACTGGATAAGCTGAGCCCGTCCACTCCCATGAACCGCCCCCCCCGCCTCCGACAATGCGTCGTGACGCTGAAGCCTGACCTTCTGCGCCCCACCGCCGGCCGCCCCTTCCTGTGGTGGCTGGCGCGCGAAGTCTCGCGCTATGGCATCGACGAAATTCTGATTTCCGGTCCGGTACCCGACAGTCTGCGCCTGCAAATCGAGGCTATCGGACCCACCCTGCCGCGCCCCCTTGCCATACGCTGCCCCGCCTCCCTCGCTGAACTCGACCGTCGCGTCCTGTTCAGCAGCGGCACCACCATTGTCGCTGACACAATTGCCCCCCTCCTCGCTGCTGCCACACATGACGAGACTCCTTGCCGCATCATCCCCCACAGCGCAGGCCCCCCTGCAATCCTCGATGACATCGCCATCGCCGTTCTTGATCGGACAATCCTCGAATCGCCATTCCTCCCTCAACGCCTCGATGTCATCGCCCCACGAACGCGTTTGATCAGCAACGATCCAGCCCCCCTTCTTCGCCCTGCGCTGTTCCTCGATCGGGACGGCGTGCTGAATCACGACCACGGCTACGTCGGCAGCCCTGACCGCTTTGACTGGATCGACGGTGCCCGCGAAACCATCCGTCACGCCACCGACAATGGCTGGCACGTCTTCATCGTTACCAACCAATCCGGCATCGCCCGCGGCTTCTACAGCGAAGCTGACGTTGACGCTCTGCTTGCCTGGATCCAGTCCGCCTGCCTGGCTGCCGGCGGCACCATCGATGACGCCCGCTATTGCCCCTACCACCCCGAAGCCCCCCTCTCCGCCTACCGCCGCGACAGCGCCTGCCGCAAACCGGCCCCCGGCATGCTGAATGATCTCATCCGCGCCTGGTCGCTCGACCCCGGCCGCTGTCTCATGATCGGTGACCAGATCACCGACATCGAGGCCGCCGAAGCTGCCGGCATTCCGGGTCACCGCTTCACCGGCACCAACCTCGCCGACTTCGCTCTCTCGCTCCTTGCCGGATCAGCTCGTTAACCCAGGTACCCCATCAAACAACGCTCCATACGCCGCGAACATGGCTTCCTGCGCATACTCGCGCACGCTCTTCTGCTGGTTTGCCGTGCCGACCGCCCTCCGCCCCGCCGCATCGCCCAACGCATCGCCCAACGCCCGCGCCAATGCCCCATCCTCCCGCGCGCACAACCACCGCGTATTGCCCAGCGCCACCATCGTCCGCACATCCCCCACATCCGTCGCCACCACCGGCAGCCCCGCCGCCATTGCCTCCAGCACACTCAGCGGCATCTGCTCCGTATCCGACGACAGCGCAAACACATCGAACCCGGCATAGAATCCGCTCGGATCCGTCTGGTGCCCCGCGAACATCACCCGCTCTGCCACCCCCAGTTCTCGCGCCACTGCCTCCAACCCAGCCCGCTCCGGCCCATCCCCCACAATCACCAGCCGCGGCCCCATCCCCACCCCCATCCCCGTCCCCCCATCGATCATCGCGAACGCCCGCAACAACCGCCCCAAATTCTTTTCTGCCCGCAACGTCGCCACGGTCCCGATCACCAGCCCACCCCCCCCATGCCCGCGGCCGAACCGCCCCAGATCAATCCCGTTCGGCACATACAAAACCCGCCGCCGCGCCAGCCGCCATACCCCCAGCGCGATCCGCTCCAACGTGCGCGACGGCACCACCACACTGCGCCCCGCCAATGCCAGCCGCCGCGTCCACATCCGGCGCGGCAACTGCCGATCTTGCTCCTCCGGCCCGAACCCGTCCTCGACATGCAGATGCCCGATGCCCAACCCGCGGTTGGCTATCGCCCACTCGATGCTGCCCCAATTGCTGGTGATCACCATGTCCGGCCGCATCACGCCCAGCAGCGCCCGGATCCGCCGCACATTCGGCAACGTCGCCCCCTTCGGCAACCCGACTGCCGGAAACACCGCCGGTACATCCCCGGCCAGCCGCTCCCGGCACGCCACATCACCATTCAACGCAACGATGCTGTGCCGCCACCGCGCCCCGAAATGATTGAGGATCGCGCACAACCGCAGCTGCGCGCCCCCGACGGCGAATGTCGGGTACACATGCAACAGATGCCGCACCGTCAAACCCGCCAGCTCCTCACTCCATGCTGCCGCCAGATGGCACAATCGAAGCATTCATCGTCCTGTCCGCCGCCTGCCATCACAATACCGGCCCAGCAGGCGGGTCCGACGAGGATGCATCCGCCTCCTCGTCCCGCCGCACCGCGGCCACGCAATCCTCCAGCGATATGACCAGTCCTTCCGTGTTGTCCTGCCCGATGAGCCGGGCCACGACGGCACACGCATCGTCTATCGCCATCCTGGCCCATTCGGAAACCGCACCAAAAATCGCTCATCGTTTCCGACATGCACCAGCCTCTCCCCACACCCGCGTCCACACACGATACTGCAAGCGCACGCTTCATGTGAAATCGAAACGAGGGCCACTGCCACGTAAAAACCGGTGTCGCCCCTAAACCGCGCTCTGGCTATGAACCGCATCACCCCGCAGGCCAGATGACCCAATCGCCCCGCCGCAAATATCCAGTTGCCCGCTCCCTCGATAGCATGACAGCCTTACCTCCAACGCCCGCCATCCACGAGCCGGCCCAGGAGAAACGACCCGCATGAAACGCCGCCATTTTCTCGGCACCGGTGCCGCCGCCCTCGGCACCACCCTCGCCGCCCCCGCCGTGCAGGCCCAAAAGTCCCGCCCGCTGCGGTTCATCCCAACCTCGGACCTGTCCTCCCTCGATCCGCACTGGACCACCTCCCAGCCGCCGCAAACCCACGGCTACTACGTCTTCGACACGCTGTACGGCGTTGACGCCCAACTCCGTGCACGCCCGCAAATGGCCGAGGGTCATACCGTCTCGCCCGACGGGCTCACCTGGCTCATCCGCCTGCGCCCCGGCCTCAAATTCCACGACGGCGAACCCGTCCTCGCCCGTGACTGCGCGGCCAGCCTCAAACGCTGGGCCGCGCGCGACGTCTTCGGCCAGACCCTCGCAGCCTTCGTCGAGGAGTGGGGCTCCCAGGATGACCGCACCATCCGCATCCGCCTCAAATCCCCCTTCCCCCTGCTCCCCCAGGCCCTCGCCAAACCCAACGGCATGATTGCGGCCATGATGCCCGAACGCCTCGCCCGCACCGACCCGAACACCCAAGTCACCGAAATGGTTGGCTCCGGCCCCTACCGCTTCCTCAAAAACGAATTCGTCCCCGGCAGCCGCGTCGCCTATACCCGCTTTGACGGCTACGTCCCCCGCGACGAACCCGCACAATGGACCTCGGGCGGCAAGCGCGCGCACATCGAACGCGTCGAATGGCACGTCATGCCGGATCCCTCCACCGCCGCCGCCGCCCTGCAGAACGGCGAGGCCGACTGGTGGGAACAACTCCAGCCCGACGTTGTCCCACTCCTGCGCAAGCGCCCTGACCTCACCGTCATCAACACCAACCCTATCGGCTACACCGGCGTCAGCCGCTTCAACCACCTCCACCCCCCGTTCGACAACGCGGCCATCCGCCGCGCCGTCCTCCTCGGCACCAACCAGGCCGACTACATGGCCGCCGTCACCGGCAACGATCCGGATTCCTACCGCACCTGCAAAGCCCTCTTCCCCTGCGGTACCCCCTACGGCCGCGAACTCGGCACCGACATGATGACCGGCGATCTCGACGCCGCCCGCGCCGCCCTCAAGGCCGCCGGCTACAACGGCGCCAAAGTCGTCATCCTCAATCCCGCCGATGTCCCCTCCATCGCCCCCTTCGGCCACGTCACCTACGACTACTACCGCAAGCTCGGCCTCAATGTGGAACTGGTTGACGCCGACTGGGGCTCGGTCATCCAGCGCCGCAACAGCCGCGAAACGCCCGAGAAAGGCGGCTGGTCGGTCTTTCACTCCTGGTGGATCGGCACCTCGATCCAGAACCCCGCCGTCAGCACCGTCATCCGCGGCCTCGGCCTCAAAGGCTGGGCCGGCTGGTACGCCAACGACCGCATCGAAAAACTCACCGCCGAATGGCTCACCGCGGCCACCGAACCCGAACAGAACCGCCTCGCCGACGACATCCACCGCGAAGCCCTCGCCACCGTGCCCACCGTGACGCTCGGCCGGTTCTTCATCCTCACCGGATTCCGCAAGGAACTGAACGGCATGCTCGAAGGCACCTCACCCTATCCATGGAACCTGAACTGGACATAGGGCACGGCGCGTGCGGCGCGTCTTTTCCAAAAAAGAAGCGCCGCACTACCCTGCAGCGCGAACCCGCTTCGTCTCGGTCCGCAACTGCCCGCACGCCGCCAGAATATCCCGCCCGCGCGGCGCCCGCACCGGGGATGAGAACCCCGCATCCATCACGATCTGCGAAAACCGGTTGATCGCCGCCGGCGTGCTCGTCTCGTACGGGCTGCCCGGCCACGGATTGAACGGTATCAGATTGACCTTGGCCGGCAACCCGGTGATCAGGCGCACCAACTCCCGCGCATCCTCCGGCGTATCGTTGAGCCCCTTGAGCATCACGTATTCGAACGTGATCCGCCGCGCATTGCTCGCCGACGGATAGCGCCGGCACGCCGCCATCAACTCCTTGATCGGATACTTCCGATTGAGCGGCACGATCTCGTCGCGCAAGGCGTCGCGCACCGCATGCAACGACACCGCGAGATTGACCCCAAGTTCCGCGCCCGCCCGATCCATCATCGGCACCACACCTGATGTCGACAGCGTGATCCGCCGCCGCGAAATGCCGATCCCCTCCCCATCCATCACGATCCGCATCGCCTTGGCGACGTTCTCGTAATTGTAGAGCGGCTCACCCATCCCCATCAGCACGATATTGGACAACAGCCGCGGCGACTCCCCGCGCGGTGACGGCCACTCGCCGTACGAATCACGCGCCCCCATGAACTGGCCCACGATCTCCGCCGGCCCCAAGTTGCGTACCAAGGTCTGCGTCCCCGTATGGCAAAACCGGCACGACAACGTGCAGCCGACCTGCGAGGAGATGCAAACCGCCCCGCGGTCCTCCTCCGGAATATAAACCGTCTCCGCCTCCTGCCCGTCGCGGAAGCGGAACAGGAACTTGCGGGTATTGTCCGTGCTGGTCTGCACCACCGCCGCCTCAGGCCGCCCGATCACGAAATGCTCGGCCAGTTTTGCCTGGGTCGGCTTGGCGATGGTCGACATCCGGGCAAAATCAGTCGCCCCCTGATGATAGATCCAGTGCCATACCTGCTTTGCCCGGAACGCCGCCTCGCCCACCTCGGCCAGCGCCGTACCCAACTCCTCGCGTGACAACCCCACCAGGTCCTTCCGCCCATCCGCCAACACGGCCGGCGGTGGCGCAAACCGTGCCGTCTTGGCCATGATCCGGACCCGCTCAGCCTCGGTCAGATCGGCGGCCGAGGCGGATGCCACGGTTGGGGTGCTCATCTCGTTCATTTGGGGCATGCCTTGTTGATTGCCGCGTAGGCGCCGCTGAACCCCTTGGCGCTGAACGTATCCAGCACCTCCTTCTTCTGTGGATGCGGCGATTTGGCCGTCACCTGCTTCACGCTCCCGAACGTGACGATCGCCGCATGTCCATCCCGCGCGAATGCCGAGCGCTTGGCCGTATAGAACTGGAACTTCGCCTTGTCGGCGGACACCTCAACCTCGGCCCCCTGCGCGAACTCGAACCCCGCGCTGAGCGAAACCGCATCACGCATCCCCACCCGATGCGTCACGGTCAAAATCGCCTCCCGCCCTGCGATCGCCGGCACCGAGGCCCGCGCCTTGGTGAAGGCATAGCACACGGTCTGCCCCCCCTCGTCATAGGTCGCGGCCTGCCAGTCGTCGAACACGCCGATCGGCTTCGGCCCCGGCGGCTTGGCAGCCGGCTTCGGCTGCGCCTGGGCAGCGATGGGAGCGATCAGGGCGAAAATCGGGATCAGAAGAGCGCGCATACGCAAGTCATACGGACCCCATTGCGGCGGAACAAGCGTTGCCTGCTCATGCCTCGCATCACCCCGCGGCTCCCTCAGGTCAGCCGCGCCATCGCCCCACGCAGTTGAGCGCGGCCGGATCACCCAGCGTCAGCCCCGCAACGGGTTCAGTCCTCCTTCATCCAATCCGGCCGGTTGCGGCGGAACACCGGATGCCCGTGTCCCCCTGCCGCCGCGGCAGCCTCCCCGCCGCCCCCGCTCATCACCGGCCGATCGGCAAACCGCCCGTGCTGCAACAGCCTGTCATACAGCACCAACGCCCCCGCCACTGCCAGGTTGAGCGAAAACCGCGTCGGAATCTTCACCACATGCTTGCACCGCGCCACCAACCCCGCCGACAGGCTCGACCGCTCCGGACCCAGGACATAGGCCGCATTGAGCGGATGGCGGAAACTCGGCAACAGCGCTGCATCCTCGGTGATCTCGATCCCCACGAGCACACAGCCCTTGGGCAGCACCATCGCCTCCACATCGTCGAACCGCCACAGCGGCACGTGCTTCGCGGTGTCCGACGTATCCGCCAACCGCGCCGCACGGGCATCGAAACTCGGCGCCACCGTAAAGCAGAACGCCGCCCCGAACGCATGCGCGGTCCGCAACAGCGCCCCCACATTCGCAGATTTCGACACGCCCTCGACGCCGATCCCGAAATAACCCCGGCTCTGCATCACTGGTGTCTCTCTGTCACTTATCGTATGGGATCGGTCAGGCCGGCCTGTAGTCGCCGAGGTCCCACCAGATCCCCGCATAGGCCGCGATCCCCTCGCGCGCCGGCTTGCGCAGGAAATGTTCGTTCGGCCCATGCTGCTTGCAGCCGTTGTACGAATGCGGAATCCAGATCAGCGGCACATGCAGATAATCCACGAACACATCGCCGGGCAGCCCGCCGCCGCTGTTCGGAATCACCTGCACCCGCCGCCCCAGCGTCTGCTCCATCGAGGCCACTGTGAACCGCACCCAGGGATCATCCGGGCTCGTCCGGCTCGCCGGCATGCGAATACCCGCGTTCTCGATGCGAATCTCAGGAAACCCGCTCGCATCCAGATGCGCGCGCAACGCCGCCTCGAACTGCGCCGGATCGCTGTCCACCGTGTAGCGGATCTGGCAATGCGCCCGCGCATTCGGCGCCACCGCATTGACCGGATTTTCCGGCCGCCCGGAAATCATTGCTAGCACGATAAAGCTCGTCCAGCCGAACACCTTCTCCGCCGCCGTGAACCCCGGCTCCCCCCATCCCGCATCAATCGTCGCCGACGCCTCGGACTGCAACTCCAGCCCCGCCAAGGCGCCGCGCACCGCCGCCGGCATCCCGTTCGACGGCAACCAGTCCCGCACCAGGATCTTGCCGTTGCGATCCGCGATCGCCCCGAGCGCATGCGCCATCACGATGGCGGGGTCCGTCGTCATGCCCCCCCAGTTCCCCGAATGCACGCCCCCCGGCCGCACATCCAGCACCAGGTCGAAATGGAACGTCCCCCGCGTCCCGGTCGACAGCGTGGGAATATCGGGCGCCACCCGCGGCCCGTCCGACGCAATCAGCGCATCGGCCTTCAACGCATCCGCATGTGCGGCAATGAACTCCCGCAACCCGATCGACCCGCGCTCCTCGCAGGTCTCGATCACCAGTTTCACATTGAACCCGAGCTTACCGCCCCGCGCCGCCAGCACATGCTCCAGCGCCGTCAGGTTCAGCGCATGCTGCCCCTTGTTGTCCGCCGTGCCCCGCCCGTACCAGCGATCCTCCTCCTCCACCAGCGTCCAGGGCGTCAGCCCCGCGTCCCACTGGTCCTCAAGCCCGCGCACCGTATCGCCATGCCCATACGTCAAAATCGTCGGACGCGACGGATCCTCGATCCGCTCCGCCGTCAGGATCGGTCCAAACCCGTCCTTCGGATTGGGATGGATCGAAACCGTGAACCCCATCCGCTCCACCCAGGGCCCGATCCCGTCCCGCAGATACGTCCACACATCCGCATCATGCCCGGGGTCCTGCGATGTCGACTGGATCGCCACCAGCGCTGCCAGACGGTCGCGAAACCGCCCATCGTCGAAAAACGCAAGGGCGGACTGGATGGTGCTGGCGCGATCGGACACGGCGGATCTCCTCGAAATAGATCAACCGGCCGGATGCGTCGCCACACCCGGCCGGCCCAAATCTTACTGAACCGCCGAAAAACCGGTCGGACGGGTGATGCGGTTTTCCATCTTCACCAGGCATTCCGCCTTCGCCACGGCCGCGAGATACGCGCCCCACGCCAGATCGGCCGCCATCGCATTGCGCCGCGCCTCGCGGTCGGCCTGGTTCTCGTAGCCCCAGATATGCACGACAGTGTTGAGTTCACCCTCGATGGTGGTGAACCATCCAAGATTGCGGCCCAGATACTTCTCCTGGAGCGGCCAGGCCAGCTCCTCGTAGATTTTCACGAACTCGGCCATCTTGTTGGGCTTGCAGGTATAGATACGAACATCGGCGATCATCTGGCGCCTCCCTGTGGCGATTGGTTGTCAGGCCGGCGGCGCCGGCGCCGCACCCTACAAGCGCAACGCGCCGACGAAAAGCCGCCCCGCCCGTCTTGACGACATGGAGGGGATGCGCCATTTGCCCGATACAGGACTGTTCAGGTCCGATTAGGGTTCCACGCCATGCTGAGGCTCTCAAAACTGACCGACTATGCGGTCGTCGTGCTGATCCGCCTCGGTGATTGCCAACGCGCCGGGGAAGACTGCGTGCAAACCTCGCCCGGCATCGCGGCTGCCACCGGCATACCCGAACCCACTGTCGCCAAGGTGCTCAAGGCCCTGGCCTCCGCCGCCCTGGTCGTGTCCCAGCGCGGCGCCCGCGGCGGCTACCGCCTGTCCCGCCCCCTCGAGACCGTGACCGTCGCCGATGTGATCGGCGCCATCGACGGCCCCATCGCCCTCACCGCCTGCGTCGAGGGCGGCGGCTGCGACGTCGGCTTCCTCTGCGCCGTCAAAGGACGGTGGGACCTCGTGAACGACGCCATCCGTGACGCCCTCACCAACATCACACTGGCCGACATGCGCAGTGCCTCCGTGCCGCCTGCCTTTAGAATTCCCGCCGCGCTCGCCGCGTCGGCCGCTGAATAGGAGCCATCGTATGGCAGCCGTCGCCGAAACCCTCGACACCGTCGCCGCCGTCACCGAAGGCGGCTACAAGTGGGGCTTCTCCACCGATATCGAAATGGACATGGCCCCGAAGGGCCTCAACGAAGACATCGTCCGCCTCATCTCGTCGCGCAAAAACGAGCCCGCATGGCTCCTCGAATGGCGCCTCAAGGCCTTCGCCCTGTGGAAAAAGCTCGACGAACCGAACTGGGCCAAGATCCACCACGCCCCCATCGACTACCAGGACCTCCACTACTACGCCGCCCCCAAAAAAAAGCAGGGCCCCAAGAGCCTTGACGAAGTCGACCCCGAACTCCTCAAGATGTACGAAAAACTCGGCATCCCCTTGAAGGAGCACGCCATCCTCGCCGGCGTCGAACCCGTCGAAGGCGAACGCCCCCCCATCGCCATTGACGCCGTGTTCGACAGCGTCTCGGTGGCCACAACCTTCAAGGACACCCTCGCCAAATCCGGCGTCATCTTCTGCCCGATCTCCGAAGCCGTGCACTCCCACCCCGAACTCGTGCGCCAATACCTGGGCAGCGTCGTTCCCGCCGGCGACAACTACTTCGCCGCGCTGAACTCCGCCGTGTTTTCCGACGGCAGCTTTGTCTTCATTCCCAAGGGCGTGCGCTGCCCGATGGAACTCTCCACCTATTTCCGCATCAACGCCCGCAACACCGGCCAGTTCGAGCGCACCCTCATCATCGTCGAGGACGGCGGCCATGTCTCCTATCTCGAAGGCTGCACGGCCCCTCAGCGCGATGAAAACCAGCTTCACGCCGCCGTCGTCGAACTCGTCGCATTGACCGACGCCACCATTAAATACTCCACCGTACAAAATTGGTACCCCGGCGATGCCGACGGCAAGGGCGGCATCTACAATTTCGTCACCAAGCGCGGCGCCTGCCGCGGCGCGCGCAGCAAAATCAGCTGGACCCAGGTCGAGACCGGCTCCGCCATCACCTGGAAATACCCCTCCTGCGTCCTGATCGGCGATGGCAGCGTCGGCGAATTCTACTCCGTCGCCGTCACCACCAACCGCCAGCAGGCCGACACCGGCACCAAGATGATCCACATCGGCAAGAACACGAAGTCGACCATCGTCTCAAAGGGCATCAGCGCCGGCCGCTCCGACAACACCTATCGCGGCCTGGTCCGCATCATGAAAAATGCCGACGGCGCCCGCAATTTCACCCAGTGCGACTCCCTGCTGATCGGGGACCAGTGCGGCGCCCACACCGTCCCCTACATCGAAAGCCGCAACCCCACGGCCAAAACCGAACACGAAGCCACCACGTCCAAAATAGCCGAGGACCAACTCTTCTACTGCCGCCAGCGCGGCCTCTCCCAGGAGGACGCTGTCGGCCTCATCGTCAACGGCTTCTGCAAGGATGTCCTCAAGGAACTCCCCATGGAATTCGCCGTGGAAGCCCAGAAACTACTCGCTGTGAGCCTCGAAGGCTCCGTCGGCTGAAGGATAGAGACATGCTCGAAATCAACGCGCTGCGCGCCGGCATCACCGACAAGGAGATCCTCAAGGGGATCGATCTCATTGTCCCCACCGGCGAAGTCCACGCCATCATGGGCCCCAACGGCTCCGGCAAATCGACCCTGTCCTACATCCTCTCCGGCCGCGACGGCTACGACGTCACCGGCGGCACCGCCATGTTTGATGGCCATGACCTCCTGGAGATGGACCCCGAGGAACGCGCCGCCGCCGGCCTGTTCCTCGCTTTCCAATATCCGGTCGAGCTCCCCGGCGTGAACAACGCCAACTTCCTGCGCACCGCGCTCAACGCCCAGCGCCGCGCCCGCGGCGAAGAGGAGCTTGATGCCGTCAAGTTCCTCAAACTCGCCCGCGCCGAAATCAAGCGCCTCTCGATGGCTGACGACATGCTGAAACGCAACGTCAATGTCGGCTTCTCCGGCGGCGAAAAAAAGCGCAACGAAGTCCTCCAGATGGCCATCCTGCGCCCCAAACTCGCCATCCTCGACGAAACCGACAGCGGCCTCGACATCGACGCCCTTAAAATCGTGGCCGATGGCGTCAACGCGCTCCGCAGCCCCGATTTCTCCGCCCTCGTCATCACCCATTACCAGCGCCTGCTTGACTACATCGTCCCCGACCGCGTCCACGTCCTGGCCGGCGGGCGCATCATCCGCTCCGGCGGCCCCGAACTCGCCCACGAGCTCGAAGCCAACGGCTACGCCGCCGTCGTGGCTGAAGCGGCATAACCCCAGTGTCCCAGACCACCCTCCAAGCCAGCGCCCAGGGCTTCCTGGCCCGCTATGCCGGCCTGAAATCCCGCTTCCCCGGCGATAATGCGCAGCGTGCCGCCGGCGCCGACGCCTTCGCCCGCCACGGCCTGCCCGGCCCGCGCGAGGAAGCCTGGCGCTACACCGCGCTGCGCCCGCTCGCTGAAACCGCGTTCCACGAACCCGTCATCCTCCTCTCCGACACCTCGGCACAGCTTACCGCCCTGGCCCTGCCCGACCTGCCCCGCCTCGTCTTCATCGACGGCCGCTTCAGCGCGCCGCTCTCTCGCCTGCCGGACGGCATCAGCATCACCACCGGCGCCCCCGCCTTCGGCCACATCGCCGACAACGGCGAAAAACTGGTCGCGCTGAACACCATGCTGGCCGAAGACGGCGCCGCCATCGACATCGCCCCCGGCATCGACGCCGGCACCATCCTCCTCGTCAGCCTCGGCGCCGACGCCCATGGCCACCCCGTCTCCTTCCACCCGCGCCACGCCATCCGCCTCGGCCAGGGCGCCCGTCTCACCCTCGCCGAAATCAACAGCGGCACCGGCGTCTACTTCAACAACCCCGTCATCACCGCCGAAATCGCCGAGGACGCCACCCTGGTTCACCTGCGCGAACAGCGCGAAGCCCCCGGCGCCTTCCACCTCTCCACCGTCTTCGCCAAAGTCGCGGCACGCGGCACCTATGACAGCTTCTCGCTGGCCCTCGGCGGCCGCCTCGCCCGCGTGCAGGTCCATGCCCATCTCGCCGGCGAGAACGCCATGGCCCACCTCAACGCCGCCCAACTCCTCGGCGCCACCCAGCATTCCGACTTCACCACCACCGTCCGCCACGACGCGCCGTCCACCGCCAGCCGCCAGACCGTGAAAAACGTCCTCACCGGCCACGCCAAGGGCGTCTTCCAGGGCAAGATCGAAGTCGCCCGCATCGCCCAGAAAACCGACGGCTACCAGATGAACCAAACCCTGCTGCTCTCCCGCGACGCCGAGATCGACAGCAAGCCGCAACTCGAAATCTACGCCGACGATGTCAAATGCAGCCACGGCTGCACCGTGGGCGAACTCGACGCCGACCAGTTGTTCTACCTGCGCAGCCGCGGCGTCCCCGAAGCCGACGCCCGCAACATCCTCATCCGCGCCTTCCTCTCCGAAGCGCTCGATCCTATCGCCCACGACGCCATGCGCGACCACATGGAATCCGCCATCGCCGCCTGGTGGGACAAGGCCCCAACCCCATGAACGATCTCCCCCGCCACACCGAACTCGACATCGCCGCCATCCGCGCCCAGTTCCCCATCCTGGCGCAGAAAATCCGCGGCAAGGACCTAGTCTTCCTTGACAGTGCCGCCTCGGCCCAAAAGCCGCGCGCCGTGATCGACGCCATGGTCGGCGCCATGGAAACCCAATACGCCAACATCCACCGCGGCCTGCACTGGATGAGCGAACGCACCACCGACGCCTACGAAGCCACCCGCGACTCCGCCGCCCGCCTGCTCAACGCCGCCGACCGCCACGAAATCGTCTTCGTCCGCAACACGACCGAAGCGATCAACCTCGTCGCCCACAGCTACGGCCGCGGCATCCTCAAACCCGGCCAGGCCGTCGTGATCTCGGCGATGGAACACCACTCCAACATCGTCCCCTGGCAGATGCTGCGCGACGCCCACGGCACCGAACTGCGCATCGCCCCCATCACCGACGCCGGCGAACTCGACATCCCCGCCTACGAGGCCCTTTTCGCAGACGGCAAAGTCGGCCTCGTCGCCATCACCCACATGTCCAACGTCCTCGGCAGCTACACCCCGGCGGAACGCATCGTCCAGATCGCCCATGCAAACGGCGCCAAAATCCTGCTCGACGGCTCCCAGGCCATCGTTCACCGCCGGATCGACGTCCAGGCGCTGGATGCCGATTTCTACGTCTTCACCGGCCACAAACTCTACGGCCCCACCGGCATCGGCGTACTCTACGGCAAGCGCGAACTCCTCGAAGCCATGCCCCCCTGGATGGGCGGCGGCGACATGATCTCCTCCGTCTCCTACGAACGCTCCACCTGGGCCCAGGTCCCCCATAAATTCGAAGCCGGCACCCCCGCCATCCTCGAAGGCATCGGCCTCAACGCCGCCATCCAATGGATCGAAGCCATCGGCTACGACGCCATCGCCGCCCACGAAGCCGCCCTCACCGACCACGGCCTCGCCCGCCTCTCCGCCATCGAGGGGCTCACCGTGATCGGCCGCGCCCAGGACCGCGGCGGCGTGATCTCCTTCACCCTCGACCGCGCCCACGCCCACGACATCGCAACCCTGCTCGATCGCGCCGGCATCGCGGTCCGTGCCGGCCATCACTGCGCCGAACCCCTGATGCGCCGCCTCGGTCTCGAATCCACCGCCCGCGCCAGCTTCGGCATCTACACGACCCCCGCCGAAATCGACGTCCTGGCCGACACGCTGCTCAAAGTGCGGGAGTTCTTCCAATAATGTTCGAAGACGTCCGCGACCTCTACAACGCCACCATCATCGAGCGCGGCCGCCGCCCCCGCCACATGCGCCGCCTCGATGACTTCGACGTCACCGCCAAGGGCGACAACCCGATGTGCGGCGATCGCGTTCAGGTCTGGGTCAAATATGCCGCCGACTCCACCATCGCCGCCACCGGCTTCGATGCCCGCGGCTGCGAAATCAGCAAAGCCGCCGCCGACCTCATGGTCGAAGCCGTCGCCGGCCACACCGCCGAGGACACCAAACGCCTCTTCGCCGCCTTCCTGACCCTCGCCCAGACCGGCCAATGCCCGGACTGTGCCGAGGCCCTCGCGCCCATGCAGCCGCTGGCCGCCGTCCACGAATACCCCTCCCGCGTCAAATGCGCCACGCTCCCCTGGCACGCCCTGCTCGCCGCCCTCGACGACAAAGGGAACGCCTCCAGTGAATGAGGACACGATGAACACGACCCATGTCGGCACCTGGTCCCCCGATGGCACCACCGAGGCCGCCCCTTCGGAAGACGCCCTTATCGCCGCCTGCGCCTCGGTCTATGACCCGGAAATCCCGGTCAACATCTACGAACTCGGCCTGATCTACGCCATCGACATCAACGGCACCGGCAATGTGAAAGTCGAAATGACCCTCACCGCCCCCGCCTGCCCCTCGGCGCAGGAACTGCCCGAGCAGGTCCGCGACGCCATCCTCGCCCTCCCCGGCGTCGCCACCTGCGACGTCGAAGTCGTGTGGGATCCGCCGTGGGACCAATCCCGCATGACCGAAGATGCGCGGCTCGCGCTCAACATGTTCTGAAGCAAGGAACGGGGACCCCACATGAGCACCACCACCGTCACACCAACCCGCCCGAAGCGCGAACTCCCGCCGCTGATGCAACTCAGCGACGCCGCCGCCGAGCGCCTGCGCGCCCTCTACGCCAAAGGCGAAACCACCGGTGACGCCAATGCCGAAGGCGGGGCCAAACTCCTGCGCATCTCCGTCAACACCAAGGGCTGCTCCGGCCTCGCCTACGACATGACCTGGACCGCCGAACCCGGCCCCGGTGACGAGCGCGTGAGTGACAAGGGCGTGACCGTTCTGGTCGATCGCAAGGCAAGCCTTTTCCTCATCGGCACAACCATGGATTATGAGACCAAGGCGCTCTCCGCGGGCTTCGTCTTCGTGAACCCGAATGAAAAGGGCCGCTGCGGCTGCGGCGAAAGCTTCCACGTCTAGAGTGGGATGCCTTCTGACAGGCTAAGGAATTCTACTCTAACCCTTTGTTTTATAGTGTGATTCACGCCGACGGCGATTCCACCTTTGGCGATCAGGCTCCAGGTAAAGGCAACAACGCCATGTCCGAACTCGATTGCGGCGTCCGTAGCGTGCATGTGCCAGAAGCTGTCGAGGTCTGGCAGACCATCCTGCGCGAAGCCAACCACGCCCTGATGCGGGATCGCCTGATGGGCCGCGTCGTCAACGTCCTCGTCACGCCCCACGGCGATCTCGCCGGCGCCATGGCCTGCCTCCTCGCCCGCAAACTCCAGGACGACGCGATAGACCGCACCACCCTCGCCGGCCTGATCTCCGACGCCTACGAGGACACGCCCGACATCGTCGCCGCCACCGCCGCCGACCTCCTCGCCATCCGTGACCGGGACCCCTCCTGCGAAGACCTCCTCACCCCCTTCCTCTTCTTCAAAGGCTTTCAGGCCCTGCAAGCCCACCGCGTGTCGCACTGGCTCTGGAACGGCGGGCGCATCCACCTTGCGCGCCACATGCAATCCCGCATCTCCGAAGTCTTCGCTGCCGATTTCCACCCCGCCGCCCGCATGGGCCGCGGCATCATGATCGACCACGGCACCAGCCTTGTCATCGGCGAAACCTGCATCGTCGAAGATGACGTCTCCATGCTCCAGGAAGTCACCCTCGGCGGCACCGGCAAGGCCGGCGGCGATCGTCACCCCAAAGTCAGGCGCGGCGTCCTCATCGGCGCCGGCGCCAAGATCCTCGGCAACATCACCATCGGCGAAGGCGCCAAAGTCGGCGCCGGCTCCATCGTGCTCGACAGCGTCGCCCCCTTCACCACCGTCGTCGGCGTCCCCGCCCGCCCCATCGCCCGCAACGCCGCCATGGCCGCCCTCACCATGGACCAGACCTGGCCCCACGACCACGACCGCACGGGCTGACGCCCCGCTCTACCTTCGGTTGAACACCGCATCCGGCGCCCGCTCCGGCGCGGATGCCCGCACACAGGCCAGCACCATGCTCGCCAGCACGATCTCGATATAAACATTCTCGAAATACGCCGCACTCAGCGCCCCCCCCGACACCAGATACACCATCAGACTGCGCTCCAACGCTGCCGCGAGATCGAAGGCCCAGCGCATCTCCGCCCGCCCCCGCGTCATCGCCTTGGTCCGCCGCAAACTGACAAACCACGCCAGCAGCAGTCCCATAAACAGGAACAGGCCAACGAACCCGCTATCGCCCAGCACCTGGAAATAGATGCTATGCGCCGCCAACACACCCGCCGGCGGAGACGAGGGGATGAAATCCAACGCGCCGAACGCGCCGATGAACTGCCGATAAACCACCGGATCCTCCAGGCTCGAATACCCCCCACCGGTCAGCGGCCGGTTCAGCGCGACGATCATGTGCATCTTCCACGACGCAATCCTGCCCTGGAACGACGAATCGATATCGGCCGACAGAATCGTATTCATCCGGTCCAGCCACTGCGTCGGCGCAAGCGATGCCCCCGCCAAACCGATCACCAGCACCATCGCCAGGCTCATCATCTTGCGCCGGCTCTGCATCACCATCAGCCCGACCAACGCAGCCAATCCGATCAGCGCCCCCCGCGACGCACTCGCGATCACCCCGAGCAGCACCAGCACGGCAAACACCGCAAAGCCGATCCGCACGATCCGCGCCTTGGAGTAGCGATACAAATAGATAAAAAACGGCAACATCATCAGCATCGCCATCGCGAACGAGTTGTTGTCGCCCAGCGTCGGTGTCGCAATCACCGTGTGACCACCCAAGGTCGAGACATACTTTAAGCCCTCCAGCAGGCCATGCACGCCCAGGCTCAGCGTCAGCACGATCAGGATCGAGTGGATCTGCAGCCGCTCCCGGTTGGCGATCCGCATGAAACAAACCAGCAGCCATATCTTCACCATCTGGTCGAAGAGATCGTACGACCGCGGAATCTCCGTCAGGCTGAACGCCAGCGTCACCGCGCCCTGCACAATAAACAGCGTGTGGAACACGAACGCCGGGTCCACCAACAACCGCTGCCGGGTTTGATCCGCGATCAGCGAAAACGCCGAAATCCCCACCGCGATCTTGTTCAACGGCGCCTGCTGCAAAAACCCGAACAGAAAACTGTTCGGCGCCGCCAGCGCCGTCCAGATCCACACCATAACCGCGGCATGCACCTGTCGCACCCCGCTCAGCAGCATCGGGATGAAGACAAGCACCAGCGCGATGTCACGCATCGCTCAGCGCGCCCCCCGCCACTGCCCCGACGGTTCCGCCTTCTGCGCGGCCGTCTTGTCCACCCGCGCCGTATCTTCCTCAGTATAGGCGAATATTCCGGTGATCGGGGTCCCCGGCTTGCGCGCAGAATTCCGCCCGCTCCAATACAAGACCCACAGACACACCAGAGCGACCGACAGATAGGCGGCAAATTCCATACCGGCTCAACCCCCCTTATCCACGCCCAGAACGATCCGTATCCATGCGTAACACAAAGCCCGGTCCCGAAGAAACCCCGCGCTCCGCCCCCTCAATCCTGCGACGTCTTCCCCGTCACACCCCAGGTATCGCCCAGCAGATACCCCGTCGGATACGGATCATCCGGATCGAGCAGATACGTATGCAACCCCGTGATCCACGCCCGCCCCTTCAACGACGGCAGGATCGCCGCCCGCCCCGCAATCGTCGTCTCCCCCAAAATCCGCCCCTCGAAGCGCGAGCCGATCAAGCTCTCATGGATCAACATGTCCCCCACCGCCATCTCGCCCCGCGCCCGCAACACCGCCATCCGCGCGCAGGTCCCCGTCCCCGTCGGCGAGCGGTCCGACCGTCCCGGCGCCACGATGCAGGTATTGCGCGTCGGCCGCGCCCCCCCCGCATAGGGGCTGTTGAGCTGCACGATCGACACCCCGGCGATCCCCGGATTCTGCGGATGCACCACATCGAACTGCGCCCGCGCCGCCAACCGCACCCGCTCGCCCAGCACCGCCAACTCCCGCGCCTCGTCCGCCACCAGGCTGAACCCCAGCTTCGTCGCATCCACCATTGCATAGAACATGCCGCCGAACGCCACGTCCGCCAGCACCGTGCCAAATCCCTCCACCTCCAGCGGCGCCGCCAGCCGATCGACGAAACACGCCACATTGGCAAACTCGACGGACACGCACTTGCCGTCCCTGCACGTCGCCACCGCCCGCACCGGCCCCGCCGGCGTATCCATCATCACCACCGTCTGCGGCTCGCACATCGTCACGATCCCGGTCTCCAACAACACCGTCACCGTGCAGATCAGGTTGGAGCCCGACATCGGCACATATTCCGTCGGCTCCATGATGATCACGCCCGCGTCGCAGTCCGGCCGGATCGGCGGCGTCAAGATATTGACATGACGCCCCACATGCCCGCGCGGCTCGCACAACAAAAACCGCCTTATATCGTCATGCTCGCGCCGCATCGTCTCCATGCGCTCGAACATCGTCGCCCCCGCAGGCGGCATGACCCCCCCCGTCACCACATCGCCGATTTCCCCTTCGGCATGACAGCCCACCACCGTGATCGTCCGCCGCGTCCGCATCAGCCCGTCACCCCCGCCACAATCAGCCCGATCGCCACATCCAAAATCACCAGCGTCGCCGCCATCGGCGCCGGCAACCCCAGCGCCAGCCTCGTCATGAACCATTCCAGCCACAACGCCCACCCCAGCGCCACCAGCCACGCCGTCTGCCCCACCACCTCCGGCCACCCCAGCAACCCCGGCAACGCCGCCGCCACCAGCATCAGATACTGCACCACGTTGCACCAGTTCCACAGCGTGATGAACCGCGGCCACATCGCCCGCCGCCCCAGCGCCCCCGCCACCCGGTACGACACCAGCGCAAACCCCAGCCACCCGATCACAAAACCCAGCAGATCCGCCGCAAAACTCCGCGCCGACCCCACCGCCCCGCCCGTGGCCCGCTGGTCCAGCAGATGCAGACACACAAACGCCGGCAAACAGAACAGCAACGCCCAGAAACTCCGCCGCGCCACCGCCATCGTATCGGGCGGCGAGCCCAGCACGCTCAACCCCTCCGCCCGCCCCCGCGCCAGCAGCAGCGCCGCCTGAAATCCCGTCGCCACAAGCCTCACGGAACCACCGCCCGTCCCGTCAACGCCGCCAGCACCAACGGCGGGCCCATCACCAACGCCCCGGTGCCCATGTTGATCACAATCACCGCCAACACCGCCTTCAGCTTGCTCACCCCCAGCCCGCGCCACGCCATGAACCAGCACAGCACGATCCAATACACCAACACCGCCGCCACCGCCGCCAGCAACCCCGCCCCATCGCCAGCCCGCGACACCCCGCCCCCCACCGCCAACACCAGGATCAACGCTACCGTCACCAGCGTCACCACCGCCTGGCACCAGTTGAACGCCACCACATAGCCCATCCACAGCGCCTCGCGCCGCCACGCCCGCGCCAGCACATGCGACAACACCGGCGGCCCCAGCAGCGCAATCGCGCTCGTCAGCACATGCACCGCCAGCGCCCGCCAATTCCCCGCCAGCAACGGCCGCAACCCCGTCACCACGCTAATCCCCAGCATGGGCGCCAGACTGTTCATAAACCCCAGCGGCGTTGCCGCGAACAGCCGGAACCCCTCGGCATTGAACCGCGCCAGCAGCAGGATACCGTTCAGAACCTGTATCATGCGTCAGGACAAAAACGCATCGAGCACCGAGCGATACGCCACCGCGAGCCCCTGCAACTCTGCCACCGGCACCCGCTCATCCACCTGATGCATCGTCGAACCCACCAGCCCGAATTCCGCCACCGGACAATAATTGGCAATGAATCGCGCATCCGACGTCCCGCCCCCGGTATCGAGCTGCGGATCGATCCCCGTCGCGGTGGCAATCGCATGGCGCAGCGTATCCACCATCGGCCCCGGCTCCGTCAGGAAACTCTCGCCGCTGATCGACACATCAAGCTCGAACCGCTCCGTATACTGCCCGATCGCCGCCCGCAGCCACGCCGTCAACGACGCCCCCGAATGCCGCTCATTGAACCGCATATTGAGCTTCGCCACCGCCACAGCCGGGATCACATTCGTCACCGGATTGCCCACATCGATCGACGTCACCTGCAAACTCGTCGGCTCGAACCACGTGCTCCCCGCATCCACCGGCGCCGCCGTCAGCGCCGCCAACACCCGCACCAGCCGATGACACGGATTATCCGCGCGCTGCGGATAGGCCGCATGCCCCTGCGTGCCATATACCGTGATCGTCGCGTTCAAACTGCCACGCCGCCCGATCTTGATCACCTCGCCGAGCCGCGCCGGATTGGTCGGCTCCCCCACCAAGCATAAATCCGGAATTTGCCCGTTGTCCTTCATCCACTCCAGCACCTTCACGGTGCCATCCACCGCAGGCCCTTCCTCGTCCCCGGTGATCAGAAAACTGATCGACCCCTGCGGTGCCCCCCCGTTCAAATGCGCCGCCGTCGCGGCCACGAACGCGGCAATCGCCCCCTTCATGTCGCACGCGCCCCGCCCGAACAGCACGCCATCGCGGATCTCCCCATCGAACGGCCCCGCGGTCCACGCAGCACGCGCCCCCTCCGGCACCACATCGGTATGCCCGGCGAAGCAGATATGCGGCCCCTCCGTCCCGATTCGCGCATACAGGTTCTCGATCGCGCCGAACCGCAGCCGCGTCACGACGAAGCCCAACGCCTCCAGCGCCTCTCCCAGCACTGTCTGCGCCCCGGCATCCGCCGGCGTCACCGACGCACAGCGCAACAGCGCCTGCGCCAGCGGCACCGGGTCCGCCAACGGGTGCGGCGCGTTGGACATCAATCGCGCAACAACTCGTTGATCGCCGTCTTCGCCCGCGTCTGCGCATCCACCGTCTTGACGATCACCGCGCAGTTCAGCGACGGCCCCATCGTCCCATCCGGGAACGGCTTGCCCGGCATCGACCCCGGCACCACCACCGAATACGCCGGCACCCGCCCATAATAGATCGCCCCCGTCGCCCGATCGACAATCCGGGTCGACTGGCTGATGAACGTCCCCATCGCCAACACCGCCCCCCGCTCGACGATCACGCCCTCCACCACCTCGGAGCGCGCGCCGATGAAGCAATCATCCTCGATCACCACCGGATTGGCCTGCAACGGCTCTAGCACGCCGCCAATCCCCACGCCGCCCGACAAATGGCAGTTCTTGCCGATCTGCGCGCAGGAGCCCACCGTCGCCCACGTATCCACCATCGTGTTGGCGCCCACATAGGCCCCGATATTGACGAACGACGGCATCAGCACCACGCCCGGCGCGATATAGCTCCCCCGCCGCACCACCGCGCCCGGTACCGCGCGGAACCCCGCCTCGCGAAACCGATTCTCCCCCCAGCCATCGAATTTCATCCCCACCTTGTCCCACACCGGAGACCCGCCGGAGCCCTCCATCATCCGGCTGTCATTCAGCCGGAACGACAGCAGCACCGCCTTTTTGAGCCATTCATTGACAACCCAGCCATTCGCGGTCGGCTCGGCGGTCCGCGCCGCGCCCGTTTCCAGCAGCTCGAACGCCGCCTCCACCGCCTCGCGCGGCGCACCCTGGGTCGAGGAATTCAGCGCATCACGGCCCTCCCAAAGGGCCTCGATGGTGGCACGCAGCGACGTATCGGTCATGTCCCGGACATATCCTGTGAAAAGGCCCGCATCGGGCAGAAAACGTCCCCGACCATGCGCAACCCCGCCCCGCCCTGTCAATTCGCAGAATCCACTTACCCGGTAACCCCCGGTTAATCTCTCTACCCCGAAATAGCCTCAGCACGGAGGCCGGCTCGGCATGAACACCGCATTCACACCCCACCAAACTCTGGAGGACATGGCGTCCCCGCCGGAGCCTCATTTCCAAGCCCCCCTCCGCCCCCCCCCTCTCCCAGATCTGGATCCCGATGACCCCCCCGGCGACCTCGCCCTGCGGGACGCCTTGCTCGACAGCCGGCAGCGCTGGCGCGACCTCGTCACAATGGCCGCCGATCTCGTCTATGAAACCGATGTCTGGGGCCGCATCGTCCTCCTCTTGCCTGACACTGTGCTCGGCTGGCCCGCCGGCACCCTGATCAACCAGCCCGCCGAATTGCTCCTCGCCGATACCGACGGTCTGAGCAGCTTCAACCCCTTCCGCATCACCGCCCCGGTCCGCCGCCGCCGCGCCTGGTTTCGCCGGCCCGACGGCTCCAGCGTCTGCGTCGCCATCGCCGCCTCCCCTTTGTTCGACAGCGAAGGCCGCATCATCGGCACCCGCGGCCTCGGCCAGGACGTCACCGAGCAGGACGGCCACGACGCCCGCATCGCCTCGGCCCTGCGCCGCTGCGAATTGCTCGACCATATCCTGTGGCACATGCGCCAGGAGGTTCTGGCCGAACGCATGATGCGCTCCGCCCTCGAAGCCCTGGTCGCCGCCCTCGGCGCCGAAGGCTGCGCCGTGGTCGACATGCTGGGAGACGGTGTCGCCCCCGCAATCATGCACCATATCGGCATGCCCCAGCCCGAAATCCTCCACACCGCCATGACCCTCCTCGAAGGCGACGACCTTGAGCCGAGCCAGGCCATCGCCGTCGGCGGCCGGCGCGTCATGGTCTGCCCATCGCGCCAGCGCTACGGTGAACAGGCCGGCTTCGTCCTCTGGCGCGACCCCGCCGCGTGCGACTGGGACGAGGACGAACTGGCCCTCGCCGGCTCCGCCACCGGCATCATCCGCGTCATCCTCGAACATGACGCCATCCAGCGCGAAATGGCATTCCAGGCCCGCACCGATTCCCTGACCGGCCTGCTCAACCGCCGTGCCTTCCTCGACGAAGTCAGCCGCCGTGCCGACCGTCTCGAACGCGAGGACCTTCCCGCCACCATGATGTTCGTCGATCTCGACCACTTCAAAGCCCTCAATGACTACTACGGCCATGATGTGGGCGACGAAGCCCTCTGCATCGTTGCCGGCCTGCTGCGCGAAACCTTCCGCCCGACCGACCTCGTGGCCCGCTTCGGCGGCGACGAATTCGCCATCTGGATGGATGGTGCCGATGAACTCACCGCCGCCGAACGCGCCGAGGGCCTCTGCGTCAACGCTCCTGCCGCCCTCGGCCACCTCACCGAGGGGGATGCCAAACCTCTCTCCATGTCGATCGGCATCGCCACTCGCTGGCCCGCCCAGGACGAGGATATCGACACCCTGATCCACCGCGCCGACCAGGCCATGTATCAAGTCAAACGCGGCGGCCGCGGCCACTGGCGCGTCTCCCGCGCGGAGCGTCTGGCATGACCGGAATCACCGCGCTTGACCGGCAGGACCATGCCGTCCCCTCCGAACACCTCATAGCCGCCCTCATCGCCGATCCCGGCCCCGCCCCCCCTCTCTTGCCCCGCGGCGAGGAGGCAGTCCGCGTCCGGATCGGCTTCAGCCCGCAAACCACCCCTGACATCTTGCTCTCCCTCGCCTCCGATTCCTCCGTCACCGTCCGCGCCGCCGTCGCCCTCAACCGCGCCGCGCCCGCCCATGTCGACCACCTCCTCGCACGCGATGCCGACGAACGGGTCCGCACCCTGCTCGCCCGCAAACTCGCCACCCTCATCCCCGAACTCAGCAAGTCCCAGCGCGATTCCCTCCAGGCCCAGGCCCTCGAAACCCTCTCCCGCCTCGTCGAGGACGAAGCCGAACGGGTCCGCGTCGCCATCGCCGAAATCGTCAAGGACATGCCGGCCGCCCCGCATGACCTGATCCTGCGCCTCGCGCGCGACAGCGCCGTCTCGGTGTGTGACCCCGTGATCCACCTCTCCCCCCTCCTCACCGCGGCCGATCTCCTCAATCTGCTCAACACCGGCACCTGCGTCACCTGTCTCGCCGTCGCCCGCCGCCCGCACATCGCGGCAATCGTCAGCGACGTCATCGCCGCCACCGACAACACCGAAGCCATCACGGTCCTGCTCAACAACAAATCAGCCGCCATCCGCGAAGCCACCCTCGATTCGCTGATTGCCAAGGCCGCCGACATCACAGCCTGGCACGACCCCCTGGTTCACCGCCCGCGCCTCACCGCCCGCGCCACCCGCGCCCTCTCGGACATCGTCACAACCCAGTTGCTCGACACCTTGGCCAGCCGCGCCGATCTCGCCCCCACCATCAGCCGCGAACTGCGCGCCCGCCTCGCCGCCCGCCTCCAGCCAAGCGAACCTGCCCGCCCCGAGCCTCAGATCGAACAGGCTATGGACGAGGCAAAAATCCTTTACGCCGACGGCCGCCTCACCGAAAATGCCCTGCTTGACGCCATCCAGCGCGGCGAAGCCCGCCTCGTCACCGCCATGATCGCCCTCGCCGCCGACCTGCCCGCCGCCGTGGTTGACCGCGCGGCCACCCTGCGCAGCGCCAAGGGCTTGGTCAGCCTGATCTGGCGCGCCGGCTTCTCCATGCGCGCCGCCGGCCCCCTGCAAACCCTCCTCGCCCGCCTTCCCCCGGAATCGGTCCTGCGCGGCACCGCCACCGGCAGCTTCCCGCTCGCCGTCGAGGAAATGCGCTGGCAGATCGACTTCCTCTCCCGCATGGGGCGCTGAGACCCGATCATTGACGATAACTGACCATTATCGACATTCGTCATAACGTCACCTAAGAGACAGGTCACTGCCGCCCCAGGATTCCCCCATGGCCACCCGCGCCCCCCTCTTCCTGCTCCCTTTGCTCCTCGCTGCCTGCTTCGAGCGCGCCCAGCCCACGGTCGAAAACACCGCCCGCCCCGTCCAGGTCGTCCAGGTCACCCTCGCCCCCGCCCAATCCGCCCGCGCCTATTCCGGCATCATCCGCCCCCGCCGCGAAGCCGATATCGGCTTCCGCGCCGCGGGCCGCATCATCGCGCGTGACGTCGATCTTGGCGCCCGCGTCCAGGCCGGCCAGACCCTCGCCCGCATCGACCCCACCGACCTCACCCTCGCCCTGCGCAGCGCCACGGCCGACCTCGCCGGCGCCGAAGCTCTCGCCAGCCAAACCACCGCCGACGCCGCCCGCAGCCGCACCCTCCTCGCCCAGGGCTGGACCCCAGCCTCGACCGACGACGCCAAACAAGCCGCCGCCCGCTCCGCCCAGGAGCGCGCCGCCGCCGCCCGCGCCGCCCTCGCGCTGGCCCGCAACCGCCTTGACTACGCCATCCTCAAAGCCCCCACCGACGGTGTCGTCACCGCCACCCTGGCCGACCCCGGCACCATCGTGGCCGACGGTCAACCCGTCCTGCGTCTCGCCCAATCCAACACCCTCGAAGTCGAACTCGCCCTCCCCGAATCCGCCCTGCCCGACGCCACCCTGCCCGACGCCGCCTCCCCCGCCACCGTCACCCTCTGGGCCAACCCCACCACCCCGCTCCACGCCATCTTGCGCGAAGTCGCCCCTGCGGCCGACCCCAAACTGCGCACCTACACCGCCCGCTACAGCATCCAATTCCCCCCAGGCCAATCCCCCCCGGCCTGGCTCGCCATCGGCATGACCGCAACCCTCACGATCGCCGCCCCCCCTGGCGAAACCCTCGCTCGCCTCCCCTCCGCCGCCATCACCGACCGCGGTGCCGGCCCCATGGTCTGGGTCGTTGACCCCCCAACCGGCCGCCTCGAACCCCGCCCCGTCACCATCCGCGCCCTCCAGCAGGACACCACCCTCGTCACCGGCCTGCGCGACGGCGAACGCGTCGTCGCCCTCGGCGTCCAAAAGCTGGACCCCGCCGCCCGCGTCCGCATCGCCGAAACCCGCCCCTCCGGCACCTGATCCCGGCACCTGATCATGCGCAGCTTCAACCTCTCGGCCTGGGCCGTCCTGCACAAAAGCCTGGTCGGCTTCCTCATCGCCCTCCTCTTCGCCGCCGGCGGCCTCTCCTACACCCATCTCGGCCGCGCCGAAGACCCGTCCTTCACCGTCAAACTCCTCATCGTCACCGCCGTCTGGCCCGGCGCCACCGCCGCCGAAACCCAAAACCAGGTCGCCGAACGCATCGAGCGCAAACTGCAAGACCTCGCCTACCTCGACCACATCGTCACCTTCGTCCGCCCCGGTTTCGCCGCCCTCACCATCAACTTCCGCGACAACACCCCCCCCGCCGAAGTCCCCGCCCTTTACTACCAGGCCCGCAAAAAACTCGATGATCTCCGCCCCGAAATCCCCCAGGGCGTCATCGGCCCCGCCGTCAACGACGAATACACCGACGTCTACGGCGCCCTCTACGCCCTCACCGGCACCGACAACGCTGAACTCGTCCGCCAGGCCGAACACATCCGCGACCGCCTCCTCCTCGTCCCCGGCGCCCAGAAAATCACCATCCAGGGCGAACAACCCCGCGCCCTCTTCGTCGAATTCAGCCACGCCCGCCTCGCCGCCCTCGGCGTCACAATCCCCCAGATCGCCCAGGCGGTCTCCCGCCAGAACGCCCTCGTCCCTGCCGGCACCATCGAAACCGCCGTCACCCGCATCCCCGTCCGCGTTGAAGGCGCGATCGACGGTGCCGCCGCCCTCGCCGATGTCCCCGTCGCCGCCAACGGCCGCTCCATCCGCCTCGGCGACATCGCCATCATCCGTGCCGGCTACGCCGAACCCCCGCAATCCGAAATCCGCCACAACGGCCAATCCGCCGTCGTCATTGCCGCCGCCATGCGCAAAGGCACCAACGGCCTCGATTTCGGCAAAGCCCTCGCCGTCCAGATCGCGCACCTCCGCGCCGAGCTTCCCCTCGGCATCGACCTCCAGCAAATCGCCGACCAACCCGAAGTCATCGGCGAAGCCGTCGGCGAATTCCTCCTCAAATTCGTCGTCGCCCTCGGCGTCGTCCTCCTCGTTTCCTTCGCCTCGCTCGGCCTGCGCGTCGGCGTCGTCGTCGCTCTCGCGGTGCCCCTCACGCTGGCTGCGGTGTTCGTGGTGATGGAACTGATGGGCATCGAACTCCAGCGCATCTCGCTCGGCGCCCTCATTCTCTCCCTCGGCCTCCTCGTCGATGACGCCATCATCGCCGTGGAGACCATGGTCGTGAAGCTCGAAGCCGGCTGGTCCCGCATGGAAGCCGCCACCTTCGCCTGGACCTCGACCGCCTTCCCCATGCTGACCGGCACCCTCGTCACCGCCGTCGGCTTTCTGCCCGTCGGCATCGCCAAATCCACCTCCGGCGAATATGCCGGCGGCATCTTCTGGGTCGTCGGCATTGCGCTGCTCGCCAGCTGGATCGTCGCCGTCGTCTTCACGCCCTATCTCGGCGTCCTCCTCCTCCCCGAACCCAAGCCCGGCCACGCCCCCCAAGCCGCCCATGCCACCCGCCCCTATCGCCTGCTCCATAGCCTCGTCACCTGGTCCGTCAATCACCGCGGCCTTGTCGTCCTCGGCACCGTCGCCCTCTTCGCCGCCTCGGTTGGCGGCATGGGCACCGTGCGCCAGCAATTCTTTCCCAATTCCTCTCGCCCTGAACTCATCCTTGACGTCACCCTCCGCCAAGGCAGCAGCCACGCCGCTACCACCGCCGCCGTCAAACGCCTCGAAGCCGAAATCGCCAAGGACCCTGCCATCCGCTGGTCCACCGCCTATATCGGCGCCGGTCCTCCCCGCTTCTTCCTCGCCTATAACCCGGCTTTGCCGAACGACGCCGTCGCCACCCTCATCCTCACCACCACCGACGCCACCGCCCGCGAAGCCGTTCGCGATCGCCTGATGAAGTTCGCCGCCAGCGAAGCCATCCCCGAAGCCCGCATCCGCGTCTCCCGCCTCGAACTGGGCCCCCCTGTCGGCTTTCCCCTCCAATACCGCATCATGGGCGACAACATCCCCGACATCCGCGCCGTCGCCGACCAGGCGCTTGACGCCCTCCGCGCCACCCCCGGCACCCGCAACGCCCAACTCGCCTGGCAGGACCGCGCCCCCGGCCTGCGCATCGCCCTCGACCAGCCGCGCATCCGCCAACTCGGTCTCGCCCCCGCCGATATCAGCCAAACCCTCGCCACCCTGCTCTCCGGCAGCACCGCCACCCAACTCCGCGCCGGCACCAAACTCATCGACGTCACCTTGCGCGCCACCGAAGCCGAACGCGCCAACCTCGCCACCCTGCCCGACCTCTCGATCCCCACCGATGCGGGCCCCGTCCAACTCGGCCAACTCGGCCGCCTCGAAGCCATCACCGAGGAACCGATCCTCTGGCGCCGCGACCGCGAATCCTATCTGGCTCTGCAGGCCGATATCCAAGACGGGCTGCAAGCCATCGACGTCACCAAATCCGCCCAGCCGCGCCTCGCCGCCCTCGCTTTGCCCCCCGGCGTGCGCATCGAAACCGGCGGCGCCGCGGAGGAGTCGCGCAAAGCCAACGCTGCCCTCGGCGCCGTTTTCCCCGTCATGGGCGCCACCATGGTTCTGCTGCTGATGATCCAACTGCAAAGCCTGCCGCGCGTCCTCATGGTCCTGGCCACTGCGCCGCTCGGCCTGATCGGCGCCGTTGTCGCCCTCCTCGTCGTCGACGCCCCCTTCGGCTTCGTCGCCCTGCTCGGCCTCATCGCGCTCGCCGGCATGATCATGCGCAACACCATCATCCTCGTCGACCAGGTCCGCCAGGACCAGCTCGACGGCCTCTCCTTGCGGGATGCCATCATCGGCTCAACCGTCCGCCGCGCCCGCCCCGTCGTGCTCACCGCGCTCGCCGCCGTCCTCGCCTTCATTCCCCTCAGCACGAACATCTTCTGGGGCCCCATGGCGCTGACCATGATCGGCGGCCTCCTCGGCGCCACCGTCCTCACCCTGTGCTTCCTCCCCGCGCTCTACGCCCTGGTCTTCCGCGCGCCCCGCGCTGCGCAGATGGAATAACATCAACGCTGCCAAATACACGAAAAATCGCGGCCTATGGGTGGGTTTTCCTTGAAACGAATTCGACGAAAAGTCATTTCAGGTAACATGAACGCGGCACCCACCCGGCCCGATCTCGCCACCCTTGCCCCGCGCAGGGCGTGGCCGCCATTCTGCGTTCCCTGCAAACCCTCGTCGCCGCCCGTTTCCGCAACCGCCTCGTCGCCCCCCACACCAACGCCCTCTACAGTTACATCACCATGACTTTCCGGCGCTTCGATCGCCTCATGGCCCGCCTCGCCGCCGGCCCCCTGCCGCCCTCGCGCCCCCGCCGCGCCCTGACCCCGCGCCGCGGCCCAACCCAGCCCCAGCCCGCGCCACCCCAGCCCGCGTCCCAAAACCGCGCCGCCCCCGCATCGTCCTGCGCCTGCCCGTCGCAAAACCAGCCTGACCCGCGAACCCCAACGCACGCCCTAATTATTACGAAATCATATCAAGCCAGAAAATCAGCCAATCCTACTCCGCCGCCATCCGCCGCCTCGGCTTCGTCAACACGATTGGCGCCAATTCCGCCGCCCCGAAACTCGCGGACACCCGCTCCTGCCCGGCCGCCTCGTACAAGGTCGTCCGCTGCAACGGCACCCGCCCGGCCCGGCGGATCAACGCCTCCATCTCCTCGGGCGGCATCTCCTGCCCATGCTGAGTCCCCGCCGCGCGCGAAATACTCTCATTCATCAACGTCCCCCCCATATCGCTCGCGCCCGACGCCAAAGCCGCCATCGCCCCCTCCGGCCCGAGCTTCACCCAACTCGCCTGGATATTCGCCACCAGCGGATGCAGCACCAGCCGAGCCACCGCATGCATCAATATCGCCTCCCGATACGTCGGCCCCTTCCGCGCCAGGCCCCGCAGATACATCGGCGCCTCCATATGCACGAACGGCAACGCCACAAACTCCGTCAGCCCCCCCGTCTCCGCCTGCAAATCGCGCAGCCGCAACAAATGCCGCGCCCAGTTCAAACTGGTCTCGACATGCCCATACATGATCGTCGACGTCGTCCTGAGCCCCACCCGATGCGCGGTACGAACCACCTCAAGCCATTGCTCCGTATTGATCTTGTCCGGACAAATCACCGCCCGGATCTCATCGTCCAGAATCTCCGCCGCCGTCCCCGGCAACGTCCCCAGCCCCGCCTCCTTCAACCGAAGCAGGAACACCTCGAGCGACACCCCCAACGTCGCCGCCCCCTGGCTCACCTCAAGCGGGGAGAAGGCATGAATATGCATCCCCGGCACCGCAGCGCGGATCGCCCGGCAAATCTCCAGATACGTCTCCCCGGTATAATCGGGGTGAATCCCCCCCTGCATGCAAACCTCGGTGGCGCCGCGCTCCCACGCCTCCTCGGCCCGGCGCACCACCTCGCTCAAAGCGAGATCATACGGCTTGCCCCGCAGATTTTCGTGCGTCTTGCCCTTGGAAAACGCGCAGAACGTGCAGCCGTAATAACAGATATTGGTATAATTGATGTTCCGCACCACCACATACCGCACCACCGCGCCACTCACCTCCCGGCGCACGGCATCGGCCGCATCGCAGACATAGGCGAAATCGACATCCCGCGCCGCGAACAGGCGCACAATCTCGGCCTCCCGCAGCCGCTCGCCCGACGCCGCCTTGCCCACGATCCGCCGCACCGCCGGATCAACCACCGCCGAGCGCACCGGCGGCAAATGCGGCGTCACCGTCTCGCCCGGCGCCCATGCATCATCCCGCGCAAACCCCTCGGAATCGCTGCCCTGGCGCACCTTGGTCGCGATTCCCTTGGCCAGCCACGTCCCCGCATCCAGGGCATAAGCCGGATAAACCGGCAGCCGCTGCACAAGAATTTTCCCCATCGACGCCGTCCGCAACGCCAGCGCCTCGATCTCCGGCCACGGCGCCTCCGGATTCACATGGTCCGGCGTCACCGGCGACACCCCGCCCCAATCATTGATCCCCGCCGCCACGATCCGCTCATACCCGAGCGGCGTGAGGTTCGGCGGCGCCTGGATATTCATCTCCGCACCCAGGATCAGCCGCGCCGCCGCCACCGTCCACAACAAATCATCCAGATCCGGCTCCGCCGCCGCGGCCGCCTTGGTGTTCGGCTTGGCGCGGAAATTCTGCACGATCACTTCCTGGATGTGCCCGTATGCGCGATGCAAATCACGAATCGCCGCCAGACTCTCCAGCCGTTCCCGCCGGGTTTCCCCGATGCCGATCAGAATGCCGGTGGTGAACGGCACCTTCAATTCCCCGGCCAGCCGGATCGTCTCCAGCCGCACCGCAGGCGCCTTGTCCGGCGAGCCGTAATGCACGCCACCCTTTTCGCACAGCCGTTCGGACGTGCTTTCCAACATGATCCCCTGGCTCGCCGAAACCTCCCGCAACGCCGCGATCTCGTCCCGCGTCATCACCCCGGGATTGACATGCGGCAGCAGCCCCGTCTCCTTCAACACCAGCGCCGACATCGCCACCAGATAGTCGATCGTCGTCGCATAGCCGAGCTCCGCCAACGCCTCGCGCGCCGCCGAATACCGCGCCTCCGGCTTGTCGCCGAGCGTGAACAACGCCTCCGTGCAGCCGGCCGCCGCGCCGGCCCGCGCGATATCCAGGATCTCCTCGGGCGACAAATACGCCGATTTCCCGGCCCGCGGGCGCACCGCAAAGGTGCAGTAGTGGCACACATCCCGGCACAGCTTGGTCAGCGGGATGAACACCTTGCGCGAATACGAGACGATGCGCCCATGCGCCACATCGCGCATCCCCGCCGCCTCGGCCATCAGCCCCTCGAGCGGTGCCGCCTCGATCCTGGCGAACAGGACCGTATCTTCGGTCGCAAGCATCATGGCGGTTTCTCCGGGCTGGTCGTCTTTGCCATATGGTGTGCTAGCCTGCGCTATCACGCAATCCAGGGCGACCCTCCATGAAATTCGGTTTCAACGCACCCACCGCCGGCCCCCTCTGCGCGCCCGGCGAACTGGCCAGGATCGCCATCGCCGGCGAAACTTTGGGGTTCGATTATCTCACTGTTTCCGACCACGTCGTCATCCCCACCGACATCGCCTCGCGCTACCCCTACACCGAATCGGGCGAATTCCCTGCCGGCACCATGGCCGAGCGCCATGAGCAACTCATCGAACTCGCCTGGCTTGCCGCCAAAACCAACAAGATCCGCCTCGTCACCTCCGTCATGGTGGTGCCGCATCGCCCGGCCGTGCTGGCCGCCAAGCAACTCGCCACCATCGACACCCTCTCCTCCGGCCGGGTCACGCTCGGCATCGGCGCCGGCTGGTGCGAGGAGGAGATCGCCGCCCTCGGCGCCCCGCCCTTCGCCGAGCGTGGGCAGGTGACGGATGAATACCTCGCCGTGTTCAAGGAACTCTGGACCAGCGAAAACCCGAGCTTCCACGGCAAATACACAAATTTCGACAACCTGATGTTCGGCCACAAGCCGGCCCGCGTGCCGCCGATCTGGGTGGGCGGGGAATCCGGCCCCGCGCTGCGGCGGACGGCGAAATTCGGCGATGCCTGGTATCCGATCGGCACCAACCCGGCCTTCCCGTACGACAGCCTCAAGCGGCTCGAAGCCGGGATTGCCAAATTGCGCAAACTCACCGCCGAAGCCGGGCGCGACCCGAACGCCGTGGGCGTCACCTATCGCATCCAGAAATACGGCGAAGGCGTGCCGCTCAAGGCCGGCGATGGCGAGCGGCGGCTGTTTTCGGGCGGTATCGCCGATGTCATCGGGGACCTGCGCGACCTGCAATCCCTCGGCGTCGCCTCCCTCGACGTCGGCACCACGGCGAGCACGTCCGACGGCGTGATCGCCCAGCTCAAATCCTTCCAGGACGACGTGGTGGCGAAGGCGTAACGACCGCGACGGCTGCGGCCTCAGGTCCGTCGAGCAGGCCTGCTTCGAGGGCGGCGAGGCGGTCGAGGATGGCATCCCCGACCGCCTCGCCGCCGTGCGGGCTGAAGACGCCGAAGGGCGGGTCCCGGATCGGGACATCGGCATGGATGGCTGCCGTTCTCGATCCGGACAGCCCGGCGCCCCGGGATCACAACGAAAAATCGTTGAAATTTGACTCACAACGTCGTTAATCGTTAATTATTGAACGGTATTGCGCTTGACCGAGCGCGGCATGTGAAGCTCATATGCGATCGGTATCAAAACGTTCGGTTGTGAAGCTGAAAACCATACTTTGGATAATACGCATCCCTGCAGCCTCCCGGGTTCATCCGCGGGGAGCCGCTTGCCGTCGTGTGCTCAGACCGCCCATTTTCTAAAGGAGCCCCGCTATGCCAACGGCCTACACCGTGTCCTCTCTCCTGGCCGCATTCAACGCCCCGGGGACACTGACCTCCCCCGTGGTGCTGTCCGACACGGCCTCGCGCATCGATGCCAATATCGATGCATTGCAGGCTGTGGCGAATGCGGGCCTGATCAGCGCGGTGACCTTGCGCAATGGCGGCCGGCCGACGCTTGCGCTGACGCAAGCGCAGGCCGTCGCGGATGGCGGGGTGCTGGCGCTGATCGCCTCGCCCTATTTCCTGTCGCAGCGGATTACCGCCGCCGAGGCCAGTGGCGCCATTTTGCAGGGCAATTTCCGCAGTTTTGCGGTGGTCGACACCGCGGCCAATATTGTTGCCAACCTCGCGGCCATCGAGGCGCTGCGCGACGCCGGGCAGCTCAACATTGTGCGGATGACCAATGCGGGCACCCCGGTGCTGAGCCTCTCGGCTGCCCAGGTCGCCGCCAATGTGAACGCGCTGGCCAAGATCACCTCGCCCTTCACCATCACCCTGACCGACCCCGGCACCCCCGCGATCGTGCTGCCCGCGGCGGATCAGTCGACCCAGATCTTCAACACGGTGCTGCCTGCCATCACCACGCCCCATACCGTGCAATACAGCGGTTACGAGCGCATGGGCCCCCTGCTGAGCATCGCCATCGGCGCCGACCGCTTCATGGGCAGCAACAATTACGCGGTAGCGCCCGCCAATCCGTTCGGGGCGAACGGCGGGTCAAGCGCTGCGCAACTGCCCTCGGGGATTACCGCGCTCGATTATGTGAGCGGTCTCGGACGCGCACTTGGCATCCTCGAACTCGCCGCCGAGGCCGGCAAGCTGACCGCGGTGATCACCCGCGACGGCGGGTCGCAGGTGCTGAGCCTGTCGCCGGCCGAAAAGGCCGCCAATGCCCAGGCGCTGGCCAAATTCACCCCCAACATCCACTACTCGCAGATCATCGGTGCGGCGGATGCCGCCTTGCCCCCCGTGTTGCAGATCGGGTTCCTGAGCTACACCGTGCAGGACAGCTTCGCCAATTTCACGGCCAATCTTGCCGCGATCGACAGTCTCGCCCGCGGCGGCCGACTGGCGCGAATCCGCTTCACCGAGCCTGCCGCCGACGTTGCGCTCAGCGCTGCCCAGATGAGCCAGGCGGTCTTCGCCCTCACCTTCGTCACCGAATTCACCCCGGCACTGACGCTGACCGATGGTGGAACGCCGACACTGACGATTGCCGCCGATCTACTGAGCGTCGGCGCCGTGCGCACGATGCTGAACCAGATCACCAGCCCCTTCGCCCTGGCCGTCACCGGCAGCATCTCGGCCAGCACCGCCGCATCCATCGTCCTTGAAAACAACAAGGTGCTGGCGAACCTGACCACGCTGCGGGTCGCTGACTTTACCGCCGCGGTGAAATCCAACATCGCCAGCCTGCTGACCCTGGCGGATGCGGGCAAGCTGACCGCGATCGACCTGCTCGGCGGTGGCGTGCCGGCACTCGCTCTGACATCGGTGGCGATCGCCGCGAATGCCGGTGTCTTGACCAAGATATCCTCGCCCTTCATTGCCGGCGCTGTGCCCTCGAAGATCCCGGTAAGCAGCACCGCGAGCGCCGTTGGCGCCAGCCTCGCCGGCTGGGAAACCAAGGCCGAGGCCGGCACGCTGGGCAATATCGTCCTGACGGATAGCGGCACCCCGGTGCTTGCGATGTCGGCCGCCACCCTGGCGCGCAACCTCGCAGCGCTGGCGGCGATCACCAGCCCCTTCACCATCACGCTGACCGATGGCGGCACCCCGTCGATCGCGCTGGCACCCTGGCAGATCACCGCCGCAATGCTTGCCGTGCTGAGCCATATTGCGGCTGATACGCCGTATACGGTCTCGGTGACGGGCCCGGTGAGCGCCGCCGGCGGGTCCCTGCTGGCGACGACTGCAAACCTGACCGGCACGATCACCATCACGGATTTCAGCAGCACCGTCATCTCCTCGGCGAACTTCGCGGGCCTCGAGACGCTGTTTCAAAACGGCCATCTCGGCAGCATCACTTTGTTGAACGGAAATCCGCGCATCCAACTGACCGCGGCCCAGGCCACCGCCGGGGCGGACGTCTTGGCCGCCATCGCGAGCCCCTGCTCCGTGTCGCTCGTCGGCACTGCTGCAGAGACCATCGCCACCGCCGCAACGCTTGCCGCAACCGGCGTCCCGAATGGACGCTTCGCCAGTCTGACCGTGGTGGACAGCGTGGCCACTATCCAGGCGGCGCTGGCAGGGCTGGAGCCGCTGGCGGCGGCAGGCACCGTCGTGTCCGTGCAGGCGAGCGACATTGCCAGTTTCAGCCTGTCGGCCGCGGTCTTGGCGGCAAACGCCGACGTGTTCATGCGCCTGTCAACCACCAATTCCATTGCCCTGACCGATAGCGGCACGCCGACCCTGACATTGCAGGATTGGCAGGTGACGAGCGGCACCCCCAGCTTCCTCACCCGCATCACGACTCCAGTCAGCGTGGTCATCAACGGGCCGATCCGCGCGTCCATCGCGGCCAACTTGGCCGCCAATTCCTCCGCCATGGCCAAACTCGCGCCGGGCGCCCTGGCGATCCGCGATAATCTTCTGATCACTGGTTTCTCGACCTACATGGGCGCGCTCAAGACGCTCAACGATGCGGGCAAGCTGGCCTCGATCGATTTTCGCAACGACCTGCCGACAGTGAGCCTGACTGCGAGCGATGCGGCGATCTATCAGACCCTGGCATCAAAAGTGATCTCCCCGGTCACTTTGTCGTTCATCATCGGGGTCGGTGGCCTCGCCACCGCGACATCCGCCACCTTGCCTTCCGGCTTCCGCAGCTACACCGTGCAGGACAGCGTGGCCAATGTCCTCGCCAACCTCTCGCAAATCCAGGCGCTCGGCGCCGCCGGCCTGCTGGGCCGTGTGAACTTCACCGACGCCACCCCGCGCGTGGTCACCAATGCTGCGAGCTTGATGGCCAATGCCGATGCTTTCGGTGCCCAGGACTGGAACCCCTGTCCGGTGATCCTGACCGATAGCGGCACGCCGAGCATCGCGTTGCCGGGCTATCAGCTCAACTGGAACATGCGCAATAATGTGCTGGACCCGATCGTCGGCAATTGGAACCTTCGGATCACCGGGCGCGTCAGCGCAAACCTGGTCGCGACGATCGAGGCTGAACACAACGGCGTGCTGGCCCATCTCGCGCTGCCCGTGGTCGTGGCCGACTACGGCTACAATCTCGCGCTCTATCTCGACGAACTCGAAGCCTTCGCCAAGGACGGCAAGCTCGACAGCATCATCGTGCTGGACGGGATCAACCCGGCGACGCTGGCGCCCGGCAAGGCCGCTGCTGATGCGGATGCGCTCCGCAAGATCGTCGCGGACCCGATGCTGGCGAGCGACCTGACCCTGACCGGCGATGGTGGCAACAATATTATGGCCGGCGGCCCTGGCAATGACAGCATCTCGGGCCTTGACGGCAATGACAGTCTTTCGGGTTTGGGCGGCAACGACATGCTGCTCGGCGGCCCCGGCAATGATACACTGAGCGGCGGCATCGGCGTGGACAGCATGGCCGGCGGCATCGGCGATGACATCTACTATGTCGACAATGCCGCCGACGTCGTCATCGAGGCCGTGGGCGAAGGCACCGACAAGGTGTTTGCCAGCGCCAGCTATGCGCTGGCCGATGGCGCCGAGGTCGAATTCCTTTATGCCAACGCCATCGTTGGCGCCACCGGCCTCACACTCGCCGGAAACGCGTTCGCCAACGCCATTGTCGGCGGGGCCGGCACCGACACCCTGGTGGGCGGTGGCGGCAACGACACCCTCACCGGCGGCCTGGGGGCGGACGCCATGGCCGGCGGCATCGGCGATGACATCTACTATGTTGATAATCTGGGCGACGTGGTGACCGAGGCTGCGGGCGAAGGCGCCGACAAGGTGTTCGCCAGCACCAGCTATGCGCTGGCCGCGGGCTCCGAGGTTGAATTCCTCTACGCCAACGCCGGCGCCAGCGGCCTGACGCTCACCGGAAACGCGTTCAACAACACCATCGGCGGTGGCGCCGGCAACGACGTCCTCGCTGGCGGCGGCGGCAACGACAGCCTCACCGGCGGCGTTGGCGCGGATACCATGGCCGGCGGCACCGGCGATGACATCTACTACGTCGAAAATGCGGACGATCTGGTACTCGAAAACGCCTGGGAAGGCACCGACCGTGTCTACGCTTCCGTCAGCTATGCGCTTGCCACAGGCTCTGCGGTCGAGTTTCTGTCCGCCAACGCAGGCGCCAGCAGCCTCACGCTCACCGGAAACGCGTTCGCCAACGCCATCGTCGGTGGCGCCGGCAACGACTCCCTGGTTGGCGGCGGCGGTGATGATAGTCTCACCGGCGGGCCCGGCAACGACACCATGGCAGGCGGCATCGGAAACGACATCTACTACGTCAACAGCGCCGGCGACGTTGTCACCGAGGCTGTCGGCGAAGGCACCGACAAGGTATTCGCCAGCGCCTCCTACGCGCTGGCCAGCGACTCCGAGATCGAGTTCCTCTCCGCCAATGCGGGCGCCATCGGCCTCACGCTCACCGGAAACGCGTTCAACAACGCCATCGTCGGTGGTGCCGGCAACGACTCCCTGGTTGGGGGTGGCGGCGATGACACTCTGACCGGCGGGCCCGGCAACGACACCATGGCAGGCGGCATCGGAAACGACATCTACTACGTCAACAGCGCCGACGACATTGTCACCGAGGCGATCGGCGAAGGCACCGACAAGGTCTTTGCCAGCACGAGTTATGCGCTGGCCAGCAGCTCCGAGGTCGAGTTTCTCTGCGCCAATGCGGGCGCCAGCGGCCTCACGCTCACCGGCAACGCCTTCGCCAACGCCCTCCTCGGTGGCGCCGGCAACGACACGCTGGATGGCGGCAGCGGGGCCGACAGGCTGACGGGTGGCGCGGGTGCGGATCTCTTCCGCTTCCAAAAGGACCAAGCCGATGGCGACGTGATTGCCGACTTCGTTCCAGGCTCTGACAAGCTGCGGTTTGTTGGCTACAGCGTTGGTTCGACTTTCCTCGAGGTTGGAAACACGAAGGTCTGGCGGGTCACCGATGCTGGGAGCCAAGCGACCCAGACCATCATCTTCAACAACAACGCCCATCCCGTTGCGGGCGATATCACTTGGGTGTGAGACCGTTTGGCCCCCTGTGACTGGCGCCTTGGTCGGGGGGGCGTCATATAGGGACGATGGTTGGTGTTGTTGCTTCGTCCCGGTTGGTTCTGCCTGTGGCGCCGTTTGTGGTGGCGGGGGTGGGGCGTGCGTGCATTGTGACCGAGGATGGCGAGGTGTTGGACCTCGCTATCGACGAGGCGGCGCGGGTGTTGCGGGCGGGGCCGCCGCCGGTGTTGGTGCATGGACCCGCGACGTTGCGGCGCTTGGGCATTCAAGCGATGCCGGTGTTGGATTTGTTGGAGTTGTTTGCGTTTGCGATGCCGGGGCGGACGGCGGCGCCGACGCCGCGGGGCTTGGCGTTGGCGTTGGATGTGCCGCCGCCGGGGCATGGGCTGGAGGCGGCGGCGCTGGTGTTGCCGGATATTGCCACGGCGTTGTTGGCGCATTTGGCGGCGGGGCGCGATTTGGCGATCAACCGGGATGCGGCGAATTTGGCGGCGCGGATGAGGCAGGGGGGGTGGGACTGGGCCGGGAGTGTGATGGCGGCGCTGGGGCGGCCGGGGGCGGTGCCGTCGGTGGTGGCGATGCAGGTGTGGAAGCGGTTGCCGGAGTGGGAGGAGGCGGCGCCGCCGGCGCCGCCATCGTCATATCCGGTGACGGCGGGGGAGGCGCGGGGGCGGCTGGCGTCGATGTTGGGTGCGGGGGCGGAGCAGCGGCCGGGGCAGGCGGATTATGCGGCGGCGGTGGTGGCCGCGTTTGCGCCCAGGGAGGTGGCGGGGGAGCCGCATGTGGTGTTGGCCGAGGCGGGAACGGGGACGGGCAAGACGCTGGGGTATATCGCGCCGGCGAGTGTGTGGGCGGAGAAGAACAAGGGCTCGGTGTGGATTTCGACCTTCACCCGGCATTTGCAGCGCCAGGTGGAGGGGGAGTTGGCGCGGCTGCTGCCTGACCCGGCGGAGCGGCGGCGGCGGGTGGTGGTGCGCAAAGGGCGGGAGAATTATTTGTGTCTGCTCAACCTGGAGGACGCGGTTGGGGCGGCAACGACGGGGATGGGGCAGTCGTTGATCCCGGTGGCGCTGGTGACGCGGTGGGCGGCGGTGACGTCGGATGGGGATATCCAGGGGGGGGATTTGCCGGGGTGGTTCGGCGAGTTGTTCGGGCAAGGTCTGGCGTGGGGGCTGGCGGATCGGCGGGGGGAGTGCATCCACGCGGGGTGTCCGCATTGGCGGCGGTGTTTTGTGGAGCACACGATCAGGCGGGCGCGGACGGCCGATCTGGTGGTGGCGAACCATGCGCTGGTGATGGCACAGGCGGCGTGGGGCGGGATTGATGATGGGAGTGTGCCGACGCGGTATGTGTTCGATGAGGGGCATCATGTGTTCGATGCCGCGGATGGGGCGTTTTCGGCGGAATTCAGCGGGGTGGAGGGCGCGGAGTTGCGGCGCTGGCTGCTCGGGGCGGAGGGTGGGCGGTCACGCGCGCGGGGGTTGAGACGGCGGCTGGAGGAGGTGGTGGCGGGGAAGGCGGAGTTGGAGGCGCCGTTGGAGGCGATCGTGCAAGCGGCGCGGGCCCTGCCGGGGCCGGGCTGGACGATGCGGCTGGTGGAGGATGAGGGGGGATTGCTGGAGGGGGAGCGGGCCAATCCGTCGGAGGCGTTTTTGCGGGTGGCGCGGGTGCAGTTGCTGGCGCGGACGGAGAGCGAGAGCGCCTATGCGGGGAGCCGGGAGTGCGATTTGTATCCGGTGGGGCCTGATCTGCCTGGTGTGGCGGGGCTGCTGGTGCGGGCCCTGGAGCGGATTGCGGTTCCGGTGAAGACGCTGGCGGACCGGCTGGAGGCGCGGCTGGTCGACGAGGCGGAGGAGCTGGAGGAGGCGATGCGAAACCGCATCGAGGCTGCGGCGCGCACGTTGCGGCGCCGGGCGCTCGATCTGCTGGGGGCGTGGGTTGCGATGCTGCGCAGCGTGGGCGGGGAGCCGCCGGAGCCGGGGCGTCGGCCGGAGCATGTGTTGTTTTTGCGGCTGGAGCGGCGCGATGGGCAGACGGACAGCAATGTCGGGCTGCACCGCCATTGGCTGGACCCAACGATCCCGTTTGTGATGACTTTGGCGCAGCCGGCGCATGGGATGTTGGTGACGTCAGCCACGTTGCGTGATGGCGGGGCGCGCAACACTGGCGCGCGCGAAGGCGGCGCGCGCGAAGGCGAAGCGGGGGATGCCGAGGCGGCGTGGGCGGTGGCGGAGGCGCGGGTGGGGGCTGCGCATCTGGCGACGCCTGCGATCCGTGTGGCGGTGGCCTCGCCGTTCGATTATGCGGCGCAGACCCGTGTGATTGTGGTCAATGACGTCAATGCGCGGGATATCGGGCAATTGGCGGCGGCGTACAAGGCGTTGTTCCAGGCGTCCGGCGGCGGCGGGCTTGGGTTGTTCACGGCGATTTCGCGGCTGCGGCAGGTGCATGCGCGGATTGCGCCCGATTTGGAGGCGGCGGGGATTCCGTTGTTCGCGCAGCATGTCGATGCGATGGACAATGCGACCTTGGTCGATGTGTTCCGCACCGAGGAGGAGAGTTGCCTGCTCGGCACGGATGCGATGCGCGATGGGGTGGATGTGCCTGGGCGGGCGTTGCGGCTGGTGGTGTTCGAGCGGGTGCCGTGGCCGCGGCCGGATATCCTGCATCGGGAGCGGCGGCTGCATCTCGGCGAGGGCGATACGGGGGGGTATGACGATCGGGTGGTGCGCTATCGGCTGCGCCAGGCGTTCGGGCGTCTGACGCGCAGTGCGGCGGATCGGGGGGTGTTTGTGCTGCTCGATCGGCTGACGCCGAGCCGGCTGTTTTCGGCGTTTCCGCAAGGGGCGACGCCGGTGCGGCTTGGGCTTGCGGCGGCGGTGGCGGAAACCAAGGCATTTTTGGATGTCGATTAACCGATACGGCAGAAAAAAATTCCGCTTGCGTTTCGGATAAATCCCCCGGAACTTTGGGATGGACATGAGCATTCATCCGGACCGCATGGGCTTTACGCTGCTGCTGGGCTGCCTTGCCGGGCTGCCGGCGTTGTCGATTGATATGGGCTTGCCGGGGCTGCCGCAGGTGCAGGCCGAATTCGGGATCGATGCGCCTTCGGTGGCGTTGACACTGAGTTATTTCATGGTGGGGTTTGGGCTGTCGCAACTGGTGATCGGGCTGTTGTCGGACCGGGTGGGGCGGCGGCAGGTGCTGATCGGGGCGTTGGGGCTGTATTCGATCGGCGGGCTGGTGAGTGGGCTTGCGCCGACGATCGGGGTGTTGCTGCTGGGCCGGACGATCCAGGGGGCGGGGGCGGCCGGGGGGGCGGTGCTGGCCCTTGCGGTGGTGCGGGATTTGTTCGATGGCGAAGTGGCGCGGGCGCGGCTGTCGACGATCAGCCTGGTGTTCAGTCTGGCGCCGGTGATTGCGCCGAGTTTGGGGGGCGTGATCCTGGGGTGGGCGGGGTGGCGGGCGATCTTCGCGTTCCAGGCGGTGACGGGGCTGGTGCTGTTGGGTGTTGTGGCGATGGTGCTGTCCGAGACGCGGCGGCCGGTGCGGCCGGGGCGGCTGAGCGCGATCATGCGCGAGCCCAGGACGCTCGCGTTCGGGCTGGTCGGGGCGCTCAACCTGGCGACGGTGTTTTGTTTCGTCTCGGGGGCGCCGTTGGTGCTGCTGGGCACGATGGGGCTGTCGACGGCGCAGTTTGGCTGGGTTTTTGCGCTGATCGCGTCGGGGGTGATCGGGGGGGCGGCGATCAATCGCTTCGTCAGCAACCGGGGCTGGGGGGCCGCCTGGCCGCTCGGGTTTGGCCTTGTGGGCGCGATGATGGCGACGGGCGCGGGGATGCTGCTGGCCGGGCATTTGACGCTGCCGGTGCTGCTGCCGCTCTTCATGATGATCACGTTGAGCCGCGGCTTGGTGAACCCCAATGTCACGCATGCGGCGCTGGAGCGGATTCCGCACATGGCTGGGGCCGGTTCGGCGTTGATCGGTGCGATGCAGATGCTGACAGGCGCGCTGGCGGGGTTCATCGTGGGGATGATGTTCGACCGGTTCGGACCGCTTGGCGTGATCATCGCCATGGCGGGGTTTGCGATACCGGCGGTCATTGCCTGGATTCATGTGGAGCGAACCTACCGGTGATTGATCCGATATTGAGCCTGGCCGCAACCGCGGTGGTGGCGTGTTTGGCGTTGGCGGCGCTGCTTGCGGTGTTGGCGCAGGGCGCGCGGTTGGAGCGGCTGCGGCTGCAGGGCGAGCAGATCATGGCGGCGCAGCGGGGCGAGGCGGAAATGTTGCGCGCGGCGCTGGCCGATACCGAGCGGGCGCTGGGTTCGCAGTCCGCCAGGGTGGGCGGGCAGTTGCGCGTCGAGGTGACGACGGCGATCGGGGATATGCGAACGGCGGTGGATGCGCGGTTGCGGGAGTTGCGGGAGGGCAATGAGGCCAAGCTTGAGGCGATCCAGCGGACGGTGAACGAGCAGCTTCATGCGGCGGTCGAGAAGCAGATGACGACATCGTTCCAACGGGTGACGGAGCAATTTGCCGCGGTGCAGAAGGCGATGGGCGATGTGCAGGCGGTGACGCTCCAGATCGGCGACCTGAAGCGGCTGTTCGGCAATGTGAAGACGCGCGGCGGCTGGGGCGAGACGCAGGTGCGGGCGATGCTGGATGATGTGTTGCCGGTGGGGGCCTATGAGACGAACTGGAAGCCGCGGGCCGATTCGGACGATGCGGTGGAGTTCGCGGTGGCGATGCCGATGAGGGGGGATGGCAAGGTCTATCTGCCGGTCGATGCGAAGTTTCCGGTGGAGGATTATGAGCGCCTGCTGCTGGCGCTCGATGCGGGGGATGCGGAGGCCGAGCGGGCGGCGCGGCGGGCGATGGAGAAGCGGGTGCGCGAGGAGGCGAAGAAGATCGCCGCGAAATATATCGCTCCGCCGGCGACGGTCGAATTCGCGGTGATGTATTTGCCGACCGACGGGCTCTATGCGGAAATCGCCCGGATCCCCGGGTTGATCGCGGAGTTGGGAAGCCAGAGCCGGGTGATGGTGATGGGGCCGACATTGCTGCCGGCGCTGCTGCGGACGATCCATCTCGGGTATCTCACGATGACGCTGGAGCAGAAGGCGGTGCAGATCGGCAAGCTGCTGGGGGCGACCCGCTCGGAGATGCAGAAGATCGACAAGGTGCTGGAAAGCCTGGGCAAACAAGCCGGCACGTTCAGCCGGACGATCGAGACCGCACGGACCCGGACGCGGGTGATGGATCGCACGCTGCGCAGTGTCGAGGCGGGCGATGCGGAGGAGGCGCCGCGGTTGCTGGGGCTGGAGGCGGAGGACGACGCAGGCGAGGTTTAGGGTGTTGTTGACGGCGCGGACCGGCCGGGGGCGCCCTTGAGCGGCGCGCGCGAATGGGCCAGGGTCGGCACCGGGTAGAACCCGATCGCGCCGTGGATTTTTGGAGACCGCCTGATGATGCCTCATGGTGAAACTGCGCCGCGTGCGGTGTTGCGGCGTGCTTATCGGCCGCCTGCGTTTTTGGTCGATACGGTCGATCTGCATGTGACGCTCGACCCGGCGGCGAGCCTGGTGCGGTCGCGTCTCGTGGTGCGGCGCAATGCGGCGCATGGCGATCGGGCGGCGCCGTTGCGGCTGGATGGGGAGGCGATCGATCTGGTGTCGGTCGCGCTCGATGGGGTGGCGCTGAGCACCAATCGCTACACAATCGAGGCCGATGGCAGTCTGGTGATCGCCGATATGCCGGATGCGGCGGTGCTGGATATTGTGGTGCGCAACAATCCCGGGGCCAATTCGGAGTTGTCGGGGCTTTATCTGTCCGGCGGGAATTATTTCACGCAGTGCGAGGCGGAGGGGTTTCGCCGGATCACGTATTTTCCGGACCGGCCGGATGTGATGGCGCGGTTCAGTTGCACGGTGATGGCGGATCGGGCGCGGGTGCCGGTGCTGTTGTCCAACGGCAATCTGGCGGAAACCGGCGTCGAGGGCGGGATGCATTGGGCGCGCTGGGTGGATCCGCATCCCAAGCCTGCTTATTTGTTCGCTCTGGTGGCAGGGGATCTGGTGTCTGTGCAGGACCGGTTTGTCACACGATCCGGCCGGGAGGTGGCGCTGGCGATCTATGTGCGGCGGGGAGACGAGACGAGTTGCGGGCATGCGATGCAGGCGCTCAAGGCGTCGATGAAATGGGACGAGGACGTGTATGGCCTCGAATATGATCTCGACGTGTTCAATATCGCGGCCGTGTCTGACTTCAATATGGGAGCGATGGAGAACAAGGGGCTCAACGTGTTCAACACGAAATATGTGTTGGCGCGGCCGGAGACGGCGACGGATACGGATTATCAGCAGATTGAATCGGTGATCGCCCACGAATATTTCCACAACTGGACCGGCAACCGGGTGACGTGCCGGGATTGGTTTCAGTTGTCGCTGAAGGAGGGGCTGACGGTATTTCGTGATCAGCAGTTCTCGGCCGATCAGGGCAGCCCGGCGGTGAAGCGGCTGCATGATGTGCGGCGGTTGCGCGGTGCGCAGTTTCCCGAGGATGCGGGGCCGTTGGCGCATCCGGTGCGGCCGGATTCCTATCTGGCGATCGATAATTTCTATACGCCGACGATCTACGAAAAAGGCGCCGAGGTGGTGCGGATGATGCACCGGATGCTGGGGGAGCAGGGGTTCCGCAAGGGGATGGACCTGTATTTCGCGCGGCACGACAACGCGGCGGTGACGATCGAGGATTTTGTCGGGGCGTTGCAGGATGCCTCAGGCGTGGATCTCGCGCCGTTCATGGCGTGGTATGGGCAGGCCGGCACGCCGGAGGTGGTGGTGTCGGACGCGTATGACGCGGCGGCGCGGCGCTATGTTTTGACGTTGCGGCAATCGACCGCGCCGACGCCGGGCCAGCCGGTCAAGGCGGCGTTGCCGATTCCGGTGGCGATGGGGCTGCTGGGGCCGGATGGGGCGGAGATGGTGCCGACGACGATGCTGGTGCTGCGCGAGGCGGAGCAGTCGTTCGTGTTCGAGGATGTGCCGGCGGCGCCGGTGCCGTCGTTGTTGCGGGATTATTCGGCGCCGGTGCGCCTGGCCGGCCTGGGGCGGGAGCGGTTGCTGTTTCTGGCGGCGCATGACCGGGATCCGTTCGTGCGCTGGGATTCGTTCCAGCAATATGCGACGGATTTGATGCTGGAGATGATCGCGGGCTACCAGAAGGGGGCGGTGCTGGCGGCCGATGATGGGCTGCTGGCGGCGATGCGGGCGACGCTGGCGGGGGCGGATGCGGATCGGGCTTATGCGGCCGAGGCGCTGATGCTGCCGGGGGAGGCGTCGATCGCGGATCGGATGGCGGAGGTGGATGTCGAGGCGATCCATGCGGTGCGCGGGTTTTTGCGTGCTTCGATCGGGCAGGCGCTCGGGGGGGCGTTGCGGGCGGCGTATGAGGGGCTCGCGGATGGTGGGCCATATCGGCCGGATGGGGCGTCGATCGGGCGGCGGGCGCTGCGCACGATGTGCATGGGCTATCTGGTGGCGGCGGGGGACAGCGCGGTTGCGGCGGCGCAGTTCGGCAGCGCGGGGAATATGACCGACCAGATCGCGGCGCTGGCGGCGCTGGCGCAGACGGATACGCCGGAGCGGGTGGCGGCGCTGGCGTCGTTCCATGCGCAGTGGCGCGGCGAGGAACTGGTGCTGGACAAGTGGTTCGCGATCCAGGCGACATCCGCCCTGCCGGGCACGGTGGCGGCGGTGCAGGCGTTGATGGGGCATGCGGATTTCGATTTGCGCAATCCGAACCGGGTGCGCGCGCTGGTTGGGGCGTTTTCGGCGTCCAACCAAATCCGGTTCCATGATGCATCCGGCGCGGGGTATCGGCTGTTGGCGGATGTGTTGATCGCGCTGGACCCGATCAATGGGCAGACCGCGGCCCGGATGCTCAATCCGCTCGGCGGCTGGCAGCGGCATGAGCCGGGGCGGGCAGCGCTGATGCGCGGCGAGCTGGAGCGGATTCTGGCGCAGCCCGGGTTGAGCCGGTTCAGCTATGAGAAGGCGAGCAAGTCGTTGGCTTAGAGCCTGATGATTTTTGGCGGAATCGCCAAAAAGTCTGAATCAGGCGATCAAACAAAGCCTTAGAGCGGGATGCCTGCTGCCGCGGCTGGCTTCAGTGCCAGGCGTAGAGCATGTCCGGTTCGTGTTCCTCGTTTTCGGCGCCGTCGGTCATCTGCGCGATGGTGAAGCCCTGGCGTTCATAGAAGGCGCGGGCGCGGGCGTTGGACTGGAAGGTCCAGAGCCGGAGGCCTTCGGGATGGGCGGATTTGGCGCGGGCAAGCAGGCGGGTGCCGATGCCGCGGCGGAAGGACAGCGGATGGATGAACAGATGGTCCACCCATTCGCCGTTGCGGGCGAGGTAGCCGTGCACGGTCAATCCGTTGCCGGCGGCCACCGTCACCTCATCCTTGGCCATGAGGACATGGGTGATCCAGTTGCGGACGTCCGCATCGCTGTGGGCCCAGGCGACGCTGGGTGAGGCCGCGGCGCGGGCCGCCAGGTAGATGTCGGCAATCGCCGTGGCATCGCCCAGCGTCGCGCGACGCAGGATGATCATCCGACGCGGTTGTCGACCAGATCGCTCACCACGCCGGGGTCGGCCAGGGTCGAGGTGTCGCCCAGGCTGTCGGTTTCGTTGGCGGCGATTTTGCGCAGGATGCGGCGCATGATCTTGCCCGAGCGGGTTTTCGGCAGGCCCGGCGCCCATTGGATGGCGTCCGGCGCCGCGATCGGGCCGATTTCCTTGCGCACCCAGGCGACGAGTTCCTTGCGCAGGGCCTCGGTCGGGTCCACGCCCATTTTCAGGGTGACGTAGGCGTAGATGCCCTGGCCCTTGATCTCGTGCGGAAAGCCGACAACTGCGGCCTCGGCTACGTTGGGGTGCGAGACCAGCGCGCTTTCGACCTCGGCGGTGCCCATCCGGTGGCCGGAGACGTTGATGACGTCATCGACGCGCCCGGTGATCCAGTAGTCGCCATCCGCGTCGCGCCGTGCGCCGTCGCCGGTGAAGTAGAGGCCTTTGAAGGTGGAGAAATAGGTTTGCACGAAGCGCTCGTGATCGCCGAACACGGTGCGCATCATGCCGGGCCAGGGCTGGCGCAGGCACAGCATGCCGTCGGTAGCACCTTCGAGTTCGACGCCGTTGGCATCGACCAGCAGCGGGAACACGCCGGGCAGAGGCTTGGTGGCGGAGCCCGGCTTTTGGGCGATGGCGCCGATCAGCGGCGTGATGAGGATGCCGCCGGTTTCGGTCTGCCACCAGGTGTCCACGATGGGGCAGCGGTGATCGCCGACGACGCGGTGATACCACAGCCATGCCTCGGGGTTGATCGGTTCGCCGACCGAACCGAGAACGCGCAGGCTGGCGCGCGAGGTTTTCCGCACCGGGGCCTCGCCTTCGCGCATCAGGCTGCGGATGGCGGTGGGCGCGGTGTAGAAGATATTGACCTGGTGCTTGTCCACCACCTGCCAGAAGCGCGAGGCATTCGGGTAGGTCGGGATGCCTTCGAACATCACCGTGGTGGCGCCGTTGGCGAGCGGGCCGTAGACGATATAGGTGTGCCCGGTGACCCAGCCGACATCGGCGGTGCACCAGTAGATTTCGCCGGGCTTGTAGTCGAACACCAGTTCATGCGTGTAGCTCGCCCACACCATGTAGCCGCCGGTGGTGTGCAGCGCGCCCTTGGGTTTGCCGGTGGAGCCCGAGGTGTAGAGGATGAACAGCGGGTCCTCGGCGTTCATTTCCTCGGGCGGGCAGACCGGCGAGGCGGCGGCGCAGAGCGGTTCGGCGCGGAAATCGCGGCCGTCCACCATCGGCACATCGCTGCCCGTCACGGTGACGACAAGGACGTGGCTGACACCGGGGCAGGTCTTGAGTGCCGCGTCGACATTGGTTTTGAGCGGCACTTTGCGGCCACCGCGGCGGCCTTCGTCGGCGGTGATGACGACGCTGACGCCGGCATCGCCGATGCGCTGGGCGAGGCTGTCGGGCGAGAAGCCGCCGAAGACGACGGTGTGCACGGCGCCGAGCCGGGCGCAGGCGAGCATGGCGACGGCGGCCTCGACCACCATGGGCATGTAGATGCAGACCCGGTCGCCCTTTTTGACGCCCCAGGATTTCAGCACGTTGGCCATGCGGCAGACCATGTCGTGCAGTTCGCGGTAGGTGATTTTTTTCGAGGTATTGGGATCGTCGCCTTCCCAGATGATGGCGATCTGCTCGGCGCGGGTGGCGAGGTGCCGGTCGAGGCAGTTGGCGGCGGCGTTCAGCGTGCCGTCTTCGAACCAGGTGACGCGCACGTCGGTGTTGAAATCGCCGGTGACGGTTTTGGTGGGGGATTTGATCCAGGAGATCCGCTTGGCTTCGCGGCCCCAGAACGCATCCGGATCGCGCGTGGCCTCGGCCGTCATGGCGGCGTGGCGGGCGGCATCGACATGGGCGGCGGCGGCGATTTCCGGCTTCACCGGGAAGAGAGCGTCAGACATTGATTATGGTCTTTCCATCCTGGACGCGTGACACGGCCGGACTCCACCTCCCCCGGTGGCGCCCGTGAAGACAGCATGTCGCGCAAACACCCCTTGTGATGCAAGCCCTGGGGGTGCTGCGCTACAGCCCGGCATCTGCGGGCACGAAGATAATGCCGTCCCTGATCTGGACCATGACGGATTCAAGCCGGTCGCCGAAGCAGGGGCCGCTGGTGCATGCGCCGGTGTCGATGCTGAATTCGGCGCCGTGGATGGCGCAGACGATGTGCTGCCCGTCGGCCGAGAGGAACCGGCCCGGCACCCAGTCGAGCGAGGCACCGATATGGGGGCAGGCGTTGACGTAGACGCGGATATCCGCGCCGCGGCGGATGGCGAACAGCCCGGTGAAGCCGCCGGCGGCAGCCTCATAGCCGGCGCTGCCGCCGTCGGGGACGGCCTCGACGGGGCCGAGTGCGCGCAGGCTCATCCCCACTTCGTGCCCGCCTTGGGCTCGTTCCAGCCGCCGAGGGCGCAGATCAGGGCCCAGTGTTCGTCGCTCACCGCCATGACGGACAGGCGGGATTGGCGGATCAGGGCGATTTCGGCAAAGCGCGGATCGGCCTTCAGCGCGGCGAGGGTGACGGGCGTCGGCATCGGGGCGATCGCTTTCATGTCGACGCAGACCCAGTCGCCTTTTTCGCCGGGCTCGATCGTCGGGTCCGGATAGGCGGCGCGCGCGACTTCGACGACGCCGACGACCTCCTTGCCGATGTTGGAGTGATAGAAGAAGGCGCGCTCACCGGGCTGCATGGCCTTGAGGTTGTTTTTTGCCATGTGATTGCGCACGCCGGTCCAGGGTTCGATGCTGTTCAGCACCTGTTGGTCCCAGGAGAATGCGTCGGGTTCGGATTTGACGAGCCAGAAGGGCATGGCGCGGTCCTTGGATTGGGGGGGCGTTGGTGGGATAAGAGGAGTGCATTCTCCCCGGACTTGGCGCGCCGCGCAAAGTGCCGTGAACCGAACCCGCAGGAGCCGCATGTGGCCGCGCCCAATTTGCATCGCTTCGCCAACCCCGGGCAGTTTCTCCGCTTGTCCGGCTGGCTGCTGCCCTGGCTGACCGCGGGGGGCATTGTGTTGACCACGGTGGGCCTGGGCTGGGGCTTGTTCCTCTCGCCGGCGGATTGGCAGCAGTCCGACGCGGTGCGGATCATCTATATCCATGTGCCGGCGGCATGGCTGGCCTCGGCCGGATATTTCGGGCTCGCGGTGTGTGCGGTCCTGTCGCTGATCTGGCGCCATCCGTTGGCGGATATGGCGGCGGCTGAAATCGGCCCGGTGGGCGCGGGGGCGACGGCGCTGTGCCTGGCGACGGGGAGCTTGTGGGGCAAGCCGATGTGGGGTGCCTGGTGGGTGTGGGACGCGCGGCTGACGTCGATGCTGGTGCTGCTGTTTCTGTATCTGGGGCATATCGCGCTGATCCGGGCATTCGACAATCCGGAGCGTGGCTATCGCGCGGCGGCCATTCTGGCGCTGATCGGGGCGGTCGATCTGCCCGTCATCAAGTTCTCGGTGGAATGGTGGAACACGCTGCATCAGCCCGCCACCTTCAAGTTTACCGCGGCGCCCACCATGTATCAGGGGATGATCTGGCCGTTGCTGCTTGCGGCGGCCGGTTTCTCGATCGGCTTCGGCGCGATCGTGACGGCACGGCTGCGGGCTGCGGTGATGGAGCGGCGGATTCGGGGGTTGATGATGGCCCGCGCGCAGGAATCGGTTTGAGCGGGAGCGCATGAGATGACGCATTTGACCTATATCATTCCCGCCTACGGCCTCGCCGTGGTGATGATCCTGGCCTACGCGATCGCTGCCCGGACCCGCATGGCGCGCGCCCGGACCAGGCTCGCTGCCATTGATCCCAGGGGACGTGATCCCAAAAGGACGTGATTGGGGATGACCCGCAAGCCTTTGAGCCGCAAACACCGCAGATTGTTGATCCTGGGCGCCTGCGGCCTGTGCCTTGCGGGGGCCGTGGGGCTCGCGCTCTCGGCGTTGAGCGACAATGTGACGTTTTTTGTCTCGCCGTCCGAAATCGCGACCAAGGCGCCGGCGCCGGGGCGGAGTTTCAGGCTGGGCGGCCTCGTCGAAAACGGCTCGGTGCGCAAAACCCAGTCTGACGGCAAGGCCGGTGCCACATTCCGCATCACCGACGGCGGAGCCGGCGTCGATGTCAATTTCGCCGGCCTGCTGCCGGATTTGTTCCGCGAGGGACAGGGCGTGGTGGCGCTCGGCACCATGCGGCCGGACGGCAGTTTCCTCGCCTCCGAAGTGCTGGCCAAGCATGATGAGACGTATATGCCCAAGGAAGTCGCCGAGGCCCTCAAGAAGAACGGCACCTGGAACCCGGCGGACGGCAAGCCCGCCAAGCCCGGCGGCTGATCAGCCCATCCCGAGGAGCACGACCAGCACGCTCACACTCGCCACCGAAAGCAGCGTCGACAGCAATATCGTGGCCGAGGCGCCCTCGATGAAGCTGTCATATTCCTGCGCCAGGACGAAGCAGTTGGCCGCGCTCGGCAGCGCCGCCAGCAGCAGGGCGGATTTGGCCCACATCGGGTCCATCGCGGGGAAGAACTGAAGCAGCCCCCAGGCGGCGAGCGGTTGGAGCAGCATTTTGCCGGCAGTGGCGAGGCCGACTTCGCCGAGGCGCCGGGGAAGCCCCTGTTCGGACATGAAATGCCCGATGGCGAACAGGGCGCAGGGACCGGCAGCGCCGGCCATCAGGTCGAGAAAGCGCATCACGGGACCGGGGACCGGGATCGCCAATCCGCCTACCAGCATGCCCGCAGCGACGGCTTGCAGGACCGGGCTGCGCAACACCGCCATGGCCACGCGCCGCGCCGCGCCCCTGCCGGACCCGCGGTTGCGGCCGTATTCGATGAGGATGATGGCAAGGCTCATCATGCCGCCGCCACCGATGCACACTGCCAGCGTCGCGGGCAGAATGCCGGCCGCGCCGAAGCCGGTGACACAGAGCGGGATACCCATGTAGCCCACATTGCCGAAGGCGGCGGACAGGCCGTGCACGCTCTGATGGACCACGCCGGCGCCTGACACGAAGCGGGCGGCGAGCATGCCGCCAGCGAAGGTCACTGCCATGCTGCCGCCATAGACGATGACGAACGGCACGTTGACGATGGTGCCGATCTCGACGCGGGCGAGCGCCGCGAACAGCATCGCGGGCAGGGCGAACCAGGTCACGAAGCCACTCAGCGCAAGTGTGCCGCCGGGGCCGAGAACGCGGCGTCGCCCCGCCCAGAAGCCCACGCCGATCAGCGCGAAGACGGGGAAGGCGATGGCGAGGATGGCTTGCATGGGGCCGGGTTAGGTCAGCCCTTCAGCCCCGTCAACGCCATGTTCTCGATGATCCGCCGCCGCAGCAGCAGGAACACGATCAACATCGGCACCACACTCACCACCGACCCCGCCATCAGCTTGCCGATATCCGCACTGAACGCGAACTGGAACTGCGTGAGCCCCAATTCCATGTTGAACAGCAACTGGTCATTGGCGATCAGCAGCGGCCAGATGAAAATGCCCCAGCCCTGGATGAACGCAAAAATCCCCACCGCCGCCAGCGCATTGCCGGACAGCGGCGCCACGACGCGGGCGAGGATCCACCATTCCCCGGCCCCATCCACCCGCGCCGCCTCCATCAACTCGGTCGGGATCGACGAGCTGACATGTTGGCGCATCAGGAAAATCCCGAACGCCATGAACAGGTAAGGCAGGATGATCCCCTGATAGGTGTTCACCCAGTCGAGCGAGACCAGTTGGATATAAAGCGGGATCATATAGGCCTCGAACGGCACGATCGCGGTCGCCAGCACCAGGCCGAACAGGAACCCCCGCCCGGGGAAGCGATATTTGGCGAACACGGTGCCCGCGATCAATGACGTCAGCATCACCGAAGCCGTGCTGACCAGCGCGATGAACCCCGAGTTGATGAAAAACCGCCCGAACGGCGCCGTCTCGAAGGCGCCGGAGAAATTCGCCACCGTCCAGTCCTTCGGCAGGAACACCGGCGGCCAGATCGCGATCTCGGCCGCCGATTTGAACGCCGTCACCACCATCCACAACATCGGCATCACCATCACCAGCGCGCCCAGCATCAGCACGGCATGGCACGCATAAAGCCCGATGGCGCGCCCAACCGATCGCTTATGCGCCATCTCAGGTCCCCTTCGCGCTGTCGTCGCGGGCCAGCGAGAACTGGATCACGGTGAGGCCCAGCACGATCAACGTCAGAATCACCGCCTCCGCCGAGGCATAGCCCATGCGGAAGAACTGGAACCCGTTGGTGTAGATGTCGAACACCAGCATCCGCACCGCCTGCCCCGGCGCCGACTGCGAACCCAGCGTCATGACATAGACCTGGGTGAACACGTTGAACGCATTGATGGTCGAGGTCACGATCACATAAAGCAGGATCGGCCTGAGCAGCGGAAAACTGATCCGCCAGAACCGCTGCCAGTCCGTCGCCCCGTCGATGCTGGCGGCTTCGAGGTATTCCGCCGGGATGTTGCGGATGCCGACCAGGAACAACACCATGTTGTAGCCCAGCACCTTCCACACCCCCATGATCACGAGCGCCCATAGCGCGATCGAGGGGTCCGTCAGCCAGGCGACCGAGGGCAGGCCGACCAGCGACAACCCGTAGTTCAGGATGCCGTAATTATAGTCGTAGATCCATTTCCACGCGATCGCCACCGGCACCATCGGCGTGATCACCGGCAGGAAATAGATCGTCTGATAAAACGGCGAGAGCCGCGATTTCCGGCTCAGGAACACCGCCAGCGGCAGCGCGATGGCGGTGGCGAGCAGCACGGTCGAAAACGAGTAGAGCGTGGTGTTTTTCAGCGCGAGAATGAAATTCTCGTCCTCCAGCAGTTCCAGATAATTGTCCCACCCCACGAACGGCCGGCGCGGGCTGATGAGGTTCCACTTGTAGAAACTCAGCAGGAAGCTGAAGCCGATCGGGATGATGCGGACATAGAAAAACAGCGCCACGATCGGCAGCAACGCCACGTAGCAGAACAACATGACGCGCCTGCGGCGGAAAAACCGCCGCAGCGCGCTCGTCTCCTCACTCATATCGTCATGCGCCGTAAAGGTCGTTCTGCTTCAGGATCTGGTCCGTCTGCGCGGCCGCTGCCTTGATGAAGGCGGCAAGCTTTGCCGGATCGAGCATGCCCGGGTCGATATAGGCATTGGGCAGGCGGTCAGCCAGGCGCGTCTCGATCTCGTTCCACGCGGCCATCACGGGCTCGGGATAGAACTGCACGCCCTGCGTCGGCGCGACGAACTCCTTGTATTGCGGAATGTCCTTCAGCAGGGGCGACCAATCGACATCCGACCGCGCCGCCACCCAGCCCGACATCTGCGTGAGCTTCACGCTCGCTTCCTTGGTGGACAGGAACAGCTGGAAGTCATAGGCGGCATCGAGGTTCTTGGACTTTCCGTTCACCCACAGCCCGTTGTGCTGCAGCAGCGTCTTGTGCGGCCCGCTGCCCCAGGCCGGGATCGGCGCCACGCCGTAGTCGAGCGTCGGGTTCTTTTCCTTGATTTCCCCGATCACCCAGGCCTCGCGCATCAGCATCGCCGTATTGCCGGCCACGAAGGCGGCCGCGTCATGCTGCACCTTGGGGTCATCGACCTTGTCGGTCTGCACGGCATCGACGTAGTATTTCAGTGCATTGCGCCCGGCTTCGTTGTCGTAGCCCTGGTGGAACTTGCCCTTGCCGTTCGGCACGATCAGCGTGCCGCCGGCGGGCTCCAGGATGAAGCGGAATTTCTCGGCGATGCCGCTGCCCTGGCCGGACAGGCGCAGGCTCATGCCGGAGCGGATCATCTTGCCGGTGGCGTCGAACTTGGTGAGCTTTTTCGCGGCCGCCATTTTCTCCTGGAAGGTCTTGGGCGGCCCGTCGAGCCCGGCCTCCTTGAACATCGTGCGGTTCCAGAACATCGCGGGCGTGCTGAACAGCATCGGCAGCCCGTGGGTCTTGCCCTCGGTGGTGAACTGCTCGACGCTCGATTTGCGATAGGCGCCGCCTTTGAGATGGGCGTCGACCGCGGCCGGATTGGCTTTGATGAGGCCGGCTTCGATGAACGTGATGCCGAGGATCTGCCCCACGTCGAACACGTCAGGCCCCGTCCCGGTCGGCACGGCGGCGGCGAGTTTCTGCTCGTGCTCGCGCAGGCTGGTGCTCAGGATGGTGATCTTGGTGCCCTTGGCCTTGGTGTATTCGGCGCCGACGGCCTCATACCACTTCACCAATTCGGGATAGCCGGTCCAGATCGACAGGGTGACGTCGGCGGCCTTGGCCTTGCGTCCGCCCAATGTCGCGATGCCGGCGCCAGCCGCGAGTTGCAGTGCGCCGCGCCGTCCGATGCTGTGGTTCATTTCAGGCCCCTGGTTGTTCGATGGCGGCAGCTTAGGCCGCGGAGTTTCGATTGTGCAATCGGGGGAATTACCCCCGCGCAAGGCTCGGCAGCAGCGGCAGCAGGGCCGAGATGTCGCGCTCGGCCTGGCAGACCAGGAACGCGCTGGCGTGCGGCCCCGGCGCATCCTCGGCGTCGCCGATCGGGATGCCGGCGGCATCAAGCGGCAGGGCGGCAAGGCCGATATCCCCGTAGACGCCGAGCAGGTCGCGCCCGGCCCGCCAGATCGCGGGATCGAGCCCTTCCTCGCGGGCGAGGTCGCGCAACGACCATACGGCCGAAACCCGGTCTGCCGCATCGCCCACCGGATCACCGAAGGCGAGCAGCACCCCGTCGATGCGGCGGAAGGCAAAAGCCGCGCGGCCGGCCTCGCCATAGATCACGCCATCGGCCTCGCGCGGCGGACGGCCGCCCATGGCGCGCAATTCGTCGGCCGCCGCGTCATCGAACGGGCTGAACACGGTGCGCCCGGCGCGCAGCAGGCGCCACAGCGCGAACAGGCCAAGCCCGACGCAGGCGGCAACCGAGGCGCGGATGATACGCGGCACCTCGGGCGAGAGAATCGCTTCCCAGAAGCTGTTGTTTTCCAGTTCGCGCAGCCGGGGCTCAAACCCGCCGAGCGCGATCACGCACAGGATCAGCGCCAGCAGCGGCAGGATTGTGCCCGCGCGCAGCTTGCCGGTGAACACGCTGGCATTGCGGTAGAACGCGCCCGGAAAGGGAGCGAGCAGCCCGGCCGTCACCAGCAGCACGCCCGGCACCCACAGCGCCGTGCCATAGGCCACGCCATAAACGGCCCCCGCAACCAGCACGATCAGGCTGCCCCGCCACGCGAGCTTCACCCGCTGCGTCAGCGCGGCGGCGAACACCAGCAGCGCCGCGCCCAGCAGCGAGGGCGCGAATTCGTCGAGCTGATCGGTGATCCAGGACAACCAGTCCGGCCAATGCGGCGCATCGGTGGCGCTGTCGATCAACCCGATCGCCATCAGCAGCCCGCCGCACAGCGCCACCGCCCCGGCACTCGCCGCCACCACGAAATCCGGCTTGCTCCACCGCCCGATCGCCTGGACCGACGGCTTGTTGGCGGCAAACCGCATCACCCCTTTGCTGCGCAGCAGCACCTCGTTGCCCGCGAACATCGCGCCGGCCAGGAACAGCGGAATGATATAATAATAGAGCCGGAACACCACGATGCCGCCCGCGATCACCGGCGGCTCGAGATAGGGCGACAGGCCCAGCAGCATCGCGGCATCGAACACGCCGAGCCCGCCGGGCAGATTGGCGATCAGCCCCGCGGTGTAGGAGGCGAGATAGATGCCGAGGAACTTCGGATATGTCAGCCCCGCCGCCTCCGGCAGCAGCGCGTACATGATCGCCGCCGTCACGCCCACATCCACCGTCGCCAGGATCACCTGCAGAAACGCCATCCGCCAACTCGGCAACTCGATCACATGGCCAAACAGCGTCACCGTGCCGATCACGCGGGACAGCACGATATAGGCCGTCACCGTGATCCACATGCCGATGGCGATCGCATACATCACCCAATGCGGCAGATGATTGCCGAAAAACGGGATCGCCTCGGGTTCGAAAAACAGGATCGAGCCGCCCAGTACCAGGCCGCCGAAACTGAAGGTGAGGGAGCAGAACACCACCACCTTGCCGATCTGCAGCGGCGTCAGCCCCCAGCCCGCATAAAGCCGGTAGCGCACCGCCGCCCCCGACACCGCCGCCACCCCCAGGTTGTGCGCCAGCGTGTAGGCACAGAACGAGGCGAAGGCGACCTTGCCGAAACTCACCACCCGCCCGGCATAGACGGTGGCAAGCCGGTCGTAGAACGTCAGGATGAAATAGGCGAGCAGGTTCCAGCCGAACGAAATCACCAGCGCCGAAGTCGGGATATCGCCCAGCGCCTTCTGGATGTCGGCGATTTTGAGCGTGCGGAATTCCTTCTGCACCACATAGATCGCACCCACGAACAGCGCCACACCCAGCACGGCCGGCGCATGTTTCATCAAACGCCTGAGAACGGCGGGCATGCGCCGGGCCTCAGCCTTCGGCCCGCGCGAGAGACTGCTCGATCAGCGCGACCGTCTCCTTGACGCCGTACAGCGCGATGAACTGCCCGAAGCGCGGCCCCTCGTTCTGTCCGAGCAACACCTGGTAAAGGCAGCCGAACCAGGCCCGCAACTCGGCAAAGGCATGGCGCTTGCCGATATCGTACAGCAGGGTTTGGATGTCCTCCGCCCCCGCATCCTCCGCCATCCCGCGCAACCCGGCTGCCAGATCCTCCAGCGCGGCCCGCTCGATCGCATCGGGCTGGCGATACTCTTTCTTGGGCCGTACGAAATCGCGGTAATACGCCAGCGCGTATTCCACGAGGCGAGCCAGGAGCGGCATCTCCTCCGGCCCCGCGCCCGGACTGTAGCGCCGGATGAACCCCCACAAAATCTCGGGCTGCTCGGCATTCACCACGGAGGCCAAATTGAGCAGCATCGCGAAGCTGATCGGCGAATGCGCGGATTGCGGCACCGTCCCGCCATGGATGTGCCACGCCGGATTGGTCGGCTCGGTCTGCCCCTGGCCCTTCAGCGCATTGGCGATATATTCGTCGACCGACTTCGGAATCACGTCGAAATACAGCCGCTTGGCGCGCTGCGGCTGGTTGAACATATATTGGCTCAGGCTCTCCGGCGGGGCATATTTCAGCCATTCCTCGACCGCGATGCCGTTGCCCTTGGATTTGCTGATCTTCTGCGCCTGCTCGTCGAGGAACAATTCATAGGTGAACCCGGTCGGCGGCTCCGAGCCCAGAATGCGGCAGATTTTCCCCGACAGGCGCACACTGTCGATCAAATCCTTGCCCGACATTTCGTAGTCGACGCCCAGCGCATGCCAGCGCATCGCCCAGTCCGCCTTCCATTGCATCTTGGCGCCGCCGCCCGTCACCAAGGTCTCGAACGCCTCCCCGCTGTCCGGATCGCGCCACATCACCGTCCCCGCCGCGGCATCGGTCTGCTCGATCTTGACCTGCATGACGACCCCGGTGCGCGGATGGATCGGCAACACCGGCGAATACGTCGCCTGCCGCTCGGCGCCCAGCGTCGGCATGATGACGGCGACGACTTCGTCATGACACTCAAGCATCCGCCGCAGCGCGGCATCGAATCGCCCCGAGGCGTAATATTCGGTCGAGGAGGCGAATTCGTAGTCGAACCCGAAACTGTCCAGAAACGCCCGCAGCCGGGCATTGTTGTGCGCCCCGAAACTGTCATGCGTGCCGAACGGATCGGGAATCCGCGTCAGCGGACGGCCGATGAACGCGCTCAGCATCGCCTTGTTCGGCACATTGTCCGGCACCTTGCGCAGCCCGTCCATGTCGTCGCTGAACGCCAGCAGCCGCGAGGCCCGCCCGGTCAGTTCCGTGAACGCGCGACGCACCCATGATGTCCGCGCCACTTCGCCGAACGTGCCGATATGCGGCAGGCCGGACGGCCCGTAGCCGGTTTCGAACAGCGCCTCCCCCTTGCCCGACACCGCGACCCGGGCGGCGACTTTCTGCGCCTCCTCGAACGGCCAGGACTTCGGGACGGGGTAGGGAGTTTCGGCCATGAAAGCGCGCTCACAGGGGGGGGTGAATGTGGCCCGTCTTATAGAGGCTGCGCGCTCCATGTCGATGCCCGCTCCCGCTTGAAGCCCCCCGCTTGACGGCTCCCGCTTGACGGCCCCGCCCCCCCACTCGACACTCCGCCCCCCAGCGCAGGACAGCCCCAGCATGATCGACCCCGCCCGCCATCGCGTGCTTCTCACCGGCGCCGCCGGCGAAATCGGCCAGGCGCTGCGCGCCAGCCTGCGCGCCACCTACAAGCACCTGCGCCTCACCGACATCCGCCCCATCACCGACCTCGCCCCCAACGAGACCTTCATGGCGGCCGACGTCGCCGACCGCGCCGCCCTCGATCGCGTGATGCATGGTGTGGATGCGCTGATCCACATGACCGGGGCGCCCGCCGACCACGATCTCGAAACACTGTTCCGGGTCAATGCCCGCGGCGTGTACGACACGTTCGAGGCCGCCCGCGGCGCCGGCGTCAGGCGCATCGTCTACGCCTCCTCCAACCACGCACACGGGCTCTACCCCATTGAAATCCCGGTAACACCTGCCCATCCCGCGCGGCCCGACAGCATGTACGGCACGTTCAAGGTGTGGGGCGAGACGATGCTGCAGTATTATTTCGACCGCCACGCAATCCAGTCCGTCAGCCTGCGCATCGGCACCTACCGGCCTTTGCCGATCGACCAGCGCAGCCTCGCCACCTGGCTCAGCCCGCGCGATATCTGCCAGTTGGTCGATCTGTCGCTGCGCCATGCGGGCCCGGGCGCGCTGGTGGTTCAAGGCTATTCCGGCAACACCCACCTGAAAGTGGCCGACCCGAACTGGGCGCGGCTCGGCTATGTGCCGCTCGACAATGCCGAGCAATACCGCGAAATGCTGCGCGGCCAGGGCATCGACGTCGACGGCGCCTGGGAATACGACCGGCACGGCGGCAGCTTCGCCGTGCAGCCCGAGAAGCAGTAGAGCGCCCATGTCCCGGCACCGCTACGTCATCCGTCACGGCCAATCGACCTTCAATGCCGCCTTCGCCGAAACCGGCACCGACCCGATGCATTTCGACGCCCGCCTCTCCGAACTTGGCCACCGGCAGGTTGCGGCAGGCCGGGCCCTGATCGCCGGGCTGCCGCGACCCGACCTCATCGTCTGCACGCCATTGACCCGCGCGATCCAGACCACGATCGGCCTGTTCGCCGGCATCGACGCGCCCATCCTCATCCACAGCCTGCACCGCGAACGCTGCGAACACAGCTGCGATGTGGGCCGCCGCCCTGCGGACCTGGCGGCCGAATTCCCGCAGTTCGATTTCGCCCATCTCGACGATCCCTGGTGGCATGACGGCCCCGGCCATGCGCCCGGCGTTCCCTTCGAACCGGAGGATGTGTTTGCCGCCCGCGTCGCTGCGTTCGAGGCTTGGCTCGACGAACGGCAGGAGCCGGTGATCATGGCGGTTGGCCATGGCGAATTCTTCCGCCGGCTGACCGGCCGCGAGCACTTCGCCAATTGCGAAATCGTCCGCTTCCGGGCTTAGAGCCTGCGTGCTTAGAGCCTGATGTCAGGCTCGCCAACGAGCAATCGGGTGGGCGATGCAAAAAACTGGCGCGATCGGAATGCGCCCGGTAGGCTCTGGCCATGGCCAATTTTGCCCCTCTCTCGTCTGCTGACGAGCCGTCGGTCGCCGCGCTGATTGCCGCGCGCCCGCACCTCTCGATGCATGCCTTCGATGGTCTTGTCCTCGAAGGCGTGCCTTTGTCGCACATCGCCGATCAGCTCGGCACCCCGGTCTGGGTCTATGGCGCCGGCACCATGCGTGCCCGCCTTGCCGCCCTGAAAGCGGCGCTGCACGGCCTCGGTGCCGAGGTGCATTATGCGGTGAAGGCCAATGACCACCTCGCCGTGCTCAAAGTGTTCGCCCAGGGCGGCGCCGGCGCGGATGTGGTGAGCGGCGGCGAATTCCTGCGCGCCCGCAAAGCCGGCATCGCGGCCGATCACATCGTCTTTTCCGGCGTCGGCAAGACGACCGATGAAATCGCGCTGGCGCTCGGCGAGGGCATTTTCCAACTCAACGTCGAGAGCGCCGCCGAGCTCGACATGATTTCCCAGGTCGCCACCACGCTGGGCCGGACCGCCCGCGTGGCGCTGCGCATCAACCCCGATGTCGATGCCGGCACCCATGCCAAAATCACCACCGGCAAGGCCGAAAACAAGTTCGGCATCCCCTATGACGACGCAGCCGCCCTTTATGCCCATGCCGCCGGCCTGCCCGGCGTCGAGCCGGTCGGCATTGCGCTGCATATCGGCAGCCAGATCCTCAACACCGCGCCCTACCGCGCCGCCTTCGCCCGCGCCGCCGCGCTGATCCGCGCGCTGCGCGCCGGCGGCCAGACCGTCACCCGGATGGATTGCGGTGGCGGCATCGGCATCGGCTACGGCGATGAACCCGGCGCCTCGCCCGACGCCCTGGCCGGCGCGATGCGCCAGGCCTTCGGGGCCATGGGGCTGCAACTGATGGTCGAGCCCGGCCGCTGGCTGGTTGGCCCGGCCGGATTGCTGCTGTCCTCCGTCGTGCTGACCAAAGGCGACGCGCGCTTCGTCGTGATCGACGCGGCGATGAACGACCTGATCCGCCCCGCCATGTATGACGCCTGGCACGGCATCGTCCCGCTTTCGGCCGGCAATGCCGTGGGGGCGACCTCCCTGGTCGATGTGGTCGGCCCGATTTGCGAATCGAGCGACACCTTCGCCACGGGCCGCGCTTTGCCCGCCATGCCGGCCGGCTCGCGCGTTGCGATCCTCGATGCAGGGGCCTACGGCGCGGTGATGGCCTCGACCTACAACGCCCGCCCGCAACCGGCCATCGCCATGGTCGATGGCGACCGCTGGACAGTGATCCGCCGCCGGCAGACCTATGAGGACCTTTGGGCGAGCGAGACGATCCCCGATTTTCTATAATGCCACATCACTATGATGAGACATAACGAATGAACCCAACGCCGCCGCCGGACGAGACCGATGTCCTGTTCTACGTGCTGCGGCGCAAACGCCTTCAGGCGCGGCTGGTGTTGTTTTTCGAACAGCTCTGGCCCGCGCTGTGGCCGGCCGTCGGGCTCTGCGGCAGCTTCGTCATCCTCGCGCTGCTCGAACTCCCTGCCTTTCTGAACCCCTGGGGCCGGATGGCCTTGCTCGGCGGCTTCGCCATCGCCATCGCCGCCGCTGTGCTGCGCGGCCTGCCGCGCCTGCGCGCGCCAAGCGCCGCCGAAGCCGACCGCCGTCTTGAACGCGCCTCGGGCCTGCGTCACCGGCCGCTCGAAGTGCTGTACGACCGGCCGGTGCTGCCCGGCGCTGACGGTTTGTGGCGCGCCCATATCAGCCGCATCCGCGCCCAGATCGCCCGCCTGCGCGTCGGTATTCCCCGCCCCGGCCTGGCCACGCGCGACCGGCGCGCGCTGCGTTTTCTCGTGCTGATCGGCTTGGCCGCCGCCTGTGGCGTTGCTGGCGAACAGAGCGCCGGGCGCATCGGCCGCGCCTTCGACCTTGGATTTGCCCCGCCCTCGGTGGCCGGTGCGCTGCTGCTGCAAGCCTGGATCACGCCGCCCGCCACCACCGGGCTCGCGCCGATTTTCCTCAAGCCCGAAGGCGGCAGCCTGTCTGTCCCGGCTGGCTCGCATCTCACCATCAACCTGAGCGGCGGCACGGCGCGGCCGGCGTTGCGCCATGATGGAAAAACCATCGCCTTCCAGACCCTTGGCGAAGCGAGCTTCCAGCTTGACCATGACCTGACCGCGAGCGGCCCCGTGGAAATCCGCCGCGGCGGCGAACAGGTCGCGGCCTGGGATATCGCGGTTCTCGCCAATGTCGCGCCGATCGTGCGCTTTCCCGAACCTCCCGGCAACGCCGGTGCCGCCAGCCAACCGCTGTTGCGCCTGCCCTGGGAGGTCTCGCATGCCTATGGGGTGACGGGTTTGCAGGCCGAAATCCACCTTGTCGAACGGCCCGACCTGCCGGCTTTGGTCGTCACGGTGCCGCTGCCCGCCGGCGGCCCCAAGCGGGCGAAAGGCGCGCGTACGCAAGATCTCACCGCGCATCCCTGGGCCGGGCTCAAGGCGCGTGCGGTACTTGTCGGGCATGACGCGACCGGGCTTGCCGGCAAAAGCGATGGCGAGGACCTGACCCTGCCCGAGCGGCGCTTCGTCAACCCGGTTGCCCGCGCCCTCGCAGTGATCCGCAAGGGCCTGACCTTGCACCCTGCCGAGCGGATGGCGCCGTCGCACGAAATCGCCCGGATCGGCGATCTCACGGAGGCCTGGAAGGACGACCTCACCGGCTATCTGAACCTGCGCGCCATCGGCTATCGCCTGCGCTGGGGCCAGGGCACGGGGCTGATCGAGGAGATCCAGGGGCGGCTGTGGGATCTCGCCTTGCATGTCGAGGAAGGCGCGCCGGAGCGCACCGCGCGCGCGCTGGAGCAGGCGCGCCAGGATTTGCATAAGCTGCTCGATGCCGAGAAGCGCGGCGAGGCGCCGGATCAGGCCGACCTGAAGCAGCGTCTCAAAGACGTGCAGGAGGCGCTGGAGAAGCACCTCCAGGCGCTGTCCGAGCAAGGCAAGCGCGATCCTGACAGCGACCGGTTCAACCCGGATCGCGATCGCGCCGAAGCCCGCGAATTGGAGCGGCTCACCGAGGCGATGAAGGAGGCCGCGCGCGCAGGCCGGATGGATGAGACGCGCGAGACGCTCGCCGAACTCGATCGCAAACTCGACGCATTGCAGAAGGGCGACCGGCAGCGCGGCAAGATGACCGAGCAGCAGAAGCAGCGCGCCGAAAAGCGCCAGCAGGGCGAGCGCCAGGTGTCTGCCGTGCAGGATATGGTGAAGCGCGAAGGTGGTCTGGTCGATCACGCGCAAAGCCGCGACCGGCCAGGGTTCGATCCGCGGCGGCCCGGTTTCGGCCAACGTGCGCCGTTTCCGCCGCCTGGTTTTGTGCCCGATGCGGAGCAGCAGGGCGCCGAGCGGAGGAGCGATCAGCGCCTTCAGATGGCGTTGCGCCGTGCGCTCGGCGCGTTGATGGAGCGGTTTGGCGACCTGACCGGCACGGTGCCGCCCACCCTTGGCGAGGCCGATATGGCAATGCGCGATGCGGCGGCCGCCCTCGGGCTTGGCCGCGATGGCGCGGCTGGCGAGGCGGAGCTGCGTGCCGTCGCGGCGCTGCAGAAAGGCAACAAGGAGATGGCCGAGCAGGTCGAAAAGATGTTCGGCCAGCCCCAGGACGGCGACGACGACGAGGGGGCGGGGGATTTCGACATGAGCGGCGATGGCGACCAGCCCGGGGACCAGCCTGGCGAGGGGCCAGGGGATGGACCCGGGACGGGAAAGGGCCGGCGCGGCAATCAATACGGCAACAACCGCGATCCCAATGGCCGCGGCACTCGTCCCTGGGGCGGGCAGCAGCAGGGGATGGACCGGCGCGATGAAAAGCGCGATCCGCTGGGCCGGCTGCTGAAAAACGGCCAAGGCGGGCTTGACCAGGACGGCGCGACCGAGGTGCCGGCGGAGATGGAACAGGCGCGCACCCGCGCCATCCAGGATGAACTCCGCCGCCGCGGCGCCGAGCGGACCCGGCCGAAGCCGGAGCTGGATTACATCGACCGCCTGCTCAAGCAGTTCTGATCG
>CANFKS010000001.1 GCA_947447625.1 Rhodospirillales bacterium | reverse complement strand
TCCAGATTTTGCCATGTATCGACCGGATATCCTTCTGATCTCAATTGCGCCGGCCCCGACACGACGAAGGACCCCGATCAGAGCACCAGTCTTCAGACCATGGCCAACGCCACGCAACTCGGGCGAGACCGGGCGCTTATACCAAGGCTCGCAAAGCGCGACCCTTGGTATGAGTCCTTTTCCGTGCGCCGCCGCCCACCAACCCGGCGCGCATACCGAAACCCTGCGATCGCGGAAGAGCAGCGATCACAGGGTTTCGGTATTACGTTTAGAGCGGGACCGCCACAGGTGGAATCACCGGCGGTGTGACCTTCTGGCCTGCTTTGTCATCAACCTGCACATCCATAGACGCCGAAAGTCTTCCAGGCGGCTCGTAGCTGGCGACAAAATCGCCGTCGGTGCGTAAAAATCGAAGAATTCTTTATTTTTCACTTGCGTTCTAATCTGACGCGAAGAAATAATTCCATATGGAATCTGAATCGCCTTCGAATCGCATAATCCCCATCCTCCACCGGCACGTTCCGCAGCATCTCGCGCGGCGCTTCGCCCAGATCTGCGCAGCGATGCTCTCTGAAATTCCAGCGCCTTTCCCGCAGCCGGGCTGGTATTTTGCGCTCCTTCGTCAGATTCGAGAAAATCCTCGCCAGGACCGTGGATGGCATGCCGCGTTCCATGGCAGCGACGCCACCTCCATTGGCAAGGCGCTCGAGTTTTTCGAGACAAACGGCTGGATCGCCCACGCCGTGCGCCCGGCTGACCGTCGGGCCAAAGAGTTCACGATCACCGCAGCAGGTGAAGCGCTCTTCCAAGACTTGGCCCCGCCAGTGCGCGCTGTCGCCAGGCGCATCCTCTCTCCCCTTACGGAGGCCGAGGCAACGACCCTCCTGACCCTGCTGGCCCGCCTCGTCGATGTCCACGAAGCCCATGCCAAGCCTGGGGTAGGGCGTCGCAAACCCCGTAAAATCTAAAAATGGAGCACGCCATGAACCGCCGTCGTATCCTCAAGGCAGCACGCAGTTTCATCCTCGCCCCTCTTGCAGCGCCCGCCATCGCTGCCCCTGCCAAGACCCTTCGATTCGTCCCTCAGGGCAACCTTAACCATCCCGATCCCCTCGTGACCATCGCTCCTGTCGCCCGCAATGCGGGCCACATGATCTGGGACCAGCTCTACGGTCAAACCCTCACTGGCCAGCCAGTCCCACAAATGCTCGCAGGCCACGCGCTTTCCTCGGATGGCCGGACCTGGCGTTTCACCCTGCGCGAGGAGCTGCGCTTTCACGACGGCGTTCCCGTGCGTGCGCAAGACTGCGTCGCCTCGCTGCTGCGCTGGTCGAAGCGCCGCGCCATCGGGCTGAAGATTGCAGCCGAGACGGACGTCACCCGGGTCCTGGATGACCGCCGCTTTGAAATTGTCACCAAACGGCCATTTCCCCTGCTGCCCGCCATGCTCGCGCGCGATACTTTCTTTTTCGTCATGCCCGAGCGCATGGCGAATACCCCGCCGCTCCAGCAGATCAGCGAGTTCGTCGGCTCCGGACCTTATCGCTTTGTTTCCGACGAATGGGTCTCCGGTGTCCGCGCCGTATTCTCCAGGGCAGACACCTACACGCCCCGCAATGAGCCCCCCGACTTCCTTGCCGGCGGCAAGCGCGCGCTCTTCGATCGCATCGAATGGGCCGTCCTGCCCGACCCCGCAACCGCCTCTGCGGCTTTGCAGCGCGGGGAGGTCGACTGGCTGCAGCGCCCGCATACCGACTCGCTGCCAATACTGCGCAAGTCGCCCGGCGTCGTTGTCAACACGGTTGACCCTTTCGGTTCCATGCTTGCCTTCCTGATCAACCACCAGCAACCGCCCTTCAACAATCCGGCTCTCCGCCGTGCATTGTTGCCTGCGATCGATCAGGCGACCTACATGCAGGGCGCCATCGGCGATGACACCGCGATCGCGAGGCCCGGAATCGGCTTTTTCACGCCCGGACTGGGCATGGACAGCACTGCCGGCCTTGAAGCCCTCACCGGCAAGCGCGACATCAGCCTCGCGCGGCGTCTCATCGCTGAAAGTGGCTATCGCAATGAGAAAATCGTCATCCTTGCTGCCACCGAAGTGCCGGAACAAAGTGCCATCAGCCAGATCACCGCGGATCTCTTTGGCCGCCTTGGGCTGAACGTGGATCTCGTCACCATGGACCAGGGTGTCCTCGAAAAGCGACGTCTCAGCCGCGAGCCTGTTGAAAAAGGAGGGTGGAGCATCGCCCCGCTGACGTTTGATGGCCTCAGCGCCGCCGATCCTTCCAGTCACCAGATCCTGCGCGGCATCGGCACGGCCGGCTTCTTCGGCTGGCCCGATATTCCTGAACTCGAAGCGCAGCGCAACCGCTGGTTCGATGCGCCCGACCGCGATGCGCAGCAGGCAATCTGCCGTGAGATGCAGCGCACAGCGTTTGACGCTGTGCCATTCATGCCGCTCGGTCATTGGTTTGCTCCCACTGCGCTGCGGGCAAATCTCACTGCTCCGGTGCGCGCGCCATTCCCGATCTTTTGGGGGATCGATCGGAGCTGATGCGGGTTTTGCATCTGACTGGTTCACGCCGCGGGTGCATCCACCTCTGACGATCCCGCTCTCCCCATTTGTTTGATCGCCTGACGGTTTTTGGCGGAATCGCCAAAAACCGTCAGGCTCCAGTCGTTTTCTGTTACTCTATGAGTGCGCGAAATTGGGCCAGTTTTGCGTGGTGCATGGCGATTGGGTGGTTGTCGACGGTGAGGGTTTGCTGGCGGGAGATGCCGTCTACGGCTGGGCCTTGGATGACGGTGGCGGTGAGGATGTGTTCGTCGAGGGCGGGGTCGAGGCTGTGCAGGAGGGTGTCGCGCCAGTCCGGGCGGAGGACGGCGAGGGCGGCGAGCAAGGCCCAGGCGCCCCAGTTGGAGACGCCGGCGACGATGAGATGTTGCGCGGGGGTGATGCAGGCGATCTGGTCGCCGTTCTGGATATCGGCGGCGACGAGGCCGGGGGGGAGGGCGCCCATGCCCATTTCGTTGCCGCCATCGCCGACGGCCAGTGTGGTCCAGGGGCCGGCGAGGAAGAGGTGATCGAGCGGGGCGGTGTAGTGGGAGATATCGAGGCCCGTAAGATTATGGGGGCGCCCATCGGCGGCGAGGCCGCAGCGTTCGATGGAGAGTGCGTGGCTGATGCCCGCTGTGCGCCAGGTCTCGATCAGGGGGGCGAGTGGGGCATCGAGTTCGACGATGTCGAGCGGGGTATCGAGGCCGGCCGCGGCCAGGGCAGCGGCGCAGGCAGGGGCGCAGGGCCGGTCGGTGGCGAGGCGGCTCGGGATGCCGACGGCGTTGAGGCCGTGAAGCAGCAGAGCAGCGCCGACAGGCCCGTCGGTTTCGGCGGCTGGCGGGGTGCCGAGCGGGACATAGAAGCCGGTAATGAGGCCGACGTGGCGGGCGCTGGCCAGTGCGGAGGCAGCACCGAACAGGCCGCCCCGGGCCGCCGCACAGAGGGCGGAGATGTTGCGGCCGACGTCGACATGGATCAGCGCCTCGATGGCCGCGATCCGGTCCTGCGCGGTCACTTAGAGAGCAGCGAGGTTGCTGTTGCGCAGGTCGGTGATGAGCATGCAGCCTGGCGCATGGGTGATGCAGAGTTCGGGCTTGGTCTCGGCGATGACGGCTTGCGGGGTGACGCCGCAGGCCCAGAAGACTGGGAGTTCGTTCGCACCGATGGGGACGGGGTCGCCATAGTCGGGCTTGTCGAGATCCTTGATGCCGAGGAGGCCGGGCAGGCCGATATGGACGGGCGCGCCGTGGACGGAGGGGAAGCGCGAGGTGATTTGGACGGCGCGGATGGCATCCCTGGGTGACATCGGGCGCATGGAGACGACCATGGGGCCGCGGAAAATGCCGGCCGGTGTGCAGGCGATGTTGGTGCGATACATCGGCACGTTGGAGCCGCAGGCGATGTGGCGGACTTCGATGCCATCTTCGATGAGCGCTTCTTCGAAGGAGAAGGAGCAGCCGATGGGGAAGCTGACCAGGTCATCGCGCCAGAGATGCGAGATGTCCGTGCATTCCTCGACGAGTTCGCCATGGCGCCAGACGCGGTAGCGCGGGATGTCGGTGCGGATGTCGAGGTCGCGGCCGATGGCGGGAATGTGGGGGTTGCCGGGTTCGGCGACGGCAAGGACGGGGCAAGGCTTGGGGTTGGCGTGGGCGAAGCGCAGGAAATCACCGGCGAGGGCGGCGGGGAGAATGGCGAGGTTGGCCTGCACGTTGCCGGGGGCGAGGCCGGAGGTCTGTCCGGCGAAGGCGCCGGAGCGGATGCGCAGGCGTTCGGCGAGGCCGGTGCGGCTGCCGAGGTCGGTGATGGCGTTCATGGTACGGGAGCTCCAGCGTCGTTGCGCAGCATGGAACGGCGGGAGGGGGTGGGCGTCAAGGCGGGAAGGGGAGGGGGCTTCCTCTTTTGCGCAAAAGAAGCCCCCGAGCCCTTATCGTCCGAAAACGCAGACCGCTTCGAGCCTGGCTGACCACAGGAACTGGTCCACCGGTGTGGCGGAAAGGAGTTTGAATCCGGCGTCATGCAGCAAGCGGGCTTCGCGGGCCAGGGCGGCCGGATTGCAGGAGACGTAGATGACGCGTTTGACGGCAGAGGCCGCGAGGGTTGCCATTTGTGGGCCGGCGCCGGCGAAGGGGGGGTCGAGAATGACCGCGGCGAAGGCGGCGAAGTCTTTCACGCTGAGAGGTTGGCGCGTGAGGTCGCGGGTGTGGACGGCGATGCGGCCGGCGCGGGCGGCGGCATTGACGCCATCGCGAAGCCCGGCGGCGGCAGCGGCGTCGCCCTCGAAGGCGTCGACCCGGGCACTGTTGGAGAGGGCGAAGGTCAGGGTGCCGTTGCCGGCATAGAGTTCGGCGAAGCGGGATTTCGAGGTGAGTTTGGTGGGCAGGCCGGCGAGGACGGCGGCGCGGATGGCGGCCTCGGCGGGGGCGCTGGCTTGCAGGAAGGCGCCGGGCGGCGGGGTGACGGGCGTGCCGTCGAAGATGACGCTGGGGCGGCTGTGTTGGCTGGCGATTTCGGGGGGCAGTTTGCCGATGCCGATGGCGAGCGCGATGCGCGGGATACCGTGGGTCGCAGCAAAGGCTGCGAGGCGGACGCGGTCACCTGTGGTGGCCGGCGCGTCGGTGCGCAGGAGAAGATCGGGACCGGTGTCGAGGAGGTTGAGCACGGCTGAGCCTTCGCGTTTGAAGGTGGCGAGGCTGCGCAGCATCTGGCGCAGCGGCGCGATCAGGCCGGCGAGGGTGGGGTGCAGAATGGTGCAGGCTTCGAGGTCGATGATGTCGGTGCTGCTGCCGCGCTTGTGCAGGCCGACGGTGAGGGTGCCGCCATGACGGCGGATGGCGAGGTCAATGCGCCGGCGGGCCTCGGGCGGGGTGCGCACGAGGGGGGCGATGGGCGCCTCCCCGCTGGTCGACGGGTCGAACCCGGCGCGGCGCAGGGCGTCAGCGAGGAGGCTTGCTTTCCATGCGGCGTAGGGCTCGTCGCGCCAGTGTTGCAGCGTGCAGCCGCCGCAGGTGCCGAAATGCGGGCAGGGTGGCGCGACGCGGTCGATGCTGGTGGTGAGCAGGATCGGGGGCGTGGCGAGGCTGACGTCTTCGCCTGGCAGCGTGAACGGGAAATAGCGCGGTTTGTCGGACGTGCCCGCGGCAATACCGTCACCATCCGCGCCGATGCGCGAGATGGTGACAAAATCGGGGACAGCCTCGGGGGTATCAGGCACCGAAGGCAGCAATGCCGGTCTGGGCGCGGCCGAGGATCAAGGCGTGGACGTCGTGGGTGCCCTCGTAGGTGTTGACGGTCTCAAGGTTCATGACGTGACGGATGACGTGGTATTCGTCGACGATGCCGTTGCCGCCGTGCATGTCACGGGCGAGGCGGGCGATGTCGAGGGACTTGCCGCAGGAGTTGCGCTTGCACAGGGAAATCATCTCGGGCGCTGCCTGGCCTTCGTCCATCAGGCGGCCGAGGCGCAGCACGGATTGCAAGCCGAGCGTGATTTCGGTCTGCATGTCGGCCAGTTTTTTCTGGATGAGCTGCGTGGCGGCGAGCGGGCGGCCGAACAGATTGCGATCGAGCGTGTAGGTGCGCGCGGCGTGCCAGCAGAACTCGGCGGCGCCGAGCGCGCCCCAGGAGATTCCGTAGCGCGCATTGTTGAGGCAGGAGAACGGACCACGCAGACCCTTGACTTCAGGGAACATGTTCTCGGCCGGCACGAACACGTCCTGCATGAGGATCATGCCGGTGCAGGAGGCGCGCAGGCTGAATTTGCCCTCGATCTTGGGCGCGGTCAGGCCCGGCATGCCTTTTTCGAGCACGAAGCCGCGGATGTCGCCGGCATCGTCCTTGGCCCAGACCACGAACACGTCGGCGATCGGGGCGTTGCTGATCCAGGTTTTATTGCCATTCAGCAGATAGCCGCCATCGACCGCCTTGGCGCGGGTGCGCATGGAGCCGGGGTCGGAGCCGCCGTCGGGCTCGGTCAGGCCGAAGCAGCCGACGAATTCGCCCGTGCGCAGCTTGGGCAGGTACTTGTCCTTGGTGGCTTCCGAGCCGAAGGCGTAGATCGGATACATCACCAGGCTCGACTGCACCGAGAAAGCGCTGCGATAGCCGCTGTCGACACGCTCCACTTCGCGGGAGATCAGGCCGTAGGCGACATAGCCGACGTCGGCGCAGCCATGGCTCGACAGCGTGGCGCCAAGGAAACCCATGTCGCCGAATTCGTTCATGATCTCGCGGTCGAAATGCTCATTGCGGTTGGCCATGAGCACGCGCGGGAACAGCTTTTCCTGGCAGAACGCATGCGCCGCGTCGCGGATGGCGCGCTCGTCCTCGGTGAGCTGGGTTTCGAGCATGAGAGCGTCGTCCCACTTGAAGGGGGCGAACTTGCCCTTCCGGCTCGGTGCGGAGATGACGTTCATTGGGCCTCCGAATCGTCGATGGCTTGTGCGGCCAGGCGCTTGGAGCGGGCCGGGATGAGCATGAAAGCGGGAACGTCATCGCCGAAACCGAGTACGGACGGGCCGAGATCGTCGTCGCGGCGGCCACGGCGGTGCCGGTCGTCACGGTCGCGATCCCGGTCGCGGGGACGGTCCTCGCGATCCCGGTCGCGGGGGCGATCCTCACGGGGGCGGTCTTCGCGGGGACGGTCCTCGCGGGGACGGTCCTCGCGGGGGCGGTCGGTGCGGGCTTCGTTGCGGTGATGGGAGCGGTCCGGGCGCGGCGGCAGGGGCATCGGCTCCTGAAATTCGACGGGCGCCTCGACGAGGTCGGGCTGCTCCTGCACCAGGGGCGCGGGTTTGGCATGGCCGCGTGGGATGCGGCGCTGGCGGCCCGATTTCGGGGCCTCGGCCGGGGCTTCGGCGGGAACGGCGAGCACCTCGGCGGTGTCGAGCAGCGGCGCATCGGCCTCGACGACCGGCTTGGCGGCCTTTGGCGCACGGCCTCGCGGCGCGGGCTTGGCAACGGGGGGGGCGGTGCTGGCGGCCGGCTTGCCGCGACCACGGCCGCGGCGCTTGCCGTCACCTTCGGCCCAATCGACCACATCGAGCCCTTCGACGGCGATGCGCGGAATCGGGTGGCCGATCAGCTTTTCGATGGCTTCGGCGGCGAGGCGCTCCTCGGGCGTGGCGAGGGTGAAGGCACGGCCCTCGCGCCCGGCGCGGCCGGTGCGGCCGATGCGATGAACGTAGTCCTCGGCATGGATCGGCACGTCGAAATTGAACACGTGGCTCAGTCCGCCGATGTCGATGCCGCGGGCCGCGACATCAGAGCAGCAGAGCAGGCGGATTTCGCCGGCCTTGAACTTCTCGAGCGTGGAGAAGCGGAGCGACTGCGTCATATCGCCATGCAGCATACCGACGCTGAACTTATGCCGCGTGAGCGACTTATAAAGGATGTCCACGTCCTTTTTGCGGTTGCAGAAGATCAGCGCGTTCTGCACTTCCTCGGAGCGGATCAACCGGCGCAATGCCTCGCGCTTGTCGATTTCGGCGACCAGCGTCATGCCCTCGGTGATCGTTGTGGCGACCGAGGCTGGCTTGGAGACCGTGATTTCCTTGGGGTTCTGCAGGAATGCATCCGCCAGGCGGCGAATTTCCGGGGCCATCGTCGCGCTGAAAAACAGCGTCTGGCGGTTGGCCGGCAGAAGGGAGACGATTTTCTCGACGTCGGGGATGAAGCCCATGTCAAGCATCCGGTCGGCTTCGTCGATGACCAGCACCTTGCAGTCCGACAGAAGGATCGAGCCGCGCTCGAACATGTCCATCAGGCGGCCCGGCGTTGCGATCAGCACGTCGACACCGCGCATCAGCACGTCCTTCTGGTCGGACATGCTTTCGCCGCCGATGATCAGGGCGTGGGTTAGCTTAAGATACTTGCCGTATTCGACGAAGTTTTCCGCGACCTGGAGGGCCAGTTCGCGGGTCGGTTCGAGGATCAGGCTGCGCGGCATGCGGGCCCGGGCGCGGCTGCCGGAGAGGATGTCGAGCATTGGCAGCGTGAAGCCGGCCGTCTTGCCGGTGCCGGTCTGGGCGCAACCCAGAACGTCGCGCCCGGCGAGTACGGCCGGGATCGCCTGGGTCTGGATCGGCGTGGGCGTGTTGTAGCCCTTTTCGAGGACGGCGCGCAGGATCGGCTCGGAGAGGCCGAGTTCCTCGAATGTGGGCAGCGCAGGGGCCGCTGCGGCTTCCGTTTCAGGCTCGCCGTCCTCACCGTCTTCGGCGGTAACCGCCGCGACCGGGGGGAGCTCTGAGAGCGCGTCTTCGAGCGTGCCACCCGTGATCGGAGGAGCGTCGATCGTCGCGGGCGCCGCCTCAGGCACCACGGCAGTTCCGGCGATCGGGGCCTCGGCGTTTACGGTCGAGTCCGCGGGGGCGGGGTCAGTTTCAGGCAGCGGCAGAGTGTTGGTCAAACGAAGTGTGCTTTCATGGCAGCTACCTCTGGATCCGCGCCGGTTGCGGCGCGTGGCAGCGGGCACGCAACTGAGCGCGCGCGCGAGCGGATATCTTCAAACCGGGGATGAAAGTCAAGCTTTCCGGCGGCATGGCCGGGGCGCGTCGACGCTTCCGGTCCGCACCGTGTCTTTCGTGCCGAAGTCCAGCCGATGAATTTTCCGTAAGCCGTGGTGCGACCCCGCGCGATAGGGTCTATCAGGGGGGGAGGAGATTGGAGGAGTTTGTGATGCCCGACCGTCTGTTGCTTGTGCTCGCGATCACCCTTGCCGCCCTTGTTCCCGGGTCCGCGCAGGCCTGGCGTCATGGCGGATGGTGGGGGCCGGGCGTTGTCGTCGTGATCCCGCCTCCGGTTTATTATGCCCCGCCGTATGGCTACGACTATGTGCCGCGCTGGGTCCCTTCGGGCGCAGGATGTTATGCCGGCGCCTATGTTTGCCCGCTCGACCAGCCTGGCCCGCGCGGTGAACCCTGTTCGTGCCCGACGAACACGGGTCGGGCGTGGGGGCGGATTGGCTGAGTTCTTTTTGGGCGTGTTCTCTGTCGGGAAAGCGCGGAACCCATTTGAGCAGGTTCCGGTCAGGTGAATTCGCGCCCGGATTCCTCGAGACACTGCCAGACATACGGCGCGAAGGACCGCCAGACCTCGATACGGAACGTCCGCACTGCGATCCGCCAGAGAATGATCTCGGCCTTGCCGAACAGCGTTCGCGTCGCCATCCCGCACGGAAACGCCGCCTCGGCGAGATCGAGAGCAACAAACGCCGCCAGCATCTCGATCACATGGGGGCCCGAAACCTCGATCCCCACGCTGCGGTGTGACACATCGACCGCACTTGCAAAGCGGGCCGCCGCCCCGGCCATGAGCGCCGCGCCCTGTGCCTCAGGCGCAATGACGAGCCACTCGTCGGGTCCCAAATGCAACGCCGCCGTCACTCCGCTCACAACAGCGGTATTGATCGCGCCCACGCCCGCGATCCCCAGCGCCGCGACATCGCTGCTGCGCAGGCTGATCCGTGTCGCGGGCGGCAGCGCCACAAGCCCTGGCACCGGCGTAAGCCCGGTCAATGATGAGGTCCGCTCAACCATCAAGGCGTGCTCCCGCCTTGTCGTAGAACACCGGTTCCACCACGCGCACGGCAATCATGCGCTCCGGCATAGGCACATGCAGCACCGTGCCCATGCGGGAGCGCCCCGCCTCCACCAGTGCCAGCGCGATTGAATGCCCAAGGGTCGCGCTCGGGTAGGATGACGTGACATGCCCGATCATGCGCATCGGCACGGGCTGGCCCGGGTCCTCTACGATCTGCGCGCCCTCCTCCAGCACAGTGCTCGGATCATCGGTCAACAGCCCCACCAACTGCTTGCGATTGGCCACCAGCATGTCGGGCCGCCGCAACGACCGCTTGCCGACAAAATCCCGCTTCGAGCGCGCGATCATCCTGCACAGGCCCAGATCGTCCGGCGTCACTGTCCCATCGGTCTCCTGCCCCACGATCACGAACCCCTTTTCGGCCCGCAGCACATGCATCGTCTCGGTGCCATACGGCGTGAGGTGGCCCGACGCCATCAATGCACGCCAAACCGCCGGACCATAATCCGCCGGCACATTGATCTCGAACCCCAGTTCCCCTGTGAAACTGACTCGGAACAGCCGCGTCGGCACCCCGCAAATCCGCCCCTCGCGCACACTCATATGCGGGAATGCGGCGTGTGCGAGATCGATCCCGGTCACATGCGGTGCAAGGATATCGCGCGCCCTCGGCCCCTGCACCGCGATCGTCGCCCACTGCTCGGTCGTGCTCGTCAACCATACCCGCAACTCCGGGAACTCCGTCTGAAGATAATCCTCCATATGGTTCAACACGCGCGGTGCCCCACCCGTCGTGGTTGTGACATGGAAGCGGTCCTCCGCGATCCGCCCGACCACGCCGTCATCCATCACGAACCCGGCCTCCGACAGCATCAACCCGTAGCGACACCGCCCGACCCCAAGCGTCAGCCAGGCGTTCGTGTAAAGCCGGTTGAGGAATTCTGCTGCATCGGGCCCGACGACCTCGATCTTGCCCAGTGTCGAGGCGTCGAAAATCCCTGCCTCGGTCCGTACTGCGCGGCACTCCCGCGCGAGCGTTTCGTGCATGACTTCGCCCGGCGCCGGAAAACAATGCGCCCGCTTCCAGGTCCCGACATCCTCGAACACTGCCCCCCGGCTGACCGCCCAGTCATGCATCGGCGCCCGCCGCTCCGGATCGAACAGCGCCCCGCGCGATGTTCCTGCGATGGTCCCGAAGGTGACGGGCGTGTAGGGCGGGCGGAATGTCGTGAGCCCCACATGCGGAATCGCTGTTCCCAGTTGGTCTGCCACGATCGCCAGCGCATTGAGATTGGACGTCTTGCCCTGATCGGTCGCCATCCCTGTCGTGGTATAGCGCTTGACATGCTCGATCGAGCGAAACCCCTCCCGGGTCGCCAGGAGCAGATCCTTCGCCGTCACATCGTTCTGGAAATCCACGAACGCCCGCTTCGCCTTGGCGCCCGGCACCAGCCCGGCGAAACCACCACGCGGCGCGATGACCCCGCTGACCACGCGCCCCGGCAGAGACCCGGTTAGGTCAAACACCCCCGCGCAGGACCCGACCGACTGCTGCCCGGCCATCGCCTCAGGCAGAAAATTTGCGCCATCAAACCGAATTTTCCCGCGCGATTGCGAATGCATATGCAGGCTTGGCGTCCAACCGCCCGACATCAGGATCGTATCGCAGGCCACCCATTCCGTGCCGAACAACGCCCCCGTCACACGCAGATGCCCGGTGCTCCCGGTGATTGAGACCCCTGTGCGCACCAGCAGCCCCGCCGCCCGCACCGCCTCCACCGCCGGCCCCGTTACATCCGCCCGGATATCCGCAATTGCCGCAATCATCACCCCTGCGCGATGCAGATCGAGCGCGCACGCGTATGCACTGTCGCAGGCCGTGACAATCACCGCACGCTGTCCGGGCCGCACCCCGTAGCGGTTGAGATACGCCCGCGCCGCGCCCGCAAGCATGATCCCGGGCCTGTCATTGTCCGGAAACACCAGCGGTCGCTCATGCGCCCCCGCCGCGATGACCACCGCACCGGCCCGAACCTGCCACAATCGCTCGCGCGGCTGATGCACGCCCGGCGTCGCGAGATGGTCCGTCACGCGCTCAGCCAGGCCGACCATGTTGTCGGGATACCATCCGAACGCCGTGCAGCGCGGCAGGAGCGTCACATTTGGATGCCGTGCGAGATCGCTCAACGCCCCTGCCAGCCACTCGGCCCCCGCCAATCCGTCGATCACGGCATGCGGCTCGCTCAGCAGCGAACCGCCCAGCTCCGCCTGCTCATCGCACAGGATCACCCGCCCACCCACAGCCGCAGCGTCCAGCGCCGCCGCAACCCCGGCCGGCCCCGCCCCGATTACCAGCGTTTCGCAATGCGCATAGCGCCGCAAATACCGGTCTGGATCCGCATCCATCGGCGCCACGCCCAACCCGGCTGCCGCCCTGATCGCCGGCTCGTACACCCGCCTCCAGAACGAAGCCGGCCACATGAACGTCTTGTAGTAGAATCCCGCCGGCAAAAACCGCGACATCAACCCTGCCGCGCTGCCCAAATCGAACGCCAGCGACGGGTGCCGGTTCTGGCTCCGCGCATTCAGCCCTTCATAGATCTCCACCTGCGTTGCCCGCAGATTCGGCGTCTCCCGCCCGCCACCGCGATCGACATGCACGAGCGCATTCGACTCCTCCGACCCTGCCGCCAAGACCCCGCGTGGCCGATGGTATTTGAACGACCGTCCCATCAGATGCACCCCATGCGCCAGCAGCGCCGAAGCCAGGCTATCCCCGGGGTGTCCGGTGAACTGCGCCCCATCGAACGTGAACCGCACCGTCCGGCTGCGGTCGATCCGCCCTCCCTCTGCTGTTCGCGCCGATTGGTGCGTCTCGCGCCGCCCGAACCACTTCATGGCGCCGTTCCCGCCGGATATGTCCGTTCGATCCGATCCGTCACGGTATCGCGGACGCAATTGAAAAAACGGCCACATCCATGAACATGCCGCCACCGCTCGGCATGCCGCCCCTTTGGATTGGTCCGCATGTAAAGAAAATCCGCCCACGCCGCATCGCTCAGCGCCTCAGGGTCGGCCGGCCGCGCGATATGCGCCTCGCCGGCGTAGCGAAACTCGTTCTCGGGCCGTGCGCCGCAATACGGACAAGGGATGATCAACATCAGTGTGCCACCGCCGCCGCCGCCGCCTCGTCGATCAACCGCCCTGTCGTGAACCGCTCCAACGTGAACGGCGCAGCGATCGGGTGCGGCCGGTCATGCGCGATCGTGTGTGCGAACACATGGCCCGATCCCGGCGTTGCCTTGAACCCGCCCGTCCCCCACCCGCAATTGACGAACAATCCCGGCACCGGCGTGTGCCCGATGATCGGCGAGCGATCCGGTGTCACATCCACGATACCGCCCCAGTTCCGCAACATCCGCATCCGCCGGAACATGGGGAACATCTCGCAGATCGCATCCAGCGTATGCTCCGCGATATGCAGCGCCCCCGTCTGGCTGTAGGACGTATACGCATCCGTCCCCGCCCCGATCACCAACTCTCCCTTGTCGGACTGCGAGATATACGCATGGATCGTGTTGGACATGACCACGCACGGAAACACCGGCTTGACCGGTTCGCTGACCAAGGCCTGCAGCGGGAAACTTTCGAGCGGCATGCGCACGCCCGCCATCGCCATCAACACCGACGTATGCCCCGCCGCAACCACGCCGACCTTCTGCGCCCCGATCCGCCCGCGCGTCGTTGTCACGCCCGTCACCGCGCCGGCCACATTCCGCTCGATGCCCGTCACTTCGCAGTTCTGGATGATATCCACCCCGCGCGTTGACGCCCCCCGTGCGTAGCCCCATGCCACCGCATCATGCCGCGCCGTGCCCCCGCGCCGCTGCAACGCCGCCCCGGTGATGGGATAGCGCACATTCTTTCCGATGTTCAGCGGCGGGCAGAACGCCTGCGCCTGTTCGGGCGTCAGCCATTCGTTGTCGATCCCGTTCAATCGATTGGCATGCACATGCCGCTTGAACACCTGCTGGTCATGGATCGTATGCGCCAGCATCATCACGCCGCGCGGCGAATACATCACGTTGTAGTTCAACTCCTGCGCCAACCCCTCCCACAGCTTTACCGCGTGATCGTAGATCGCCGCCGACTCATCCCATAAATAGTTCGAACGGATGATCGTCGTATTGCGCCCGGTATTGCCGCCGCCGAGCCAGCCCTTCTCGAGCACAGCAACATTGCGCACGCCAAGCTCGGCCGCCAGGTAATAGGCCGTCGCCAGCCCATGCCCCCCGCCGCCGACAATGATCACGTCATAGGCCGCCCGCGGCTCCGGCGAACGCCACTGCTCCGGCCATCCGGATTGCCCGGCAAGCCCCTGGGTAAAGAGGGTCCGCAAAGAAAATTTCATGCGGGGTTATGTCCTTCAGCCCGCCAGCCGGCCGATCACCGTCGCGGCAATCGCTTCCGGCGTGGGCCCGATATCCACCACGATGGCCCGTTCATCAGCCAGCGGCACCTGCAATGTCGCGAATTGGCTGTCGAGCAAGGCTGGTGGCATGAAATGCCCCTTCCGCCCCGCCATCCGTGCCGCGATCAGGGCCTTGTCGCCCCGCAGATACACCAGGCGCACATCGGCCCGATCCCCGATCAGAATTGAGCGATAGGCCTGCTTCAACGCCGAACACGTCACCACGCCCGACTGCCCCGCCGCCCGCCACCGGTCGATCGCCCCGGCGATCAGGCGCAACCACGGCCAGCGATCTTCATCCGTCAGCGGCGTCCCCCCAGCCATCTTGGCGACATTCGCCGGCGGATGCAGCGCATCCCCCTCCTGGAACGCCCAGCCCTGCCGATCCGCGATGATCTGGCCGATTGTGGTCTTGCCACAGCCGGCCACCCCCATGACAACCAGAACCGTCACGTCTTCGGCGCCTCCGTATGCCCGCCGAACCCCAGCCGCATCGCCGACAACACCTTCTCTGCGAACGTATGGTCCTGCCGCGAGCGGAACCGCGTGAACAACGATGCCGCCAGCACATCCGCCGGCACCGCCTCCTCGATGGCCGCCTCGATCGTCCAACGCCCCTCGCCGCTATCCTCGACATGCCCCGAGAACGATTCCAGCTTCTCGTCCTTCGCCAGCGCCTCTGCCGTCAAATCGAGCAGCCATGACGTCACCACCGACCCGCGGCGCCACACCTCCGCCACATCGGCCAGATCCAGATCGAACCGCTCCGACTCCGGCAACTTGGCCGAGCTCCGGTTGCGCAGAATGTCGAACCCCTCCGCCATGGCCTGCATCATCCCGTATTCGATCCCGTTATGGATCATCTTCACGAAATGGCCGGCCCCCGACGGGCCTGCATGGAGATATCCGTGCTCCACATTCGCTGACCTGCCCTCGCGATCCCGCGTTGCCGGAATATCGCCCTTGCCTGGCGCCAGCGCGGCAAAAATCGGATCAAGGAACGCGAACGCCGCTTTGTCCCCTCCGATCATCAGGCAATACCCGCGCTCCAACCCCCATACGCCGCCGGACGTCCCGACATCCATGTAGCGAATGCCCTTCGGCGCCAGGGCCCGCGCCCGACGAATATCGTCCTTGTAGTACGAATTTCCGCCATCGATCAGGATATCCTCCGGCGCCATCATGCCAGCCAGCGTCGTCACCGTATCCTCCGTAATCTGACCCGCCGGCAGCATCACCCAAGCCGCCCGCGGCTGCTGGTCCAGCTTCTGCACCAGGTCCTCCAGCGACGTCGCCGGCTTCGCCCCCTCGGCCGCCAGCAACGCCACGGCCCGCGGGTCCGCGTCATAGACCACGCAGGAATGGCCCGCTCGCATCAGGCGCCGCACGATATTGCCGCCCATGCGGCCCAGTCCGATCATGCCGAGTTGCATCTGGAGTTCCTTCCGCAGCGTGTTGCCTTCGCCGGTCGGAAGGCCGAGCGATCTAGCACGCCCCGCGAATCAGCGTCCATGTGCCCGGCCGATTGGCGTTCGCCCCGCCTCTTGCTACGCTGGCCCGATCGAGGGAGATCTCGCCCATGACTGTGCCCAAACAAGTGACGGCTATCAAAGATTGGCATGCCCACGTCTACTACACGGCTGAAATGCGCCCCAGCGCCGAGCGCCTGCGCGAACAGCTTGCCGCCCAGTTTCCGACCGCCCTGCTGGGCCGCTGGCATGACCGCAGCGTTGGGCCACACACGCGCGCAATGTTTCAGGTTCTCTTCCCCGTCGATCTCTACCCCATCATCGTCCCCTTCATCGCGCTGAACCGCGACGGCCTCGCCGTGCTGGTCCATCCCAACACCGGCCGCGAGCGTGACGACCATGCGCTGCACGCGATGTGGATGGGCGAAGTGCTGCCCGTCGACCTCAGCGTTTTGAAGGAAGAAGGCGAGTAGCCCCAAGGGCTTGTCGCCGTTTCAGGAGTTTCCGCCTTGGCCGATTCCATCCTTGTCGATACCGCCGAACGCCTGTTCGGCGCCATCATTACGCCCCAGGTCCTGGCGGCCGCCGAACACGGCGATTTCCCCCAAGCCGCGTGGGACGCTCTGGCTGAAGCCGGCCTGCATCTCGGCCTCCTCCCCGAATCGGCGGGCGGCTTCGGCGTTGCTCCCGACGAAGCCCTCGCCATTTTGCGCATCGCCGGACGCCACGCGCTGCCTTTGCCTCTCGCCGAAACCATGCTCGCCGGCTGGCTCCTGTCCTCGGCCGGTCTTCCCGTCCCCGACGGCCCTCTGACCATTGCCCCCGGCACCGGCCTCGTCTTGAGCCGCGACGGCGCCAAGTGGCACATCGCCGGGACGGCCCGCGGAATTGCCTGGGGCCGCGATGCCGCGGCTCTGGTGGTCCTCGCCGATGTCGAGGGCTGCTCGCATGTCGCCCTTCTGTCCGGGGGCTATACCATCGAGGAACGTCTCAACATCGCTCGTGAGCCGCGCAATACCCTGGTGATCGATGCGGTGCCCGATGCCGTGGCGCCCTCGCCGCACTCCGCACTGGACCTTCGCGCCGCCGGCGCCGCCACCCGCGCCCTGATGATTGCAGGCTCGCTCGAACGCATCACCGCGATGACCACCCAGTACGCGCTCGACCGCAGCCAGTTCGGCCGCCCCATCGGCCGCTTCCAGGCCGTGCAGCACAGCGTCGCCACGCTGGCCTCCCAAACCGCCGCCGCGCTGGCCGCCGCCGGCATCGCCGCCGAATCGATCCTCCCCACCCTCCGTCTTCCCGCCATCGCCGCCGCCAAGGCCCGCGGCGCCGAAGCCGCCGGCATCGGCGCCGCCCTCGCCCACCAGATCCATGGCGCCATCGGCTTCACCTACGAACACACCCTTCACTTCCACACCAAGCGCCTTCATGCTTGGCGCGACGAGTACGGCGGCGAAGCCGAATGGAACGCGTATCTCGGCCGCCACCTTGCCGCCGCCGGCGCCGACGCCCTCTGGCCCACCCTTACCGCGATCTGAGGCCAACATGTCCGCCCTCACCTTCCCTCCGCCCCCCGCCTCCGACACCGCCGAAGCCCTGCGCGCCGACGTCCGCGCCTTCCTCGCGGCCGAACTCGCCGATGTTCCGGCCACCAAACGCATGGAAAGCTGGTCCGGCTTCGACCCCGAATTCAGCCGCAAACTTGGCGCCCGCGGCTGGATCGGCATGACCTTCCCCACCCAATATGGTGGCCATGGCTGCTCCAACCTCGAACGCTACGTTGTCATCGAGGAGCTCCTCGCCGCCGGCGCCCCCGTCGTTGGCCATTGGATCTCCGACCGCCAGTCCGGTCCCTCCATCCTGCGCTTCGGCACCGAAGCCCAGAAACGCTTTTTCATTCCCAAAATCGTCGCCGGCGAATGTTTTTTCTGCATCGGCATGTCCGAACCCAACTCCGGCTCAGACCTCGCCTCCGTCCGCACCCGTGCCACCAAGGTTGACGGCGGCTGGCTGATCAACGGCACCAAACTCTGGACCAGCCAAGCCCACCAAGCCCACTACATGATCCTCTTTTGCCGCTCCTCCGGGACCCCGGATGACCGGCAGAACGGCACCAGCCAATTCCTCGTCGACATGAAATCCACCAAGGGCATGGCCATCCGCCCGGTCCACGCCATGACTGGCGAACACCATTTCAACGAAATCCACTTCCAGGATGCCTTCATCCCCGATGATGCCCTCCTCGGCGACGAAGGCCAGGGCTGGCACCAAGTGACCAGCGAACTGGCCTATGAACGCTCCGGTCCCGAACGCTTCCTTTCCTCGTTCATCCTCCTCGTCGAAACGCTGCGCGTGCTCGGCCCCGCTCCCCCCGAACGCGCCGCCATCGCCATCGGCCGCCTCGGTGCCCATCTCGTCACGCTGCGCCGCCTCTCCCGCTCCGTTGCCGGCATGCTCGAAGCGGGCGAAAACCCCGCGACCCAGGCCTCCCTCGTCAAAGACCTCGGCGCCCTGCTCGAACAGGAAATTCCCGACATCGCCCGCGCCATCATCGCCATCGATCCCCCGACCGAAGCCACCGAGCGCTTCGCTGAAGTGCTGGCCTATACCACGCTGCATGCGCCCTCGTTCTCGCTGCGCGGCGGCACGCGCGAAATCCTCCGAGGCATCATCGCGCGGGGGCTCGGGCTGCGGTAAGCGCCTCTTTTTCGGCGAAAAAAGCGAAACCTGCAGGCGTTAACCTTCATCGCAAAAGGGCGAAGCCAAGAGACACCGGCTTCGCCCCTTCCGGTCACTTCGGCACGTGGATCTCCGCCCCTGCAACGCGCAGAGACGAAAAATACCCTCGGCTCCCCGCCCGCTGCCCTGGCGCATTATGCGCCGTTTCCGCCGCGTGGGCCGCGTCGCGGGACTCGAACATCCGACCACCTGCCTGCTTGACGGTGTAGATCTGGGCCCCCGTGAGCTCGGCAACCTCGACCGATTCTTCGAGTTCCGGGTTGCCCGCGATCGTGTAGCCGCTGTGCCGAACCAGTGTGAAGGTCGCCATCACATGCCGCCAGGATAGGCCGGCCCCCCGCCGCCTTCAGGGGTGCACCAATCGATATTCTGTGTGATGTCCTTGATATCGCAGGTTTTGCAATGCACGCAGTTCTGCGCGTTGATCTGCAACCGCGGATTGCCTTCTTCGGCACCCACGATCTCATACACGCCGGCTGGGCAGTAGCGGGTTTCCGGGCTGGCGAATGTGTTGAAGTTGATGTCGATCGCCTTGGCCGGATCGCGCAGTTTGAGGTGGATGGGTTGGTTTTCCTCGTGATTGGCGTTGGACAGGAATACCGAGGAATTGCGGTCGAAGGTGAGCACGCCGTCGGGCTTGGGGTAGACGATCGGGTTGCAGGCCGCCGCCTCCATCGTGCATTCGTTATCCTTGTGCTTGTATCGCAGCGTCCACGGCGCCCGGCCGCGGAACACGTAGGCATCGATTGCGGCATTTACGAGTCCGCCGAGGAAGCCGAACTTGGCGAAGCCGGGCCGGATGTTGCGGGCGAGATAGAGTTCCTCGTAGAGCCAGGAACCCTTGAGCTTGTCGGTATAGGCCACGGGCTCCACCGCTCCGTCCCCTGCCATCGCCTCCGCTACCGCCTCGGCGGCAAGCATGCCGGATTTCATGGCGGTATGGGTGCCCTTGATCTTGGGCGTGTTGAGGAACCCCGCCGTGTCACCCACCAGGCACCCGCCGGGAAAAGTCAGCTTCGGCAACGCCTGGAACCCGCCTTCGCTGATCGCCCGCGCCCCGTAGGACACGCGCCGCCCGCCCTCGAAATGCTTGCGCATCTCAGGATGGGTCTTGAGCCGCTGCATTTCCTCAAACGGCGAGAGGTACGGGTTTTTGTAGTCGAGCCCCACCACATAGCCGTAGGACACCATGTTCTTGCCCCAGTGATACAGGAACGACCCGCCATAGACGTCCGATGTCACGGGCCAGCCGATGGTGTGGATGATGGTGCCCGGCTTGTGGTTTTCGGCAGGGATTTCCCACAATTCCTTGATGCCGATGCCATAGGTCTGCGGATCACTGTCCTTGCGCAGATCGAACGTCTCGAACAGCGTCTTGGTCAGGCTGCCCCGGCAGCCCTCGGCGAAGATCGTGTAGGTTGCGCGCAATTCCATGCCGGGCGCGAAATTCGGCCCCCGCGTGCCATCGCGGCTGATGCCCATGTCTCCGGTCGCAATACCGACCACCCGGCCATCCTCGATCAGTGTCTCGGCTGCGGCGAACCCCGGATAGATCTCGACGCCGAGTGCCTCCGCCTGCTGACCCAACCAGCGCACCACGTTGCCGAGCGAGACGATGTAGTTGCCGTGGTTGTGCAAGGTTGGCGGCAGCGGCATCCCGATCGCACCGTTTTTGGTGAGATACAGGAATTTGTCATCCGCTGCCGGCGTGTCGAGCGGCGCGCCGCGCTCTTTCCAATCCGGGATCAACTCATCGAGCGCGCGGGTTTCGATCACTGCGCCGGACAGGATGTGGGCACCGACCTCACCACCCTTCTCGACGACGCAAATAGCGGCGTCCGGAGCCAGTTGCTTGAGGCGGATCGCGGCTGAAAGCCCGGACGGGCCGGCCCCCACGATCACCACATCGAACTCCATCTGTTCCCGCTCAGACATGTCGGCTCCCTTTCCGGTACCCCTGATCTCGGGGCGTGCTAGAGTGGGATCGGCGGCGGCGAAATCGCCGGGGCCGCGAATCACACGATCAAACTCGACTGCGAGAATAGGACGATTGCGGCGTTGCGTAAAACCTCCGGGCGGGATTGACTGGTGCCATGGATGCATGGGCGGATTTGAGGCTCCAGATCGAGTGGGGCGCTGACGAGGCATTGGACGACCTGCCGATCGACCGGCTCGTCGCCCCGCTGCCGCGCGTGGTCGCGGCCGCTTCTGCTTCGCCGGTCAAACCGCAACCCCGCCCCGTCCCCGCCGCCCCGCTTGCCCCGGCCCGGCGCGCGAGCGACAGTGCGGCCGCCTGCAACACGCTCGACGAATTGCGCCAGGCGCTGACCACATTCGATGGCTGCTCTTTGTCGGCCACCGCGACCAACCTGGTCTTTGGCGACGGCAACCCGTCCTGCGGGCTGATGCTGGTCGGTGAAGGGCCAGGTGCCGAGGAGGACCGTGCCGGCCTGCCGTTCGTTGGCGCCTCCGGCCAGTTCCTCGATCGCATGCTGGCCAGCATCGGGCTCGACCGTTCCAGCTTCTACATCACCAACCTCATCCCCTGGCGCCCGCCCGGCAATCGCAACCCGACCGAGGCCGAAGTCGCGGTGTGCCTGCCGTTCCTGCTCCGCCATATCGCCCTGGTGCGGCCGAAGCTGCTGGTGTTGCTGGGCAATTTGTCCGTCCAGTCCGTCACCCAAAGCAAAACCGGCATTACCCGCGCGCGTGGCAAGTGGCAGGACGTGGAGATCGAGGGCATGGGCAGGGTGCGTGCCTTGCCGATGCTTCATCCCGCCTATCTGCTGCGCAACCATGGGGCCAAGCGCGAGGCCTGGGCGGACATGATGACCTTGAGAAGGGCGTTGGATCAGCGCTAGAGCCTGATGATTTTTGGTGATTCCACCAAAAATCATCAGGCTCTAGCGCCCCGGGGCGCCGCCGGGTTGGGTGCGGGGGTCCGTGATGTCGAACAGTTTCTGGTCGAAGGTTTCGCCGAGCGTGATGTTGAACAGCGAGACGCGGGTTTCCAGGCGCTGGGCGTCGAGCACCGACCATTGTCGGAGTTGCAGCGGGGTCTCGGCGAAGGTCAGCATCAGGCTGCCATCGCCCTGGTGGCCGGTGCGGAACAAGGTGATCTGAACCATGCCCGGCTGGCGGTCGATCCCCTCGACGGTGATGTCGCCGGAGAGTTTCGGCTGGTCGGACAGAAGGATGCCGAGTGGGGTTTGTGAGAGGGGGAAGGTGCTGGTCTGCTGCAACTTGCGGTCATGAAACATCACCCCGCCATATCCTGCCACCAGCAGGAAGGGGGTGGGTGGATCGTATTCGAACCGCATCCGGCCCGGCCGTTGCAGCCAGGCAGCCCCCTCCGAGGTGTCACCATTGGGGGCGATCTGCAGGAAGCGGCCGCGCAGTGTTCGCAGCGTCAGCAGATAGCGCTCAATACGCGCGATATCGGCCTTATCCTGCGCGGAAACACTCTGCGCCACAGCAGGCAGCGGGAGGAGGGCGGCGAGAGCGAGCAGGGTGCGGCGGTTCATGGCTCGCATGTGGGCAGTCGGTCGCGCGATGTCAAACGCCGCTATTCGGCGGCGACCGGAATCGCGCGCGGTTCCTCCCACAACGAGGGGTTGAGTTCCTCCTGCCGGTCTGGGAAGGAGAGTGCGCAGCCGAGGATGACCAGGGCGAACACGGCCAGAAGCAGGACTGCGGCGGTCAGGTTCCCGGTCGATTCATGGAGGACGCTGATCACCGGGGGCGCCGCCGCGCTGCCGAGGAAGCCGACGAAGAAGCGCACCGAATACATTTTGGTGCGCAAGGCCGGCGAGAAATAGCGCGCCGTCATGGTTTCGTTGATCGTCACCTGCCCGAAAATCACCGCGGCGACGAGGCCCGCGACCGGCACGATCAGCCAACCCTGCACGAACGACAGCAACACCAGCGCCGGCACCAGCACGATGCCGAACGGCATGAACAGGCGCCGCAAGGTCAACCGGTCGATCATGCGCCCCACCGTCAACTGCGTGGCCGCGCCGCACAGGGTGGCGAGTGTGGCGGCGATGCCGGCGACTGCGGGGGCGCCAGCCAAGCGTTCCTGCATGAGCTTGGGGATCAGCAAGGTGAAGGCATTGAACACCAAGCCGCTGGAGGCTGCGATGAGCAGCAGGATGATGACGACCTGGCGGACAATGGCGGGCGGGATGGTGGGGAAGGGTTTGGTCTGGCGCTGGGAATGCCCATCCCACACCTTGAGGCGCATCCAGAAGATGCCAAGCAGGGTACAGGCCGCGCCGGGCAGGATAAAGGCCCAGTGCCAGCCGAACTGTGTGGCGATAAAGGCGGTCAGCATCGGGGCCATGGCGACGCCGACATTGCCGAACACGCCGTTGAGCCCGATCGCCTGGCCCGGCTTGTCGCCCGCGACCTCGACGAGCAAGGCGGTGCCGACGGGATGATAGATCGCGACGAACAGGCCGGTGGCGCCGAGGGTAAGGCCTAGGGCGAGCGGCGTGCTGCACAGGCCGGTGGCGATCATCGAGAGGCCGGCACCGAGGAAGAAGATGCTCATCAGGGTGCGCCGGCCGATTTTCGCGGCGAGCCAGCCCTGGGGCAGGGCGAAAATGCCGTAGAGAATGAATCCGCCGGTGGCGAGTGCGAGAATCGGCCCATAGTCAGTCCCGAACATGCCGCCCTGGTTGACCATGGCGAGCACCGCGGTGGGCAGGATCAACAGCGAATAATGGGTAAAACTATGCGCCGCATTGATGAAGCCGATTTGCGCGCGAGCCGATGACATGGCGATGCTTCCGTGTTCCCAGGGTGCATTCTGGCGGTTCAGGTTTTCGCTGCAAGGTTTTTAGGCCTTCTTTTCCCATCCGCGACCGGTCTGCTGCCAGTATGCCAATGCATGGCCGGCCGACTTGGCGGACTTCCATCGCAGCCGGGCGGCGCTGACGGCGGCTTCGTCGTTGCCGTCGAACAGGTCGAACACGCGATCGTAGTCGGAGAGGCGAGCCGTGTCTGCGCCATCGATGAGGAAGAGAAAGCGGGCCCCGTTGGGGGCTTCGTCCTCGGTGGTGATCCAGATCGGTTGCAAATCCGGGTTGCCGGTGGTGGGCGTGCCGTGCGGCAGCCAGTCCGGCTCCGGCGTGAGCCACAGGGCGGTGTCGAGTGCGGCGACACGTTCGGGGCTGCCACAACGCACGGCGGCACGCTGCCCGGCCTTGAGGGTTCGGCCGAGCAGCGTGGGCAGGGCCTGGTCGGGCCCTGTCCGCAGCAGGTGGTAGAAGCCGATGTCGGCCATCAGGACTCGAAGTTGTCGGCCACGAGACGGTCAAGCAGGCGGACGCCGTAGGCGGTGGCCCCCTTGGGGATGGTGGCCGTGTCCTTGCCCGACCAGGCGACGCCGGCGATGTCGAGGTGAATCCAGGGTTTGTTGTTTACGAAGCGTTGAATGAACTGGGCCGCCGTGATGGAGCCGCCCGGCCGGCCGCCGACGTTTTTCATGTCGGCGATGTCGGACTTGATCTGCTTGTCGTAGGCCTCGCCGAGCGGCAGCCGCCAGACCCCTTCGCCGGTGGCTTTCGCGGCGGCGACGAGTTGGTCGGAGAGCACGTCGTTGTTGGAGAAGAAGCCGGCCATTTCATGACCGAGGGCGATGATCATCGCGCCGGTGAGCGTGGCGAGGTCGATCATGAAGCGGGGATTGTACTTTTCCTGCGCGTACCACATGATGTCGGCAAGGACGAGGCGGCCTTCGGCGTCGGTGTTGATGACTTCGACGGTCTGGCCGGAATAGGTGGTGACGACGTCACCGGGCCGCTGGGCGTTGCCGTCGGGCATGTTCTCGACGAGGCCTACGATGCCGATGGCGTTGCACTTCGCCTTGCGGCCGGCGAGGGCGGCCATCAGGCCGACGACGGTGCCGGAGCCGCCCATGTCCCACTTCATGTCTTCCATGCCGCCGGCCGGCTTGATGGAGATGCCGCCGGTGTCGAAGGTGACGCCCTTGCCGACGAAGCAGAGCGGGGGCTGCTTGTCCGCGGGGGCGCCGGTCCAGTGCATGATCACGGTGAAGGCATCCTGCGTGCTGCCCTGTGCGACGCCGAGGAGGGCTCCAAAGCCGAGTTTTTTCATGTCCTTGGGCCCGAGGACCTCGATTTTCAGGCCGAGGGCCGATAGGGCCTGGATACGGCGGGTCATTTCGGCCGGGTTGAGGACGTTGGGGGGCTCGCTGACCAAGTCACGCGCGACGAAGACACCTTCAGCGACGCCCTTGAGCGGGGCCCAGGCGGATTTCACCTTGGCGGGCGCGTCGGCGAGGAGGGTAAGTTTGGCGAGTTTCGGCTTGTCCTCGGCCGCTTCCTTGGTGCGGTAGCGATCGAAGCGGTAGGCGCGCAGCACTGCGCCGAGCGCGACGCTTGCGGCGAGCTCGGGCGAAAGGCCTGAGGTGGCGATGCTGGCGGCGGGCTCTTTGGCGAGGGCGGCGCAGGCAATGCCTCCGGCGGCTTCGAGGCTGGTGCCGTCGGCTTTGTCGAGCGGGCCTATCCCGATGGCGATAACGCGCGAGAGGCTGGCGCCCGGGGCCAGAATGGCAGCGGACTGGCCCTTCTTGCCGGTGAATTCAGCGACGGAAAGGGCGCGGGAGATTGCGCCTCCGGTCGCTTCGTCGGCGGCTTTCCAGACGGCGCCGGTCGGGCTGTCCGGGCTTGAGCCTTCGGCGAGGAGCAGCACGAGGGCGCCCGATTTGGGAAGAGCGGGTTTGGCGACGGCAATATCCAGCATGGTGGGCTCCCGGGTGTGAGATCTGGAGCGTACTGTAGCAGGGCGGGGCGGCGAGGCCAGGGGGCACGTTCGATAAGGACGCGGGGAAAGTCGGGCGCGCAGCCGCGAAGCTCGGGTCCACTGTCCCGGTCATGTGCGCTGTGCCCTCCAACCGATCGCGGTGGGTTGGAGGAGGGCGGAATGGGCGGTAAGACAGCCGGATGAAAGACATGGAACTCCTCGAACTCGCGTTTGGCCTTGCGAAGCAGGCAGGCGCCAAAATTCTCGAAGTCCGGGCGCGCGGCTTCGATACGCAACGCAAGGCAGATCATTCGCCGGTGACCGAGGCCGATCATGCGGCCGAGGCGGTGATTGTGGCGGGACTCAGGCGCGCATGTCCGGGGATTCCGGTGGTGGCGGAGGAGGAGATCGCCGCTGGGCATGTGCCGGAGAGCGCGGATGCGTTCTGGCTGGTCGATCCGCTCGATGGAACACGGGAATTCGCGGCGGGGCGGGACGAGTTTGCGGTGTGCATCGGCCTGGTGCGCAATGGCAAGGCCGTGCTGGGCGCGGTGGGGGCCCCGGCCTGGGGCAAGGTCTATGGCGGGATTGTCGGGGTTGGTGCCTGGGTGCGTTCGGATGCCGGGCAGGTCGAGATCCGGACGCGGGCTGTGCCGGAGGCCGGGCTCGCGGTGGTGGCGTCGCGGCACGACGCGGATGATCCGCGCCTTGTGCCATTCCTGGCGGGGCGAAAGATCGAGACTCTGCTGAATATCGGCTCGGCGCTGAAGTTCTGCAAAGTGGCGGAGGGGACTGCGGACTTATACCCGCGGTTCGGGCGGACGATGGAGTGGGATACGGCGGCGGCGCAGGCGGTGGTGGAGGCGGCCGGGGGGCGGCTGGTGGAGGCGATTGGAGGGGCGCATTTCCATTACGGCAAGACGGGATGGGAGAACCAAGGGTTCATCTGCACTGGCGTTCCGTGACAGGTCAGCATTCTGTGACGGAACTGCTGCTCGACGATGAGGCGGGGAGGGTGCGGGCGGCGGCGTTGTTGCGCGGCGGGGCGCTTGTCGCGTTCGGGACCGAGACGGTCTACGGGCTGGGCGGGGATGCAACGGATGCAAGGGCAGTGGCGGGGATTTTTGTGGCCAAGGGGCGGCCTCGGTTCAACCCGTTGATTTGCCATTATCCCGATGCGGCGGCGGCGTTCGCCGATGTCGAGGCCAATGAGGCGGCGCGGGTGCTGGCGGCGGCATTCTGGCCTGGGGCACTGACGATGGTGTTGCCGCGCCGCCCGGCGTGCCCGGTGGCGCTGCTGGCGGGGGCGGGGCTGGACACATTGGCGGTGCGGGTGCCGGCCCATGCGGGGGCACAGGCGCTGCTGCGCGCGGTGGGCCGGCCGGTGGCGGGGCCGTCGGCCAATCGGTCGGGCCAGGTGAGCCCGACGACGGCGCTGCATGTGATGCATGAACTCGGTGGGCGGATTGCGGCGGTGCTGGATAGCGGGCCTTGTCGGGTCGGGGTTGAATCGACGGTGCTGGATGTGAGTGGGGCGCGGCCGGTGTTGCTCCGGCCGGGGGGGGTGACGCGCGAGGCGATCGAGGCGGTGGTGGGCGAGATTGCGGTGGGGGCGCCGATTGGGCCGTCGTCCCCGGGGTTTCCGTCGCGTGGGGCGCTGAAATCGCCCGGGCTGTTGGCCTCGCATTATGCGCCCGGGTTGGAGGTGCGGCTGGGGGCGGTAACGGTCGCGGCGGATGAGGGTTTGTTGGCGTTCGGGGTGCCGCTGGCTGGCGCGGGCGTGGTGTTCCAGTTGAGTGCGGCGGGAGACCTGACGGAGGCGGCAGCGAATTTGTTCGCCGGGCTGCGGTGGCTCGATGCGAACGGCACGGGGATGTCGCGGATCGCGGTGATGCCGGTGCCGATGGAGGGGTTGGGGTTGGCGATCAACGACCGGTTGTCGCGAGCGGCGGCGCCACGCGCATGATGGGCGTGTTGCGTGCGCTTGATCGGCGGTTGCTGACCGGGGTGTTGTTCATGTGCGGGTCGGGCCTGGTGTTCCCGGTGATGAACGGGGCCGCGAAGTTGCTGGGCGCGCATTATAATTCGGTCCAGATTTCCTGGGCGCGGGCATTCGGCCATGTGTTGTTTCTGATGATGGCGTTCCTGCCCAAATATGGCGTGGCATTTTTGAAAACAAAGAGACCGATGCTGCAGGTGTTTCGGTCATCGATGCTGTTTTTATCGAATTTATGCTTCTTTTTTGCGATCAGTTTTATCCCGATCGCACAAGCGTCATCGATATCGATGACGGGGCCGCTGGTTGTGGCGTTGCTGGCGTGGCCGATGCTGGGAGAACGGACGACGAAGGTGCGCCTGGTGTTGCTGGCGGTGGGGTTCGTTGGGGTGTTGATTGTAATCCGCCCAGGGAGCGCGTTGTTTCATTGGGCGTCGTTGTTCGTGGTGGCGAATTCGACGTTCTATGGGGTGTATCAGATCCTCACGCGACGGGTTTCGACAGTGGATTCGCCGGCGACCTCGGCGTTCTACAGTTCGACGGTTGGGGCGTTCGTGATGATCGCGGCGATGCCGTTTGTGTGGAAGACGCCAGTGAGCGGGTTCGACCTCACGTTGTTTTGTGCGATGGGGGTGTTGGGGGCGGCAGGGCATTATTGCGTGGCGCGGGCGTTGCAGTTGGCGCCGGCGAACCTGGTTTCGCCATTTCAGTATTTCCAGCTCATCGGCTCTGTGCTGGTGGGATATCTGGTGTTCGGGGATTTGCCGGATGGGTGGACCTGGTTTGGGGCGGGGGTCATTGTGGCGGCCGGTCTGGCCTTGGGGTGGACGCAGACGCGGCGACGGCATGAGCAACGATGACGGTGTGGAGTGGCCTGGATCGGGATGCCTTCTGATTGCGAAGGCATCCCGATCTCGCTCTTTGTTTTATCGCCTGATTCAGACTTTTTGGCGATTCCGCCAAAAATCATCAGGCTCTGGGGTATGGGAGAGATTCTTGGCCGGGTAACCACAGGATCGAGGGGTTTGCGGCGGCAATTTCGACGCGGGTTTCGGCAGAGATCGGAAAGTCAGCGGGGGTTCACGTGCTTGATGATCTTGGGTCTGGCACGGTGGTTGATCTGGCGCGCTCAGGGGTGCCGCGGGGCGGTGACGCTGTGGGCGGACTTCAAATCCGGTTGGGGCCGTAAGCCTGTCCTTGCTGGGTTTGACGCCCATTCCCTTCTGCCATCTTCCCGGGTGTGTCGATGGATGCGGTGACGCAGTTCGATCGGGGGGTGGCGTTGCTGCTGGATGCTATGGCGGTGCCCCGGGATCAGTTCGCCAGGGGGTGATGCGCCTCGACCAGGCGCTGCAGGCGTTCGGCCAGGACGTGGGTGTAGATTTGTGTGGTGGCGATGTCGGCATGGCCCAAAAGGAGTTGCAGACTGCGCAGGTCGGCGCCGCGGGCGAGCATGTGGCTCGCGAAGGAGTGCCGCAGGACGTGGGGGCTGACGCGTTCGGGGTCGATGCCGGAGTCGAGCGCGACCTGTTTGAGGATGACGGCGAAGCCCTGGCGGGTGATGGCCTTGCCGCCGCGGCTTGCGAAGAGCCAAAGGTTGGGCTTGGTGCGGGCGGCAAGCATGGTGGCGACGGCGTCGCGCGCGGCGTCCGAGAGGGGGACGAGGCGTTCCTTGCCGCCTTTGCCTTTGATCATCAGCAGCGCGGCATCACCGGCAAGCGCCATGCGGGGAAGGGCAAGGAGTTCGGAGATTCGCAGGCCTGTTGCATAGAGCATTTCGAGCGCGGCGGTGACGAGCAGTGCCCCTGCTGCGGGACGGGCACGGGCGGCGGCGAGCAGGGCGTCGACCTCATCCTCGGTCAGGTATTTGGGCAGCGGCCGGGGGAGTTTGGGGGTATCGAGGAGGAGGGTGGGGTCATCGGCGCGGATTTGTTCGGCGACGAGGAAGCGGTGGAACTGGCGGATGGCCGAGAGTTTGCGGGCGGCGGAGCGGGCGGCGAAGCCCTGGGCGGAGAGGTTGGCGAACCAGGCGCGGGTGGTCTGCGGGTCGGCTTCAGCCACTGCGTGGCCTTGGCGCGTCACGAATGTGGCAAAATCGGTGAGGTCGGCTTCATAGGCGTCGAGAGTGTTGCGGGCTGCGTTGCGCTCGGCAGCCAGCATTTCCAGGAAGGCCTCGATGTGGCGGTCCATTGCGAAGGGAGTCCTGACGTGGCTCAGGGTTTTGGTGCGAACCGGTCGTTGGGCAGGACTTTCTGGATGGTTTGCGTTTTCGGCTCAGGCGGGAAAGCGCCGAGGGCGAGGAAGCCGCCGCCGAGGCCCAGAACCAGAAGTGCGAGCACGATCCAGACGATATTGCGCATTTAGGCTGTGCCATCCTTGGCTGCTGCAGGTGTGAGTGAGAGCCGGATTTGGCCCTGACGTGGCAGCCTGTGCTAGCCTTGTGCATCATGACACGCAACACCGCACTCAAGGAAAGCTTCAGCCTGCCGGATCACCTGCACGGGCGAAGCATCGTACTCGTTGGCCTGATGGGGGCCGGCAAGACTTCGATCGGACGACGGATCGCGGCGCGGCTGGGCCTGCCGTTCCGCGATGCCGACGCGGAGATCGAGTTGGCTGCCGGCTGTACCATTCCCGAATTGTTCGAACGCTTCGGCGAAAAGGAGTTTCGCGACGGTGAGCGGCGGGTGATCCGGCGATTGCTGGCCGGGGAGCCGCTGGTGCTGGCGACCGGCGGCGGGGCTTATATGGACGCCGAGACGCGCGGCACTGTGCGGCGCGAGGGGGTGACAGTGTGGTTGCGCGCGACCTTGCCGGTGTTGCTGCGGCGGGTGGCGGGACGGACGCATCGGCCGTTGTTGCGCGATGGGGCTCACGAAGAGGTGTTGGCGCGCCTGATGACGCAGCGCCATCCGGTCTATGCCGAGGCCGATATCGTGGTGGATTGCGGGGACGAGAGCCCCGAGGTGACGACCGGTCGGGTGCTGGATGCGTTGACGGCCTGGGCGCCGGCGCGGCGGTTGTCGCTGGCATTGTCGGCGACGCACTACGATGTGGTGGTGGGCGACGGATTGCTGGCGCGGGCGGGGGCGTTGCTGGCGCCGGTGTTGCCGCAGAAGCGGGTTGTGGTGGTGACCGATGACACGGTGGGGCCGCTGCATCTGGCGACGTTGATGAAGGGGCTGGAGGAGACGGCATTCGAGGTGACCTCGATCACGGTGAAATCGGGCGAGGCGTCCAAGAGCATAGCGACGTTTGCCGATGTGGTGGACGGGCTGCTCGATGCCGGGGTGGAGCGGCGCACGGCGGTGATTGCGCTGGGCGGCGGTGTTGTGGGTGATCTCGCGGGGTTTGCTGCGGCTACGACGTTGCGCGGACTGCCGTTTGTGCAGATTCCGACGACGTTGTTGAGCCAGGTCGATTCGAGCGTGGGCGGCAAGACCGGGATCAATACGCGTCACGGCAAGAATTTGATGGGGGCGTTCCATCAGCCGCGCATCGTGATTGCCGATACGGCGACGTTGGCGACGTTGCCGGTGCGGGAGTTGCGGGCGGGGTATGCCGAGATCGTCAAGGCAGGGTTGATCGGGGATCGGGCGTTTTTCAACTGGTGCGAGACCAACGGTGCGGCGGTGATTGCCGGGGATAAAACGGCGCAGGGGGAGGCGATTTTGCGGGCCTGCGCGTTCAAGGCGCAGGTGGTGGGCGATGACGAGAGGGAGGAGAAGCCAAATGACGGGCGGGCGCTGCTTAATCTCGGCCATACTTTCGGCCATGCGCTGGAGGCTGAACTGGGCTACGGCGCAATATTGCATGGCGAGGCAGTGGCGGTGGGGATCGGGCTCGCCTTCCGGATGTCGGCTTCGCTCGGGTTGTGCGAGCCAGGGGAGGCGGAGCGGGTGATCGCGCATATTGCGGCGGTCGGGTTGCCGGCGGAGTTGCATCATCTGAACCGTCGGTTTTCGGCGGAGAAACTGGTGGGGCATATGCGGCGCGATAAGAAGGCGCGGGACGGCAAGCTGGTGTTCGTGCTGGTGCGTGGGATCGGGCGGGCGTTCACCAAGGGGGATGTCGAGATCGACGCGGTGACGGCGTTGTTGCGGCGCGAGGGATGCGATGTCTGAGGTGAAATTCCCTGGTGTTGTGCTGCGGGAATGCGTGATCGGAGATCACGCGGCGGTGGCCTCGTTGTGGCATGGTTGCGGGTTGCATCCGAGCCGGTCGGATACGGTGGAGGGATTGGTGCGGAAGCTGGCGCGGGATCCTGAGTTGTTTCTGCTGGCGGTGCAGGACGGCGAGTTGGTGGGCACGGTGCTTGGCAGTTATGATGGGCGGCGGGGCTGGATCAACCGGCTTGCAGTGCGGTCTGACTGGCGCGGCAAGGGCCTGGCGGACCGCTTGATGGCGGAGGTCGAGCGTCGGCTGGTGGCGTTGGGGTGCGAGAAGGTCAACCTGCTGATCGAGCCCGAGAACGGCGCGCTGCAGGCGTATTACGAGCGGCTTGGCTACAGCGTTGATCCGTTGATTTTTATGGAGAAGTGGCTGTGACGAATGTCGAGACCCGACTGACCGAACACTATAGCCATGGCGGGCTGGAGGCGACGCTGCTGACGGCGCTGGCGGTTGCGGGGAAGGATGTGGAGCGGTTGAGCCCGGCTGATCTGATGGGGGCGGATGAGTTTCATGTCGGCGGTGCCGCAGCGACGAAGGCGTTGGCAGCGCAGTTGGGGTTGAAGCCGGGGATGGCGGTGCTGGATGTCGGGTCGGGGTTGGGTGGTCCGGCGCGGCAGATGGCGGGGTTCGGGTGCCGGGTGACGGGGATTGATCTCACGCCCGAGTATGTGGAGGTGGCGAACAGCCTGACGCGGCGGATGGGGATGGCCGGGCAGGTTGAATTCCGGCAGGCGAATGCCGATCGGCTGGAATTCGCGGATGGCAGTTTCGATGGGGTGACGTTGCTGCATGTGGGGATGAATATAGCTGATAAGGCGGGGGTGTTTGGGGCGATCCACAAGGCGCTGAAGCAGGGCGGATTTTTCGCGATCTATGATGTGATGCGGATGGGCGAGGGAGAGATCGCGTTTCCGATGCCGTGGTCGGGCGAGCCGCAGACCAGTTTCGTCGAGACGCCGGCCGACTACCGGACGGCGCTGGCGGCGGCGGGGTTCGGGATCGCGGCGGAGCGGGATCGGGGGGATTTCGCACGGGATTTTTTTGCGCAACAGCGGGCGCGCCAGGCCGATGGTGGGGCGCCGCCGGTTAGCCTGGGATTGGTTTTGGGGATAACGGGGCCGAAGAAGATCGCTAATCTGGCAGGGGCGATCGGGCGCGGCGTGCTGGCGCCCTATGAGATCATCGCGCGCAAGGTGTGAGGGCGTCCTCGCCCAGCGCGAGGCGGCCGTGGAGGCGATTTGCGTGGTGATCCGGCGCATCCATAGAGCCTGAATCAGGCGATCAAACAAAGCGTCAGAGCGGGTTTTGTGGCGAATACACGCTCAATCGTCGCGAAATACGTCATTGAGATTGACGGTGGCGCTGCCGCGGCGGGCGGGTTGGGGTTGTGAGGGGGCGGGGGACCAGCCGGTCAGCATGGCGAGGCGCAGTGTGATGGGATGGCGGCCTTCGTGGGCAGGGAGTTCGCCAAGGGCCATGGGGAGGAGGGCGCGGGGCGGGGGGCGGCGGCTGCGCAGCGCGACGGCGTTGGTTTCGCCTGCAGCGCGCAGGTCCCGCAGGAGGGCGAGAGGGTTGGCGTAGGCGAGGGTGATGTCCTCGGCGTCGGCAACGGGCAAGGCAAAGCCGGCGCGCTGGAGGAGGGAGGCGCAGTCCCGCAGGTCGGGGAAGGGGGAGACGCGCGGCGAGGCGCCGCCGGTGAGGGCGAGTTCGGCTTCGGTGAGCGCGGTGCGCAATTCGGCCAGGGTGCCAAGTGCGGGGAGGCTGGCGAGGAACATGCCGTCGGGTTCGAGGGCCATGCGGAGCTGGATAAGGGCGCCGGGGAGGTCGTTCACCCAATGGAGCGAGAGATTGGCGACGATGAGGTCGAATCTGCCGGGGGCAAAGGGGAGGAATTCCTCGTCGGCAGCAACGGCCAGGGCGCCGGACCGGGCGGCCATCGCGGGGGAGAGGTCGGTGGCGAAAGTCTCAATGCCACGATCGCGCAGCAGGGGCGTGATGATGCCGCGGCCGCCGACGTCCAGTGCGCGGGTGAAGGTTCGTGTCGTGTCGTCCAGCCGGTCGAGCAGGCGGTCGGCGGCATCGCGCAGGATGTCGGCTACGTCGTCGGTGGTGGCGGCGGCGCGGTCACGGTGAAGGCGGACGGCGTGTCGGTCGAACGGGGTTTGCATGGCGTCCATGTGCGCCTGGCGGGCGTTGCTGCCAAGGCTTTGCGGCGGGTAGAGTAGCCGGAAATCTTGGAGGACGCGTCATGGCCATTGCCACCATCACTGCGACGGCATTGCGGACTTGGATCATCGATGGGGGGGAGTTGGCGATCCTCGACGCGCGCGAGGAAGGGGAGTTCGGCGCGTCGCATCTGTTTTGGGCGGTACCGTGTCCGTTGTCCAAGATGGAGGCGCGGGTGCATGTGCTGTTGCCATGCCTTGCGACGCGCGTGGTGTGCGTCGATGACGGGCGGGGGCTGGCAGAGCGACTGGCGGCTTATCTGGTGGGGCTCGGGGCGAGCAATGTCCATGTGCTGGCGGGCGGGACGCTGGCGTGGGAGGCGGCGGGGAATGTGTTGTTCAGCGGCGTCAATGTGCCATCCAAGGCGTTCGGAGAGTGGATCGAGCATCATTTCGGCACGCAGAGCGTCGATGCGCCGGAGTTGCAGGCGTGGATCGACTCCGGGCGGAACATGGTGGTGTTGGATAGCCGGACCTGGGAGGAATACCAGCGCATGTCGATCCCGACAGGGATGAGTGTGCCTGGCGGGGAACTCGCGTATCGGATCGGGGACCTTGTGCCGGACCCTCAGACGCTGGTGGTGGTGAATTGCGCGGGGCGCACACGCTCGATCCTGGGAGCGGAGAGCCTGCGGCAGGCTGGGATTCCCAACAAGGTGGTGGCGTTGCGCAACGGCACGATGGGGTGGGAACTGGCGGGCCTGACGTGCGATCGCGGACGGTCGGCGCGGTTCGAGCCGGGGCGGCCGGTGACGGCGGACGTGGCAATGGCAAGGGCGACGGCGTTCGCTGATCGCTCAGGTGTTCAGGTGACGGATGCTGCGGGGCTGGCGCAGTTGGCGGCGGATCATCAACGGACGCTGTATGTGCTGGATGTGCGCGATCCCGCAGAGTTCGCAGCCGGGCATCTGGCGGGCAGCGTGTCAGCGCCGGGGGGGCAGTTGGTGCAGGCGACGGATACCTGGATCGGAGTGCGGGGTGCGCGGATCGCGTTGATCGACGATGATGGGGTGCGGGCGCGGATGTCCGCGGCCTGGCTGCGGCAGATGGGGCACCCCGAGGTGTATGTTGTCGATGGCGGGCTGGCGGCGGCGCCGGTGCCGCGGGTGGCAACGCCGGTGGTGACGGATTTTGCGCCGATCACGGTGGAGGAGCTGGCGGCGAGCCAGGCCATGATCATCGATCTGGCGCGCAGCATCGATTTCCGGGAGGGGCATATTCCGGGGGCACAATGGGGCATGCGCACGCGCTTGGCGGCGCTGAAGGAGCAGATCGTGGAAGCCTCGCTCGTGGTGCTGACGTCCTCGGACGGGGCGCAGGCGCGCTGGGCTTGGGCCGAGGCGCAGGCACTGACGCAGGGGCGGGTGGCGGTGTTGCAGGGGGGGACCAAGGCGTGGGAGGCGGCGGCGCAGCCGCTCGACCGGGACCGGGCCAATCCGCCGGATGCGGCCTGTGTCGATTTCTATCTGCGGCCGTATGATCGCAACTCAGGCGTCGAGGATGCGATGAAAGCGTATCTGTCGTGGGAGATCGACCTCGTGCATGAGATCGAGCGCGACGGTACTGTGCAATTCGGGGTGTGATCATCGGGTTTGGCTCAGGCGTGCGGCGGGCAGGCCGGGCGGTGCTGGACCTGCTGCTGCCGCCGTTGTGTTTGACCTGCGATGCGGTGGTGGACACGCCGGGCGCGTTTTGTCCGGCGTGTTTCCGCCAGACCGGTTTTATCACCCCGCCGTGTTGCGAGACCTGTGGGGCGCCGTTTTCGCGCGCTGAGGCGGCAGTGGGGGCGGCGCGGCGGGGGCGGATGTGCGCGGACTGCCAGGACGATCCGCCGCCCTGGGGGCGGGGGCGCGCGGCGCTGCGGTATGATGCGCAGGCGCGGCGCTTGGTGTTGCCTCTGAAATATGGCGATCGGACCGAGTTGGCGCCGGCTTTGGCTGCGATGATGATGCGTGCGGGGGCAGAGTTGGTGCGCGAGGCCGAGGTGATCGTGCCGGTTCCGCTGCATCGGACACGGCTGATTTCGCGCCGGTTCAACCAGGCGGCGTTGATCGCCGGCCAAATCGGGCGGCTCGGCGGGCGGGCTGTTGTTTTGGATGGGCTGGTGCGGGTGCGCCGGACGGCGGCTTTGGCGGAGTTGCCGGCGCAGGCGCGGGCGGTGGAGATGGATCGGGCGATCGCGGTGCGGCCTGGCCGTCTGGAGCGGCTGCGGGGGAGGCGGGTGCTGCTGGTGGACGATGTGCTGACATCGGGGTCGACGGCGCGGGCGTGCGCGTTTGCGTTGATGACGGCGGAGGTGGCGTGGATCGATCTGCTCGTCGCCGCGCGCGTATCTGATCCGCGAAGGCGATGAGGGGGCTTGCGATGAGGGGCACGGACACCGATTCTCGATGGTGAATTCACGGAGGTCAGAATGGCGCATATCGAGATCTACACCCAGGATTGGTGCCCGTACTGCGTGCGCGCCAAGGGGTTGTTCGACAAGAAGGGCGTAGCCTACACCGAGTTCGACGCGCCGGGTGGTTCGAGTGCGCGGGCCGAGGCGATGTCGCGTTCGGGGCGCACGTCGGTGCCGCAGATCTTTATCGACGGCAAGCATCTCGGCGGCTGCGACGATTTGTTGGCGCTCGACCGCGCAGGCAAGCTGGACGTGCTGCTGACAGCATGATCCCGCTTGGCAGTTCCTTATGGCGAGTGCCAGACTGTTCCATGTGAATGTTCAATGACGACAGGGATGGTTTCAGCCGGATGATCCACTACCAGCTTCGCTGCAGGACCGCGCATGAGTTCGACGGTTGGTTTTCCGACAGTACCAGCTTCGACAAGCAGGCCAAGCTCGGGCTGCTGGAGTGCCCTGTCTGCGGCACTGCGGAGGTTGAACGGGCGCTGATGGCGCCGGCCGTGCCCAAAAAAGGGCGGCCGCCGCGCAAGACACGGGCCGCGGCGCCGCCGGAGGTGCCGGTTCCGGTGGCGGTGGCAGGAGAGAAGCTGCCGGATGGTGTGCGGGCGATGCTGCAGAAGCTGCGCTCGGAGGTGGAAAAAAAATGCGACTATGTCGGCGATGCGTTCGCGGACGAGGCACGCAAGATCCATAATGGCGAAAGCGATGTGCGCGGCATTTACGGCGAGACGACGCCGGACGAGGCCCTGGCGCTGGCGGAGGAAGGGATTGAGGTCGCCAAGATCCCTTGGGTGCCGAGGGCGGACGGGTAGTTTCGGGTCCTGCTGATCGCGAAAGGGCCGCGATCAGCAGGCGCACGGTTCAGGCGTCGTCGTCGCCGATTTCGTCCTGGTGTTCGTAGTACCACTCGACCGCCTCGTCGTGGAATTCGGGGTCGCGCAGCAGACGCATGGCGAGGGCGAGGATAATTTCCGCGGGGGCGGGAAGTTCATCGGCGTTGTCGTCGAGTTCGGTGCCGCCGACAACGCGGACGGACATTTCGCCGTCTTCCTCGCCGACGATGAGGGCGAACTCGTTGGACTCGAGTTCGATGGACACGGGCTTGTCGGCGGCCATGGTGATGCTCCTATGATGGCGGCGGCTCAGTAGCAGAGGCGAGCCACCGCCGATAGTGTGAGAGCGTGATCGCCTGAGCTGCAATCACTGGCGGCGTGAATCAGGCGATCAAACAAAGAGCGAGAGCGGGATGAATTCGCCGATCGGAAGGCATCCCGCTCTAACCGAGTAGCCACGTGGCGCCGCTGGCTTCGGCGACCTGCTTGAGTTGCGTATGCAGGCCGGGGGCGATGGGGATGCCGGATTGCAGGCGAATGGCGGCGCGGCGGCGTTCGGGATCGCCGGCAACCATCACGGGCTCGCCGGGATCCACCGACGGCGTGGCGCGCAACGCATCGCAGAAGGAAACGATGTCGGCGCGGACGTCATCGGGATCGCGGAACAGGGCGGGGTCGAGCGCCATGAAAAAATGGCCGATGCCCATGGTGCCGGGGACCTTCGTGTGAGTCGGGTCGGTGATCATGGTGGCGCCGGAGAGCGCGGAGGAGAGGATATTGACCATGGCGGCGAGGCCGTAGCCCTTGTAGCTGCTGCCTTCGGGGGTGCCGCCGAGGGAGGTCAGGAAGCCGCCTTTTTCGCGGGCTTCGAGCGGGTCGGTGCTGGGTATGCCGTCCTTGGTCTGGACCCAGCCGGGCGGGCATTGGAGGCCTTCGTTGGCCTTGTTGCGGATGCGGCCGGCAGCGACGGTCGTGGTGGCCATGTCGAGCAGGAAGGGCTCGCCGTCGCGGCCGGGAGCGGCGAAGGCGATGGGGTCGGTGCCGAGGCGGGCGCCGCGGCCGCCGGTGGGGGCGACCTGGATGCCGGAGGCGGACGTGGTGACGAGGCCGATCAGCCCGGCGTCGGCGGCCATGCGAGCGTAGAAGCCGCAAGCGCCGAAATGGGATGAATTGCGCACCGCGACGACGCCAATACCGACCGTTTTGGCCTTGGTGATGGCGGTGTCCATCGCGAGGCGCGAAGTGGGATGACCGAGGCCACCGTCGCCGTCGATCAGGGCGGAGACCGGGGTGTCCTTGACGATGCGGGGGATCGCTTCCATCCGCATCTTGCCGTTGCGGCGATGGGCGTCATAGGTCGGGATCATCGAAATGCCGTGGCTGTCGATGCCGTGCAGGTCGGCCCAGGCCATGATCTCGGCGGTGCCGCCCGCGGTGGCGGGCGGCATGTTCCAGGCGAGCAGGTAGGCTTCGATCTGGCGGCGGTGGATGTCGTAAGGGGAAGAGGACATCACGCCTCGCGCACGAATCGGTTGCGCAGCGTGCCGATGCCGGTGATTTCGACTTCGACGAGGTCTCCGCTTTTCACGTCGGGCGATGTGCCGTCGGTGCCCATCCACATCACGTCGCCGGGATACAGAGTGCAGTACTGGCTGGTGACGGCGATGAAATGCTGGATGGAGAACAGCATGTGGTTGGTGGCAAAGCTGGTGCGGGGCACGCCGTTGAGCTTCACGGTGGTGTGAGCGCGGTCGAGATCGAGGTCGGTTTCGATCCAGGGGCCCATCGGCTTGAACGTATCGGTGTTTTTCGAGCGGTAGAACGTGCGATCGGCTTTCTGCCATGTGCGTTCGGAGACATCGTTGCCGATGGTATAGCCGAAGACGCAGTCGAGCGCGTCGGCCTCGGTGACGTTTTTCACCTTCTTGCCGATGACGACGACGAGTTCGCCCTCATAGTGGATTTTCTCGGTGGCTTCGCGCGGGATGATGACGTCTTCCTCGTGGGCAATGAGGGCGTTCTGGGCGCGGTAGCCGATTTCGGCGCGGTCGGGGATAGTGGGGACGGTGCCGGCCTTGTCGGCGGCTTCCTTGAGGTGATCGACGTAGTTGAGGCCCGCGCAATAGAAGGTGCGCGGGATCAGCGGGATTTCGATCTTGACGGCGGATAGCGCAAAGCTGCGCCCGGTGCGTTCCCAGGTGGAGAAGATGTCGCCGCGCGTTTCGGCCACGGTGTCGCCTTCGACGATGCCATAGGCGGTGGTGTCGGCGTGGGTGAAGTTGATCCAGCGCATGTGGGTTCTCAGTTCGGTTCGATGATGGTGGAGGCGACGCGGTCAGCTTCGACGCCAGCGCGCGTGAGGTGGATCGTGTGGTATTCGCCGGCGAGCCAGGGGGCGAACTGGTCACGGTAGTGCGGGCTTCCCGGAACGCCGGAGTTGCCGATGTTCTGCACAGCGAGGAACGAGGCGGGCTGGGCGAAATCGACGACGATGCGGTATTCGGCGCCCGAGGCTGCGTTGTGCGGGGGGAGTTCGCCGCCGGTGTTGCGGATGGTGTGAGAGCCGCCGTTGACCGACGCGGGGCCGATGTCGAAGGGGGCGGCGTTGGCGGCGCTGGAGAGCGGGTGTTTCCAGTGCGCGATGTGCACCTTGCCCCAGGCCCAGGCGGCGCGGTCTCCGCCGAGGCGCGCCGTGAGGGCTGCGATGGCGGCGGCCGCGGTTTGTTCGACGGCGGCGGGGAGGCCATCGGCGAAGAAGCCGGGGACTTCGCCCTCGATCACCGCGGTGCACAGACCGGTCTGCTGGACCGTGAGGTCAAGCAGATGGGCCGGCAGATGGGCGGATTGCACGTGGCGGTTCCACAGCGCCATGAACGTTTCGAACAGGGTGGGGGCGGCAGTATCCTGCTCGTAGAAATGGTCCCAGTTCGCCAGGATAGCGGCGAGTTCAGAGGCGGCGGGGTTGGTGCTGCCGGCCAGCGCCGCGAGGATATGCGGGACGGTGCGGGTCGCACGGACGTTCTTGACGTCGTTCTGCAGGGCGATGTTGGCGGGAACGTCCATCTTCGAGCTGCCCGAAAAGATTTCATCGAGGCGGACGCCGCGATGGCCCTGGGAGTATGAGCCATAGATCGGGAACGGATAGTCGGCCGGCACGATGCGCTGGTTGGCACTGGCGACGGCGCCAGTGGGCGGGTCGTAGCGGTTGGGCAGGCCGTCGAAGGGGATGTAGCCCTGCCACTGGTCGGCGGGGTTGTTGGCATCGCGCACACCGGGCCAGGCGCGGCCGCGGATGGGGATGCGGCCGGACATCTGATAGCCGATATGGCCGTTGCGATCGGCGTAGATGTAGTTGAACACCGCGACCGACCAGTCGCGCAGGACGGTGCGGAAGTCGGACCAGCTTTTGACGCGGCCGAGGCCAAGGATGGCGCGCAGGTCGTCGATGTGCTCCATGCCGACCCAGCGCAGCGCCATCGGCGCGTCACCCTGCGGGTTGATGGCGGGGACGAGGGCATTGATGATCGGGCCGCGCACGGTGCTGCGGATGGTGAGTTCGCGGGGGGCCTCGTTGCGGACTGGGATGCTGATGGTTCGCGTGGCGAATGGGCGCCAGGTGTCGCCGTCGCGGTATTTCGTGGAGTCGGCGGGGTCGACGTCCTCGCGGTAGAGGTCGCGCGTGGAGGCCATGTTGTTGGTGAGGCACCAGGCGGCGTGGCCGTTGCTGCCGTACCAGAAGCCCGGGATACCGGGGTGGCCGCAGCCGGCGGCGTCATCCTCCGGGCCGTGCAGGGCGAATTCATACCAGCTGGCGGGCACCCAGAACGGCTGGTGCGGGTCGCCGGCGAGGACGGGGTAGCCGCTGGCGGATTTGCTGCCGGCGATCGCCCAGTTGTTGGAGCCGGTCGCGTCATCGGTGCCCATCGGGTTGGCGGGGCGGGCATAGTGCGGCGGCACGGCGCCGGGAAGCACAAGGTTTTCCGATGCTTCCGGCGTGAGGTAGAGAGTTTGCAGGGCTTCGGGCAGGAGCTTGGAGGCTTCGGCGGCGATGAGACGGTCGATGCGGCCATTGAGCGACCACCAGAAGCCGCGGGCGGTGGCGATGACGTCACGCACGGTAAAGGGGTGCGGCTGGTAGCCGATAAGTTTGAATTCGACCGGGAGGTCATCGCCCATTGCGGCGATGCCGGCATTGATGCCGGCAACGAAGGCTTCGCAGATGGCGCGGGTGGCGGGGTCGATCAGGATGGTTTCGCGGTCGCAGATCTCGGGGATGCCGACGGTGAGATGTGCGATGTCGGAGGCGAGGTAGGACGAACCGAGGATTTCGGCCTGACGACCGAGCGCGCGGCGGCGCAGGCGGTCCATCTGCCAAAGGCGATCTTCAGCCATGGCGACGCCGAGGCCGAAATAGATGTCCGCCGTGGTGGTGCCATAGACATGCGGCACGCCGGCCTTGTCGCGCAGGATTTCGACGCGGCCGTTGACGGCAGCGTGAAGGCTGCGATCGCGCGGCGCGGCGCGGGCGGCGAGCCAGGAGTCGCGGGCGGTGGCGAATGCGGCGTCGGTCACGCCGAGGTCAGCAGCGGTGCGCTCGCCACGCAGGACGGCGAGGAAATCGGCTTCGGTGAGGGACATGGGTGACGCTCCGTTGTTTTGCCCATCATCGTCATGGCCGGGCGTTCTCGCCAAGATGCTATTTGCGGCGTTCATCCCGCGTGATGCGCCCGTCTGCCATGGTCAGGATGCGGTCGGCGGAGTCGATGATGCGCGGATCATGGGTGACCATCAGGGTTGTGGTGCCGCGGGCGCTTCCGAGTCGGCGCAGAAGTGCGATGACGAGGATGCTGTTGTCGCGGTCAAGCGCGGCCGTCGGCTCGTCCGCAAAGATGATTTCGGGGTTGCCGACGAGGGCGCGGGCGATGGCGACACGCTGTTTCTGGCCACCGGAGAGGGTGGCCGGCACCGAGTCGATGCGATCAGCGAGGACCAGCAGGTCGAGGATACGGCCCGCGGCGGCCTCGGAGCCGGGGAGGCGCCCATGAACGTCGAGGCCCATGAGAACATTCTGCCTGGCGGTGAGGCTTTCATGGAGGTTGTGGGCCTGGAAGATGAACCCGACGCGGCGGCGGATGGCGATGCGGGCGGCTTCGTCGGCGCCGTTCAGGTCCTGCCCGAGGACGGCGACACGTCCGGTCTGTACTGCGCGCAGGCAGCCGAGCAGGCTGAGCAAGGTGGTTTTGCCGGAGCCGGAGGCGCCCATCAGGACCACGAATTCGCCCTGCCCGAGGCAGAGGGTGATGTTGAACAGGACTTGCAGGGTGGTTTCGCCCTGGCCGTAGCTGTGGTCGAGGCCGGCGATGTCGATGATGTCCATCAGAACAGATCCGCCGGGTCGGCCTGGGCGAGGCGGCGGGTGGCGATGAGGCCGGAGATCATGCTCATCGCGATGGTGCCTGCGAGGACGGCGATGGCGCGGCCAATGGTCATCTCCAGGGGCAGGCCGGTCGCAGAGGCGATGATCGCGTAGAGGCCGAGCGATGCCAGAAGGCCCGGTATAAAGCCAAGCAAACCCAGGATCACAGCCTCCTCCAGGATGATGCCGAGGAAGAAGCGGGGCGGGTAGCCGATGGCCTTGAAGGTTGCGTATCCCTTGAGATGGTCGGCCACGTCGGTGGCGAGGATCTGGTAGACGATGACGATGCCAACAAGAGCGCCGATAAAGGTGCCGAACCCAAAGATGATGCCGGCCGGTTTCTGGGTGGTCTGGAACGCCTGGTCGCGGGCCACCGCTTCGGCGATGGTGCGGATCGCGACGTCGCTGTCGGGCAGACGTGCGCGCAGGCGGTCGGCCACGGCAGGGATTGCTTCGCCGGGCAGGGTGCGCACAAGCACATAGCTGGGCGCGCCGGGCGAGCGGTTGCGGAAAATCCGCAGGAAGGTTTGGTCGGAGACCACGAGGTAGCCGTCGGCACCGAAACCGCCGCCGAGGGTGAAGGTTCCGGTGATGGTGATGGCGTGGCTGTTGGCTTCGATCGAATAGGCATGGCCAGCCTCGATTTCGCGGAACAGGGCGGCCGGCACATTGCGGGTGCGCCGGTCGATGATGGCGCGGTCGGCGAGGGCGAGTTCGCCGCGGGCGGCCGTGATCTCGGGGGAGCGGAAGGCGAGGGCCTGGGGGTCGATGCCGACGACGTCGAGGGCGCGGACGGTGCCGTCCGGCTGTTTCCATTCGAGGCGGCCGTAATAGACGGCAGTGGCGGAGGCGACGCCGGGCTGGGCGGCGGCCTGGAGCATGCGGTTGCGCGGGATGGGGCTGCCGTCCTGCAGGGTATTGGCGTCGCTCGACTGGATCAGGATCTCGGCGTTCATGCCGTTGTAGGGGATGGCGATGCTGCCGATGAGGGCACCGAAGAAGCCAAGTTGCATGAAGACGAGGAGGTTGGCGAATGCGACGCCGGCCAGGGCGGTGGCGAGGCGGGTGCGGTTATGGGTCAGTTGCAGCCAGCCAATCGGCTGGCGGCCAAGGACGCGTGCGAGCACGACCGTGATCATCTGAGGGCAGTTCGCGGGAATCGAGCGGTGACCTGCAGATTGGCGAAGCGGGCGGCGATGGCGGCAGAGGCGGCATCAAGATCGACGGAGACTCGGATGACGCGGGTGTCGGTATTGGCGGCGGGGCTGGCGTCAGTCAGAGTCTGGCGCAGGACTTCAACGCCGACGCGCCGCACGGTGCCGGCCAAGGGGCTGGGCAGGGCATCGGCAGCCAGGGCGACAATGCTGCCGGGCGCGATAGCAGTGGCCTCGTTTTCGTAGATCTCGATTTCGGCGGTCATGTCGTCGAGATCGCCGAATGTGAGCAGGCCCAGGGCGCCAGGGCGTTCACCGGGACGGGCATGGAGCGTGAGAACGCTGCCGCGGGCAGGGGCCTTGATGAGGGATTTGTCGACTTCGGCGCGGGCGCGCTCGCGTTCGGCGCGGGCGGCATCAATATTGGCCTGTGCGAGGGCGACGTCGGCCTGGGCGGCGATGTCGGACGCGTCGTAGCGGGCCAGTGCGGCGCGGGCGCGGGCGGCATCCTGCTGGGCCTGTTCGTATGCGAGACGGCGCTGGTCGAGGATTTGGTCCGTGATATCGCCGCGGGTGCTGAGGGTGGCGGCGCGGTCAAGGTCGCGCCGGGTGCTGCGCACGGCGGCATCGGCGCGGGCAAGGGCGCCGCGTGCGTCGTCGCGTCCGGCGGTGACGGTGAGGATGGTCTGGGCGAGGGCAGCCTCGCGGGCGCCGACGCTGGCTTCAGCGACGGCGAGGGCGGCGCGCAGACTTGGCGCGCTGTCGAGTACGGCGAGGATGCTCCCTTGCCTGACGGTCTCGCCTTCCTGGACCAGGAGTTCGGCGATACGGGCGTCACCGGCGCCGAAGGGGGGAGCGATGGTAAGGATGCGGCCGCGCGGCAGCAGTTTTCCGAGGCCAAGGACGATGCCGGGGGATGCCTGGCTGACAGCGTTGCCGGAGGCGAGGCGGGGGGCGGCGATATCGGGCGTGGGATGGTTCAGCCAGATGACGACGATCAAAGTCAGGCTCAGGGCGGTGAGGCCGAAGGCGATCCCGCGGCCGCGACGGGTCTGGCGAGACGGGGCCGTGCCGTTGGGTGCCCGTTGCACCACCCGCAGGGGCAGTCCGTCGTCGGCTTGGCTGGTCCGGTCGTCGGCATCCATGGGGGCGGGCTCCGGCCTCGGCTCCCGCATAGGCATGCGAGACGCTGCGGCGGCATTCCTACCAGAACGCCGCCGTCGCCGCGAGCAGGTTCAGGTTTCGATCAGGCGGCCCTGGGCGTCGCGGATCTCGGGGCCATCGACCCGGGCGCGGCCGTCGCCAAACTGGCGGTCGCGTTCGGTGAGGGCGGCCTTGAGGCCCTGTTCCTTGGCGACGCGGCGGAAGCGCTTGGTGCCTGGGGCAAGGTGGGCGCGGCCGTCGTTTTCGGCGGCAAGGCGCTGCAGGGTGCGGGCCCCCATGAGTTCGAGGCCGAGATTGACGATGCGCTTATTGGCGGCGAGGAGGTCGGGGTCGATCAGGGCCATGCGGTCGGCGAGGCCTTCGACCTCGGCTTCCAGCAGATCGGGCGGGACAGATTTCATCACCAGGCCGATGATCTGCGCCTCACGCCCGGTTATGGTGTCGCCGGTCATCAGCAGACGCTTGGCCCATTGCGGGCCGCAATTGTACAACCACATCTGATTGGGCAGGGAGCCAAGGTCGCGCGCCGGAGGGAAGCCGAAGACTGCATCATCGGCGGCGATCACGATGTCGGAGAGCAGGGCGATGTCGGTGCCGCCGGCGATGCAGAATCCGTGGACCTGGGCGATCACCGGCTTGTGCATGTCGAACAACGCCATGCGCAGGCGCTGGGTGCGTTCGAGGCGCCAGATATCATCGTCGATCGTGGTCTCCTGGTAGAGGCCGCCGCCGCGTCGGGGTGTGTCGCCGCCGGGGACGTTGACGCCGGGGGAGATGTCATAGCCGGCACAGAAGGCCGATCCGGCGCCTTTGATGATGACGCTGTGGACGCGCTTGTCGTCGTCGGCGTCCCATAAGGCGTCGGCCAGTTCGGTGAGGAGGGCAAAGGAAAGGGCGTTGCGCTTGGCCGGGCGGTTGAGGGTGATGCGGGCGCGGCCGCGTTCGACCTGGACGATGATGTGTTCGTAGTCGGCCATTTCTTCTCTCCCTGTTGCGCCGTACGCTGCGGCGGTTGGAGGGAGTGTGCAGGGCGAAGGGGATTGTGGAAAGTGCTGCACATGGGTCGAACTGGCCAGCCGATCATGGCGTTTGCCGCGCCGTCGACTCGACAGAACGGGGTCGATCCGCGGATGTTCCCGTCGGCCGATGCTACGGCGTTCGGCTATCTGGCGATCCCGAACCTGTTGATCGAGCATGTGATGCGCACACGCATCGCCCGGTGGATCCAATAGCACCCGGTCCAGCGTGGCGACGATCGCCGTTGCGTAGAGCGGGATGTCCTCTGCTGGAGCCTGATGATTTTTGGTGGAATCACCAAAAATCATCAGGCGATAGGGACTTATACCAAGGCTCGCAAAGCGCGACCCTTGGTATAAGTCTTTTTCCGCGCGCCGCCGCCCACCAACCCGGCGCGCATACCGAAACCCTGTGATCGCGGAAGAGCAGCGATCACAGGGTTTCGGTATTACCGCCCCGCTGGTCTCGCGCATCCGCTGACCACGTCCACCTCTCGTGAAGCAACCGCCCCCGTCTGCAAAAAGTCGGACTGGGTCCGCCGTGCCGACTTATACGGAGATCGTGCGATACCGAAAAAATACAGGATTGGCCTGCCGGCAATCTGCCCAAAGCGCAGCGAACCCGCTCCACTTGACGAATTTTGTTATGTTATAATATACCAAATTCCGAACCGGAGTTCTCCTATGACCTTCACCCGCCGTGCTCTCCTCGCCGCGCCTCTCCTCACTTTCCCCGCGGAGGCCGCCGCACCTCTCGGTATCGTCGCCTCCTTCTCCATCATCGCCGACCTCGCCACCCGGATCGGCGGCCCCCGCGTCCGCGTTACCCCCCTCGTCGGCCCCGGCCAGGACGCCCACGGCTTCGAACCCCGCCCCTCCGACGCCCGCGCACTCGCCGCCGCCGACCTCGTCATTCTCAACGGCCGCGGCCTCGATGCGTGGGCTGCCCGCCTGGTTCCCGTCAAAACCAGGAAAGTAACCGTTTCCAATGGTATCACCCCCCTTGGCGATGACCCCCACGCCTGGCAGGACCCAAGCAACACCAAATTCTACATCACCAACATCAGCGACGCCCTCACCACCGCCGATCCCGCAGGCGCCGACACCTACCGCGCCAACGCCACCCTCTATCTCGCCGACCTCGAAAAACTCGACCGCCACATCCGCGAAACCTACGCCCCTATTCCTCGAGCCCGCCGCAAAATCGTTACCTCGCATGACGCCTTCGCCTATTACGGCCGCGCCTACGGTATCGACTTCCTGGCCCCTCAAGGAATCGCGGCCGACTCTGAACCCTCAGCCAAACAACTCGCCACTCTGATCGCGCAAATCCGCCGCGACCACATCACCGCGCTCTTCATCGAAAACATCGGCCGCAACGCCTTGCTCCAAACGATCTCCCGCGAAACCGGCGTCCGCATCGGCGGCCAACTCTTCTCCGACGCCCTTACCACAAAGGACGGCCCGGCTCCCACCTACCTCGCCATGATGCGTTACAACACCGCCACGATCGCGGAAGCGCTCGCCTGAGCAGCCCCGGTGATTAGCCCCGGTGATCATCCTCGTCAGCATAAGGATTCTTTGAACCCCGGAACTGGAACCGCACCGGCGTGCCGGGCAACCCGAATTCCTCGCGCAGCGAATTTACCAGATAGCGCTGATAATCCTCGGGCGTCTGCTCCACTCGGGTGCCAAACACAATAAACGTCGGCGGCCGCGCCTTCGCCTGCGTCACATAGCGCAGCTTCAACCGCTTGCCCTGTACGAGAGGCGCCTGATGCCGCGCCAACGCGTGTTCGAACCACCGGTTGAGAGCCCCGGTCGGAACCCGCAAATTCCAAACCGCATGCGCCCGCCGCACCGCCGGCAGCAGCTTGTCGATCCCTTGCCCCGTCAGTGCCGAAATCGTCACCACCTCGATGCCCTTCAACTGGGCCAGCGACGTCTCCAACCGGTCCTTCACCGCCTGACGCACCGCATTGCGATCGGCGGCAGCATCCCACTTGTTCAACGCAATCACGCAAGCCCGCCCCTCGCGCTCCACCAGGCGCGCCAATTGGAGGTCCTGGTCCTGGATGCCCTCGGTCGCATCCACCGTCAGCACCACCACCTCGGCCATTTTCAGCGCGCCGATTGAGGCCCCGACCGAAAGCTTCTCCAATTCCAGCTCGATCCGCGCCCGCTTTCGCAGTCCCGCGGTATCCACGATCTCGATCCGCGTCCCATCGGTATCCACGATCTCGACCGCTACCGCATCGCGCGTCAGCCCTGGTTCTGGCCCGGTGATCATCCGCTCCTCGCCGAGCAGCCGGTTCAACAGGGTCGACTTCCCTGCATTCGGCTTGCCGACAATGGCGATCTTGAGGGGGCGATCCTGATGCTCTTCGTCCTCTTCGGTCGCTTCGGGCTCCTCGGGCAGGAAGTCGGCAATGATCCCCATCAGATCAGCCAACCCGTCGCCATGCTCCGCCGATACCGCGACCGGATCGCCAAGCCCCAACGAATACGCATCAAGCGCCGCGTTCGAGCCCAATCGGCCCTCGGCCTTGTTCACCACCAGCAGAACCTGCCGCCCCTGCCGCCGCAGCCATGCCGCGAAATGGGCATCGGACGGGACGATCCCGGCCCGCGCATCCACCACGAACAGCACCAGATCGGCCTGATGCACCGCAGCCTCGGACGATGCCCGCATCCGCCCATACAACGTCTCGGGTGCCGACTCCTCGAGCCCGGCCGTATCGATCAACCGCACCTCGCGACCCCGCAACATCGCGGTCGCCTCCTTGCGGTCACGGGTCACACCAGGCGTGTCGGCGACAATAGCCGCCCGCTTGCCTGCGAGTTTATTGAAAAGCGTGCTCTTCCCGACATTCGGGCGGCCCGCAATAACGACTATGGGGAGGGTCATACCCTACCTATACGCTGTCAGCGTGCCGTTGTCCGTCACGATGTACAACGTCCCGCCCGCAATTACCGGCGTCACCGCAGCTGGACCCGACAACACCTGCTCGCCCAGCACCTGACCGGTATAGGGCGACACGCTGAGCGCCTTGCCGTTGCTGCCCGCGACCACGAGCCGATCGCCGGCCAGCACAGGGCCGAACCAACGGATCGGTTCCTTCTTCTTTGCTGGGTTCTCATAAACATCCAACTGCGTCACCCAGCCGATCCGTCCATCGACCAGGGAGACCGAAAGCACCTGCCCGGCGATGGTCACCAGGAACATCCAGTCCCCAGCCACCCAAGGCGACTCGGACGCTGCGATATCGCGCTCCCACAACCGACGCCCACTGCGCAGATCAAGGGCCGCAAGCTGCTGGCCCATGCTGACCGCGAAAGCCCGGCCCGACTTGATCACCGTCCGTCCCAGGATCGTCGAAATATCCGCCAAGCTGTTCCGCCCGCGCGACGCCGCAAGACTGTCGCTCCACACCACCGCGCCGCCAAGCGGATTGAGCCCCACCAATTCGCCCGACCCAAACCCTGCCACCACGAGCCCATCGCTGAATGCCGGCGCCGGCAGGCCGAGCACCACCGGTTCGGCGGCGCGCGCCTGATACGACCACGTCTTGCCGCCATCTGTCACCGATACGGCAACCATCTGGTTGTCGAGCAGAGGGATGAACAACAAGCCAGCGGCCACCGTCGGCGCCGAGCGCGCCGGGGCCGGCAGGCGGGCCCGCCATTTTACTTTGCCGTCGGCGGCGTTGAGCGCCAGCACATCGGCCCGGCCCGTTGCGACATAGATGACGCCACCATCGAAGGCGATGCCGCCGCCGACATTGGTGCTGCGATCCTCGTCGCCCTTGGTCGAAACGCTCCACAACGATGCGCCGCTGCCTGCATCGAAGCCTGACACCACCGCGTCGCTGTCGAAGGCGAATACCCGCCCACCCGCAACCACCGGCTGCGAGGTAATCTTACGCCGATATCCGCCGCCGGCCCCGATCGTGCCCGACCATGCCGGAACCGCGCCATCGCGCAGGGCGGGATGTTCCATATCATGCGTGGTCAAACCGCCGGACTGCGGCCATTCCGCATTGATCGCGGGCGGCGGCAGGGTTACGCGCGGCGTGCCGGGCGAGGGCTTCAATTCCTCATTGGCGGTCAACACGGCAACCCGTGTCCCTGGCAGCGGAACCTTCTCGGCCCCCATCCATTCATCGATCAGGGAGCAACCGCCGAGCACGGGGAGCAGCAGGGCGGCACGCAGGAAATGCTTGTAGGACATCATCGTTCCAGAAACATGATATTCATGAAAGCCGCATCATGGACGGAGAAACGGGCAACGCGATCAGTCACCGAGTTCCGCCGACAACCGTTCGAGCAGGCCGCCGGCCCGGCCGCGCACGCCATCCGGCGCAGCAGGATCGGCGGACAGGCGCTTGAGGATGTCCCGCGCCGCGGCTTTGCGGCCCTCGCGCAGATCAAGCAGCGCCTGCGCCTCCTCGGCAAGTGGGCGCCAAGCGGCGTCGGGGGCCGTGAGTTTGAACAGGCGGGAGCGCAGCACGTCGGGTGGCCCGCTGTCGATCTGGTGCCAGACCCAGAGCAACTGGGCGAGATCGCGCAGCACCGGATCGCCGGCGGTGTCGTTCGCGGCGTCATCCCACAGGCGCAGGGCGGCATCCTTTTCCCCGGCGTCGAACCGCAGAGAGGCGGCGCGCAGGCGGGCCAGGGTGCGATATCCGGCGCTGCCTTCGCGGGCGATCTGGTCAAGTTCAATGAGCGCGGTGTCGCGGACGACACCCGGGGCGGCAGCGGCGGATTTCGTCGCTTCGAGGAAGATCGCGGCGACACGGTTGGTTTCGCGCGTCTCATGCGCCCGCCATGCCTGCCAGCCCGCGACGCAGACAACGACGATCGCGGCCGCGCCAATCAGCACGCCGCCATATTTCTTCAGGAGTTTCTGCGCGCGATCCGCGCGGAGTTCCTCATCGACTTCGGCGAAGATATCAGACACGGCGATCCCTCTGGCATGCCCGGCACAACCGGAGCGCCAAACCATACAAGGCCCGCCCCCTCGGAGCAAACTCCCAGCGTGGAGGGGGCAGAGCCAGCCGGCGAGCATGGGCAAAGCGAGGCGGATGAGCCTGGCTGGCCTCCGGCGTATTTTTTATTTGAACGCTGCGCTCGGAGTGGCGGGGAGCGCAACGTTTTGTTCATTTTTTGCGGCCAAGATGGTTCGATGCCTTGGTGTTCTCATGCTGTCGTGGTCGTGTTGCTGCTCGGTGCCTGCACCGGGCCGGTCGATGCGATTCTGTCGGGGGCGAGTATCGCTGTCGTGCCGCTGTTCGGGCGGACGATGCCGGATATCGCTTATTCGGGGCTGACGGGGCGGGATTGTTCGCTGGTCCGGCTGGACCAGGGCAAGACATGGTGCCGCGAGATCGAGTCGCCGCCGGAAGCGCCACTGTTCTGCACGCGCAGCCTGGCGACGGTGGATTGTTGGGTCAGCGAGGCGCGACAGCCATTGCCCGCGCGGCGCGGGGTAGCCGATGGGCCGCGGCAGTTGACTGTGGCGCAGGAGCGCGACCGAACGCGGGGTTGGCCTGGGCTGTTGCCGGCCGAACCGCAAGGAGGCGATCCTTGAGCCGGTTCTCCCCTGATCTGCACCCGGCGCACGCCTCGGTTGTAGCGCGGTTGACGCGGATCGTCCTAGTTTGGCGATGAACTGAGGAAATGATCCCATGAAAAGAGCCGTCGCCGATGCAACGGATGGCGTGATCGTCCCGCCACCTGCCGCTGTGACGGTAATGCCGGTGATCATCGCGCTCAGTTTTTGTCATATGCTCAACGACATGATGCAGTCGATGATTTCGGCGCTTTATCCAATGTTCAAAAAGGATTTCGCGCTCGACTACACGCAGATCGGGTTGATCGCGCTCACGTTCCAATTGACGGCAGCCTTGCTGCAGCCGGCAGTGGGGATGATGACGGATCGCAAGCCGATGCCATTTTCGCTTGCGGTGGGCATGGGGTCGACGCTGATCGGGCTGCTGATGCTGTCGGTGGCGCACAGCTACCAACTGATCCTGGTATCGGCGGCGCTCGTCGGGCTGGGCTCGGCGGTGTTCCATCCCGAATCATCGCGGGTGGCGCGGGCGGCGTCGGGCGGGCGGTATGGCATGGCGCAGTCGGTGTTCCAGGTCGGCGGCAACGCGGGCAGTGCGATCGGGCCGTTGCTGGCGAGTCTGGTTGTGCTGGTGCGCGGGCAGTCGTCGGTGGCGTGGTTTTCGGCGGCGGCGCTGGTGGGCATGCTGGTGTTGACGCGGGTGGGGTTCTGGTATCGCACCAACATGCCAAACACGCCGTTGCGGGCGCGGGCGAAGGGAGCGGGCGGGGTTGTGCTGTCGCGCCAGCGGGTGATCTTCGCAATCGTGATCCTTGCGGCGCTGACGTTTTCCAAGAACGTCTACACGGCATCCCTGGGCTCCTACCTGCATTTCTATTTGATGGATCGGTTCGATATCGGTTTGCCCGAAGCGCAGATGCATTTGTTCGTCTTTTCAGCAGCAGTCGCCGCCGGGACGCTGCTCGGCGGATCATTGACGGATCGCGTGGGGCGGAAGGCGACGATGTGGATTTCGATCCTTGGCGTGCTGCCGTTCACCTTGGCGCTGCCTTATGCGAACCTGCTGATGACCGATGTGCTGCTGGTGATCATCGGCCTGCTGATGGCCTCGGCGTTTCCGGCGATCATGGTCTATGCGCAGGAGTTAGTGCCGGGGCGGGTGGGGATGATCGCGGGGATATTCTTCGGCTTTGCCTTCGGGCTCGGCGGCGTTGGGGCTGCGGGGATGGGGTGGATTGCGGATCGGACGAGTATCGGATTTGTCTACGGTATCGCGTCGTTCCTCCCGGCGATCGGTTTGCTGACGGCGCTGCTGCCGGATTTGGCGACTGGTGGGCGCGCGCATTCCATCGGCGGGGACAAAAAATGACTAAAAATAATGCAGAGTACCCCGCGATCCGACCTGCCCTCGTGCTAACTATTTAAAAAATGTGGGCCCGATGGCCGTGGTAGGCTGGGTTTTAGGCTTTCCGTCGAGGTGCGGCGCGTGACGGGCGCAGACCTGCGGGTTACAGGAGTTCGGCTTCGGTGAGTGATCAAGACAAGGAGGCCGGGACGACCGAAAGCGGCGTGGCTGATTTGCCGCTGATCGTTCTTGTGGTGGATGACGATGTGGAGGTCGCGGCGGCGCTGTCGGCGTTTCTCTCGGTAACGGGGATCCAGGCCAGCGCTGTGCATGATGTCGATACCGCGCTGGCGCGGGTGGCTGCGGATGAGGGGATCACGGTGGTGGTGTCCGATCTGCGGATGCCGGGCAAGGATGGTCTGCAACTGGCCGCTGAACTGCGCGACAGCACACCGGAGGCGCGCGCGATCGAGGTGGTCATGATCACTGCGCACGCCACCTCCGATGTGGCGTTCAATGCTGGGCGCAACAGTATTTTTGCTTTTCTCCAGAAGCCGTTCCGGCCTCAGAATCTGGGCAAGGTGGTGCGTGAGGCGCATGCGGCTGTTGCGGCGCGGCGGGGCAAGGTGGCGGTCTCGCTGCCGGCGCCGGCAGTGGAGGAGGCGTTGCCCGCGGGTTCCCCGGTGCGGGTTGTCAATGCGGCGATCGCACTGAGTGAGATTTTGCCGCGACCGATTTCCGTCGTGGTGGATACGGGTTTGGATGTCGCGGTTGACGCTGGACTGCTGGAACCCGCCCTTGCGGCAGTGATTGTGGAGGCCAATGCGGTCGCCGAGCGCAATGCGGTGATTACCGTGACGGTGGGGGATGCCGCGGAGAACCTGACATTTGACGTTGCGGTGACCCGTGCGCTTTATTCGCCGCGCGGTGAAACGGGGAGCGGCAACGCAGCGGGGCTGACTCAGGCCGCCGGCGGTGTGTTGCAGAGAGCGGCCCACGCTGGCACCGAGTTTCGTGCCACGATCATCGTTCCGGGGCGTTCAACTCGTGGCGCGTAAAGACTGGCGTGCGCAGTTCGCGGCCTCGATCAAAGCAGTATGCACCGTCCCGGCGGACATGATGACCAGGGCGGCACTTATGCTGCGCCCGTCGCCGTCTCTCAAACAAGCTGTGATTGTGCTCTTGGTGCCGCTGCTCGTGGCGCTCGGCCTGTGGACATATGGGTTGCTCACGAGCAAGGCAACGCTTTCCGCAGCGCAGAGCGAAGCGGCCAGTGCGGTGGGTGCCGAGGCGGATTTGCGCGCCGATTTGATGGAGCGACGGTTCCTGGTGTTCGACGCGTTGCATGGCCTGGTGCGGGTGATCGCCACAGGGCGGGTCGAGTGGAGCGACAATGAGGGGCCGGCCTATCTTGCGGCGGTAGCTGAGGTGAAGACCGATCTGGCACGGCCTTTGACGCAGGCGCGAGCGGTATTTGCCCTCGATGCCTCGGGCCGGATGTCATGGCACTCGGACGAGCGCGTGCGTGTTGGCATGTCGTTGGCGGACCGGCAATATTTTTCGATGATGGTGCAGGGCGGGCTGGCCAGTTTCATCTCGGATGTGGAGATCGGGCGGAACATAAAGACGCCGGTGGTGCACTATGCGCGAGCGCTGCGGGACGGCGGAGGGCGGTTGGTCGCGGTAACGGTGCTCGGCATGAATCCGGCGTCGCTGGTGGATATGCAACCGCGGATCGAGGGTGGCCGGGTCGGGAATTCAGCCTTGTTCCGGGCTGACGGGGTGTTGCTTGGCAGTTCCGCCCCGGAGATGCCGATGCCGCCGGCGGCGCTTTTCGCGGAAGTGGCGGCGACGGGGCGGGTGGATGCCCGGGTGGTGGACGGCGCGGGCGCGCAGCATTTGGTGGCGTTGCGCAAGGTTCACGAACTTGGGCTGGTGGTCGCGATGTCGATCGACGAGGCGACGGTCGGACAGCGTGCGTCGATGGCGCAGAGGATGCTGGCAGGCAATGTGCTGCCGCTATGGGGGCGCATTTTTCTCGTGTATGCCTTGGCTCTGGGGCTGGGCGTGATCTGGCGGCACAAGCGGGCGGAGAAGGTTGGGCGGGCGGAGGCGGAGCGCGGGCTGCTGCGTATGACGGAACTTGCTGAGAGCCTGCGCGATGTGGTGATCATGTGGGAATTCGATGCGGTCGGCCGGCAGCGGTTCACCTATGTCTCGCCGTCCTGTGTGACGATGCTGGGGATTGAGGCGGAGACGCTGCTGGCCGACCCGTCGTTGCTGCGGTATCACACGGAGGATCTGCCCATCCGCAACGAACGCATGGAGCGGTTGCTGCGCAACGACCTGCATCTGGAGCCGATTCAGTATCGGATGTTCCGGGCGGATGGCGCCATGATCTGGGTATCGGTCGTGTCCACTCCGGTGTTGGGGTTTCCGGGGCAATCTGGGCAGGGGCGCTTTGTCGCGGTCTTCCGGGATATGACGGCGCTCGGCGAGTCGCGGCGGCGGCTTGAGAGCCTGACGACAAATTCGCCGGTGGCGCTCTACGAGTTGCGGCTTCGGTTGCTACCGGACGGCGGTGCTGAACTGGTAGAGAAATTCTTCACGGAAAGTGCGTCCAGGATCACGGGCTATACGATGGAGGAGTTGGCAGGGCCGGGGTTCCTGGCCTCGGTGGCATCGCCGTCGTTTCGCGAAGACAGCCGAACCTTCACGCAGCAGGTGCTGACCGAGGGGCAGGCTGTGTTCGAATACACGGTGACAACGCGCAGCGGGAACGAGGTGCGCGTAAGGGACTCGGGATTCTTGGTACGATGGGAGAGTTCGGTAGCGATTATCGCTGGGGTTGTCGTCGATGTGACGGTGGAATCGCGGATGCGGGATCAGTTGCAGGAGTCGTCGAAGCTCACCTTCTTGGGGGAGATGGCGGCCGGTATCGCACATGAATTGCACCAACCGCTGGCCGCGATCGAGTTGCATGCCGAGACGTTGTCTCTTGAAATCCCCGAGGCGACACCGGGGCGCGAGAAAGTCCTTGCGCGGGTGGCGAAGATTGCCGGGCTGGTCGAACGGGCGGACGCGGTGATCCGGCGCATCCGGGCGTTCAGCCGCAGCGATACCGCGCCGGCGGCGCCGTTCGATCCGCTGAATGCGATCGATGATGCATTGGCGATCATTGAACGGCGGGTGCAGGCGGGGCAGGTGCGGATCCGGTTGCGCTATCCTGAGGAACCGGTGTGGGTGCTGGGGCATGAGGCGCCGTTCGAGCAGGTGATCATGAACCTGGTCTCCAATGCCGTGGATGCCTATGGGCCGGCCGATGGGCGGGATGGACCGCAGCGCGAAGTCACTGTGTTGGTGACGAGCACGGAGGGTGCGGTCGAGATCGCGGTGGCGGACCAGGCGGGGGGTATTGCGGCGGACGCGATGGGGCGGCTGTTTGAACCGTTTTTCACCACCAAGCCGCTGGGGAGCGGGACGGGGCTCGGCTTGTCGATCTCCTACCGGATCGTGCGCGACATGGGCGGGCAGATCCGGGCAGAAAACCGTGATGGCGGGGCGGTGTTCACCGTGATGCTGCCTGTGGTGCCGGAAGGGGCCTAGATCGGGATGCCTTCTGAGGGGCGAAGGCATCCCGATCTAGAGGGCGCGGAGGGTTGGTTTGGTCGGGGGCGTAAAGGGGCCAGCGGGTTGGCTGGTGAGGACGAGGGGAAAACTGGGCTGCAGGGCGGCGATGTCGTCGGCCCGGAGATCACGTGCGATGAGGACGAGGCCATTGGCTGCTGTGCCGGTGAAGCGGCGCGGAGCGTCAAAGGTGCTGCCGACCGCCTGAAAGAGCAGCCGTTCCGGCATGTCTGAGGGCGCGAGGACGCCTTTAAGGCGCAGGAGGCGTTCGCCGGCCAGGCCCGAGAGATTTTCGAGCCATTCAAGGATGGCGTCGATGGGTGCCCCGTCGATGCGGGCAGTAAGCACAGTGATGCGGGGGTGTCCTTCGATCAGGGTGGGGATGGTTCTGGCAGGGGCATCCGTGGTGAAGGCGAGAAGGGCGCGCCGTGCTGAGTCAGGTTCGATGAGGTGGGTGGCGAGCGGGTTGATGCCGGCGAGGCTGGCGTCGAGATGGGCGATGGCGCGTGGGTCGGCGCGGTCGAGTTTGGTGAGAACGATGGTGCCGGCGGCGGTGAGTTGGGCGGCGGCGGTTTCGAAGCCATCCTGCTCAAAGACCGGGGCGGCTGCATCGCATGTGGCGATAACGTGGACGCGCATGCCGAGGGGGCCGAGTTCGCCGAGGGAGCGGATGATGGGGCCGGGTTGGGCGAGGCCGCTGGTTTCCAGCACGATGCGGCGGAAAGGGGGGAGGTTTTGCGCGGCGCGGGCGGCGATAAGGGCTTCGATGGTGTAGAGCAGGTCATTGGCGATGGAGCAGCAGACGCAGCCGTTGGCGAGCATGGCCATGGGGAGGTCGCCGGCATCGGCGGCGATGACGGCGCCGTCGATGTCGATTTCGCCGGCTTCGTTGACGATGACGGCGGTGTCGGCGGCCTCGGGGTGGCGAAGGAAATCGACGAGGAGGGTGGTTTTGCCGCTGCCGAGGAAGCCGGTTAGCAGGATGAAGTCAGTCATGAGGGAAGGGCTTCTTTTTTTGCAGGAAAAGAAGCAAAAAGATGTTCACCTATTTCGATTGAGCATTTTCCCCCACTCGGTGCCAAACGGACAGAAGTTTTTTGGTTCTTTTTTCCAAAAAAGAACATGCTTACTGCTTCGAATCTTGCGCCATTTTCTCGACGTCATCGAGAAGTTGCCGCGTATCGAACACCAGCCCGTCCTTGATGGTCGTGGACAAGCAGTGCGTCCAATCGACGGCGCCGGTGGTCTCGTTCATGCGCATGGCGCCGGTGCCGTAGAGGAGTTTGAAATCGGCGAGCGGGTTCTGGTCATGGATCAGAATGTCGGCGCGTTTGCCGACTTCGAGCGTGCCGGTTTCATCGCCGATGCCGAGCAGGTCGGCAGCGTGAGAGGTCGCGGCGCGGAGCACTTCGAGGGGGTGGAACCCCGCTTCCTGGAGAAGTTCGAATTCGCGCATCAGGCCGAAGCCGTAGAGTTGGAAGATAAAGCCTGAATCGGAGCCGGCGCAGACGCGGCCGCCGCGGTTTTTGTAGTCGTTGATGAAGGTCATCCACAGGCGGTAGTGCTGTTTCCAGTCGAGTTCGTTCTGGGTGGTCCAGTTGGTCCAGTAGGAGCCATGGGCGCCGCGGGCGGGTTGGTAGAATTTCCAGACGGTGTCGTGGGTGTAGCGCTCGTGCCAATCGGCGCGGCGGGCGCGCATGACGTCGCGGTTGGCTTCGTAGATGTTGAAGGTGGGCACGAAGGTGAAGCCGGTTTCAAGGAAGGCGTCGAGCGTGTCGTTCCATTTCTGGCTGCCGGGTTGGGCGGCCTGCTGGAACATCTGGCCGGAGACGGAGAAGCGGAGATATTCGTCGCCGTAGTTGTAGTTATCCGGGAAGTTCTGGATGGTGGTTTTTTCGAAAAGGGCTTCGGGCAGCCCGTAATAGTGCTCGGCGCTGGTCAGGCCCCATTTGGCCGTGGTGAGGGCGTTCATGCGGCTCACGGCGAGTTGGGCGTGGTGGCAGCAGGTGCGCAGGCCCTGGGTTTTCGCTTCGTCGAGAGCGGCTTCCATGATGTTGGGCGCCGCGCCGAAGAACTTGATGCCGTCGGCGCCCTTGTCCTTGATGGCGCGCACCCAGTCCCGCGCCTGGCTGGGCGTAAAAATTGTTTTCATCATGTCGGGGACGGCAGGAAAGTATGAGTGGATCACCATGTTGGGCGCGGCGATCTCGTTGCGGGCGGCGCGCTGCTTCTGGTCGAGGGTCCAGGCGAGGCCGTTGAGGCAACCGGCTTCGCGGATGGTGGTGACGCCGTGGGCGAGCCAGAGCTTGTAGACGTAGTCGGCCGGTGGCTGCGGGCCCACGCTGCTGTGGTAGGCGACACCGACATGGCCGTGGCAGTCGATGAAACCGGGGGTGACGTATTTGCCTTCGCAGTCGATCTCATGGTCGCCGGGGGCGGGACGGCCGGCGGGCTTGATTTTGACGCCGGGAGTGCCGACGCGCTGGATCTCGGTGATGCGGCCACCTTGGACAACGATGTCAACCGGGCCCCAGGCGGGGGCGCCGGTGCCGTCGAGCACGGTGGCGCCGCGGAGCACGAGGCGCTTGAAGGGGCCGAGGCCGCGATCCCGCGTGGTGGCGGGTGCTGAGGTCGGCATGGCGGCCTGGGCGAAGCGGGCGATGGCTTCTTCGCCGATCTGGATGGTGGTCATGGGCGCGGCTCCTGCATCGATGCGGCGAGTGTGCGGCGGGCGAGGGCAGATGGGAAGGTGATTTTGACGCGCGGTAGGCTTGTGCAGTAGCAGCGTGGCATTGCGCGGGCTTGCGCCGCCCCTGAAGGAGATTTGAGCATGTCGGACGATAGTGTGGTTCGCGATTGCAACGGCACGCCGCTGCAGGATGGCGATTCGGTGCAGGTGATCAAGGACCTCAAGGTGAAAGGCACCTCCGCGACCCTTAAACGTGGCACTCTGATCAAGAACATCCGCATCACGGGCGAGGAAGGCTTGATCGAGTGCAACGCCGAGAAGATCAAGGGTCTCGTGTTGAAGACGGAGTTTCTGAAGAAGGTCTGAGGGTTACACAGTCGCCACCGGGGTCGCCGGGGAGCCGACGGCGCCGGGGAGGCGCAGCGGGGGCGCGGTGAGCAGGAAGCGGTTGCGGCCATGGGCGCGCAGCCAGTCCGCAAGTTCGCTGTGGTACCACATCTCGCCGAGATAGCAGCCGAGCTTGAACAGGCAATGGGCGTGCAGCGGCAGGCTGGCGCAGGGATCTCCGGTGCCGGGGCGGGCCGGCTGGGCTTCGACAGCGTAGTTGTCGGCCAGCATGGCGACGGCGCCGCTGTCGGTGATCCATTGCAGCAGGCGATCGTCCCGGCCATCCAGCGCCGAGGTGGTGTTGAACAGCACATCGCGGTCGGGCTGTTTTTTCATGTCGAGCAGGAGCTGGGCAAAGCCGGTGCGGATGCAGACCATGTCACCAGGTTCGACGACGACGTGGTCCTTTTCGAGCACGGACATCCAGTCCTCGTAGCCCACAACTTTGCCGCTGCGGCCAAAATGGGCCTCGAGGTCGACCATCACGGCGCGGCCCTGGACACAGGAGGCGGCCATGTTCTCCACCCCAAGATAGGTGGCGCCGACGTGTTTGCCCGACGCGGTGGGCGTGTCGCGGCCTTTTTCGTCCCACACGACGGGGCCGATGATGTCCACCCCGGCGCGATAGCCGTTGTAGTAGACGTCCTCCGGTTTGCCGTCGCCGTCGACGTCGAACATCTGGCCGACATGGGCGAGCGAGTCCCACTGCGTGGAGTATTGCAGGGTGAGAAGCACCTGGTCGTCGCAGATGACATCGAGTGCCAGCGGGTCGAAGCAGCGCAGCGGGACGTTCATGTTGGGCTTGCCCTCGCGCATCGTGGGGCGGAGTTCGGGCGGGGGGCGGCGGGGGTTGATGATCTGCCCGCCCGGATAGTCGAGGGGGAGGGAGAGGCAGAAATTCTTGCCGGTTTTGACCTCGGCGATGCCTTGCAGGACTTTTTCGGGGGTGAGGAGGTTAAGGCGGCCGAGTTGGTCGTCGGGCCCCCAATCGCCCCAGGTCGAGCCTTGGGGGCGGCGGGTCCAGCGTGGATTGGCGGTCATGCGGCGGGTGTCCTCAGACGGGTTGTTCGAGCGTGGGACCAGTGTCGGCGATGGTTGTGCGGTGCATATCCCGCACCTGGTCGGACGGGTAGCGGCGGGCGCGGTGCATGGTGACGCGGTTGTCCCACATCACGGCATCCCATTGTCGCCAGTGATGAACATGGACGAAGCGGCGCTCGGTGGCGATTTCGGTCAGGTCGCGCAGCAGCATGCGGGCCTCGGGCATTGGCCAGCCCTGGATGGCGCCGGCGTGGGAGGCGAGGAAGAGCGAGAGCCGGCCGGTGACGGCATGGCGGCGGACCAGGCGTTGCGGCACAGGGGCGAAGCGCGCCTGTTCCTCGGCCGTGAAATCGGAAAAGCCGAGGGAGCCGCGCGAGTAAAGCTGGCTGTGTTCGCAGACGAGGTCGCGCGCCTGGGTCTGCAGGGCAGGGTCGAGCGTGTCCCAGGCGGCGCGCATGTCAGCGAACTCGGTGTTGCCGCCGTGATCGGGGATGATGCGTGCCGAGAGCAGCGAGTATTTCGACGGCGTCGCCTTGAAGGAGCTGTCGGAGTGCCACAGCATGTTGCCGAGGCCAAACAGGCGGGCGCGGTCATCGCGCGCGCGGAGACGGCCGTCGCGGTCGAGGTTGGATATGTCGTTGACTTCGTTGCCGAGGCGGCGGGCCGCGCCTTGCATGATGTCGCCGCTGGCGGTTTCCAACGGGCCGAAATTGCGGCTGAACGCCATCTGCTGGTCATCGTCGATGCGCTGGTCGCGGAAGACGAGGACGGCAAAACGATCCATGCCGGCCTCGATGGCGGCCACCTCGGCTTGGGTTTGCGGTCGGCTGAGGTCAGCACCGAGGACTTCGGCCCCAAACTCGATGGGGCGATCGGGCTCGATCGGCTGGATCGTGATGGGCATGTCAGTGCCTCCCGGGGACGTTTTGGTGCAGACTAACGCATGATCGGCCGAGGGGGGAACCGGGGGTCAGAGATACGGAAGGTGGCCAAGGCCGATCGCGGTTTCGACGCGGGCAAAATGGCCGGCAAGGCCCATCGCTGCGTGCAGGCTGCGGGCCAGATCAAGATGATGGGCGGCGTCGGGGGCGCCGACGGCCGCCAGGGCGGCATGGCAGCGGGCGACTTCGCCGTCCATGCCGAGGGCCTGGCCGGTCTCGATCGCCCGGCGCAGCAGGCCATGGCCCTCGGCCGCCCGGCCACCGGTCATCGCGAGGACCATGCCACGCACCCGCAGCGAGGGGATACGGAAGCCATGGAATCCATAGCGTTCGGCCAGGGCGATGGCGTCATCGGCGAAATTGAGGGCGAGGTCGGGTTCGTGCAGCGCGAGGCCGGCCAGCGCCATGCCGGTGGCGGCGAAGGTCTGGAACATCCAGCGCTGCTCGGTGCAGGCCAGGCGATGGGCGGCAGAGAGCATTTCGCTGGCCGCGGCGGTCTGGCTGCGGGTGAGCATGATGTGACCCAGGCCGGCGAGCACGGGAGGACGGAGCTGGCTGATGCCGGAGGCCTCGCCGAGTTCGATCGCGGCCTGAAAGGCGTCGGCCGCGACATCGGGTTCGCGGCGCTCGGCGGCGACATAGCCTTCGGCGGCGGCCATGAAGATGCGGTCATAGGGGCGCGGCGAACGGATGGCATGGTGGCGCGCGGCCTCGATGTCGTCCAGGGCGGCGGCATGGGCGCCGCGCATGGCGCGGGCCATCGCACGGGTGCCGTGGCCGAGATTGCGATGGACGGTGAGTGCCATGCCGGTTTCCCCGGCGGCGGCCAGGCGGTCGACGGTGTCAAGCATTTCGCTCAGCACCCGTTCCGCGTCGGCCAGCTGGCCGGCGTTGAAGTAGGACTGGCCAGTAAAGAAGGAGGCGCTGAGCAGCAGGTAGGTGTCGTCCTGGGCGCGCGCTGCGACGCGGGTTCGCTCGCCGAGCGCGATGGCCTCGTCGAGGCGGCCGAGGATGTTGAACATGTGCACCCGGGTGGCGAGCAGTTCGGTCAACCGGGTGCGGTCATCGAGCTGTTCGGCCAGCATTTGCGCTTCATCCAGCACCGGGCCGAGTTCGGCGTAGCTGCCGCAGATGCGGATCAGTTGATGCAGTTCTGTCAGCACATCGAGACGCAGGCGGGTGGCGTCCCCAAGTTTCGAGCTGGCTTCGCGTGCTTTCTTCAGGGCGGTGAGGGCGGCCTGGAAGGCCGCACGGGCCATCGCCTCGCGCCCGGCGATGCGCAGGAACTGCACCGCCTGTTCCCAGCGCTGGGCGCGCAGCGCGTGGTGGCACAATTCGTCGATATCGCGCGCAATGGCGGCCTGGTCGCCGGCGGCGAGGATGTCGACGATGCGTTGATGCTGGGTGCGCCGGCGCGCGGCCAGCATCGTGCGGTATGCGACCTCGCGGGTGAGCGCATGTTTGAAGGTGAATTGCGGGTCAGGGTACTGCCGGCTCTCGTAGAGCAGTTGTTCGTCGGCGAGGCGGGCCAGTGCCGCGCTCAGTGCGGTGTGTTCGAGCCCGCTGAGCGTGGCCAGCACGCGCTGCGGCACATCGTGGCCGATCACGGCGCAGAGCTGAACCAGTTTGCGCAGTTCGCCCGGCAGGCGGTTGAGGCGATCGGCGATGAGTTCGTCGATGCGGTCCGGGATTTCGGGCAGGCCGCTCTCGGCTTCGGCGAGACCCTGGGCCATTATGGGGGCGACTTCTTCGATGAACAGCGGGTTGCCGCCCGCCTTGTCGAGGATGTCAGCGGCCTTTCCGGCCACGGCGCCGCTGCCGTTCTGCATGGCGGCGAGCATGGCGGTGGCCTCGTGGTCGCTGAGCGGGGCGAGCGCGATGAGCCGGGTGGCGCCGGGCGGGATGCCGGCGAAGCGGACGCGCATGCGGCTGGCGCTGACCAGCAGCGGCCCGTCGGCGAGCAACTGGGGCAGCGCGCTTTCGAGCAGATCGAGCACGGCGGGGTCGAAGCGGTCCGCATCCTCGCAGACCAGTACGAGTTGGCGACCTTGCGCCTGGGCCTGCATCACGGCCGCGATAGTGCCACCGAAATCGATGTGGTTGCGCGGCGCCGGCCCGCAGCCGAGGCCGAGCAGCCGTTCGAGGAGGCTGATATCTGCGCCATCGAGGCGGCCCAGGGCGAAGAGCCCCGCGCTGAGTTTGCCGCGCGCTTCGTCGCGCGTGTCGGCGTCGCGGATGCCAAGCCAGGCGCGCAGCCAGGATGTGACGGGTTGGAAGGGTGCGAAATGGCGCAGATGGTCGCCGGCCCAGACGATGACGTGGCAATCGCGGGTGCAGGCGCTTTGCAGGAATTCGTGGATCAGGCGGGACTTGCCCATACCGGCGGGGCCGACGAGTTGGACCGAGCGCAGGCCGCTGCCACCGAGCCCCTCGGTCAGGGCCGCAGACTCCGCAACGCGGCCGACGAAGGGGGACAGGCCGCGCGCGGCGCGCACCGCCCAGCGGCTGGCCGAAGGGTCTGCAGCTTCAAGCCGGTGGCGCGCCACCGGTGCCTCGATCCCTTTGACCTGTATGGCCTTCAGCGGCGCAGTGCGCAGGTAGTTGCCGGCCAGGGTGACGACCGAATCGCTGATGCAGATCATCCCCGTGGCGGCGGATTGTTCGAGCCGGGCGGCAATATGCACTGCGATGCCGACCGCATCCTGGACCAGGGCACCATTGATCCGTACCGGGCGAAACACCACGGTGCCGGAATGGATGCCAACGCGCAGCTTGACGGTGCTCGCATTCGCAGCCACCGCATCGCGCATCGCCAGCGCCGCAAGGCAGGCGCGGAGCGCATGGTCCTCGGCCACCGTGGGGGCGCCGAACACCACCATGATGCCGTCACCGCGATGGCTCACCGCGCCGTCGAAGCGCTCGGCGGCGTCGATCATGGCGCGCAGCGCCGGGTCGATCAGGTCGGCGGCATCTTCGGCGTCAAGATCCTGGATGAGGGCGGTGGAGCCCTCGATGTCGGCGAACAGCACGGTGACGCGACGCAGCTCAGGCTCCACCCCGGCGCGCGGCAGAGTGACCGGAACATGCCTGTCCGGTTCATGCTCCCAAGCGAAAGACGGCTCAGAGACGCCTGCTCGTGAAAACCCGTGATCCGGCACCTTGCCTCCCGTCTGCGCCGCCAAGGCCGCCGAACGACCTTGTGCCAACCGGCCCCGTGCCAGCTGTCCGGTCGCGCTTGCCTCACGCCGGTTTTCTCAACGAGACAACAATACATGACATTAATCGACGCGTGTCAACACAACCGAAATCAGTGTGTCCGACGTGCTGACAGAAATAATTTCGGCGTGCCCAGTAACGATAGCAAAATGTAACGGAATCTTGCCGCTGATCGAGGCGTTGAACGCAAGCGCGAGGATTGCCTTGTGCAATTCCGGCACTTGCAGGTCGGCGCGGTATTTCACCAGTTCCTCATCGGAGGGAAGTTGGAACAGGCCGAGGGCATGCACGATGTCAAACGCATCGGATCCCGGCGCAAGACCTGCCACTTGGTCGGCTGTGGCGCCGATCCGCTCGGGGTTGAAGGCATTGTTGATGTCGCGGACCAGTTGCGGCCGGGTAAATGGGGTGCCCATCGGGATCTCCTGTATGCCGTAAATAAACTAATACGCAATTAATGCATATAACGATACAATTTCCTAAACAATTCGAAAAAGCAAGGGCGTTGATTTGCCACGCAGCGCGGCTTGAGGCATGCAGGCAGTGAGGCCAACAGCGACAGGAGCGGCCATGTCGGGCGGGCACCACGACGGCCATGGGCATGACCATGGCGACAATCATACGCATGACCACGCCGCGCATCATGCGCACCACCACGGGCACGCCCATGATCATGGCCCTGGCCATCACCATCATGCGCCCGCACGGTTCGGCGCCGCCTTCGCGACGGGCGCCGCGCTCAACATCACCCTCGTTGTGGCGCAGATCGGGGTCGGCCTCGCAGCCGGGTCGATGGCCCTGCTGGCGGATGCGGCGCATAATTTCGGCGATGTGCTGGGCCTGCTCTTCGCCTGGGCGGCGGCCATCCTGGGCATGCGCGCGCCCTCTATGGCGCGCACCTATGGATGGGGGCGGTTCTCGATCCTGGCCGCTCTCGCCAATGCGGTGGTGCTGCTCATCAGTTCCGGCGCCATCGCGGTCGAGGCAGCGCAGCGCCTGTTCGCGCCTGGGATGCTGGTGCCGATGCCGGTGATGATCGCAGCGGCGGCCGGCATTGTCATCAACGGACTGACCGCCGTGCTGTTCAGCCGCGGGCATGACGATCTCAATATCCGCGCCACCTTCCTGCACATGGTGGCTGACGCGGCGGTTTCGGCCGGCGTGCTGATCGGCGCCGGGCTGATCGCGCTGACCGGCTGGCAATGGCTCGATCCGGCGATCAGCCTGGTGATCGTCATCGTCATCGTGCGCAGCAGTTGGTCGATCCTGCTGGAGGCGGCGCACCTCGCGACCGACGGCGTACCCCGCCGGGTCAACCGCGCGGAGGTGCAGCGCTACCTCGGCGGGCTGCCTGGCGTGCTGGAGGTGCATGACCTGCATATCTGGGCGCTGTCGACCACCGAAATCGCCCTCACCGCCCATCTGGTGCGGGCCGAGACCGCCGACGACCAGCACCTGATACAGGCGGCTGGTGACGGCCTCGCCGCCCGGTTCCGCATCGGCCACGCCACGCTGCAAATCGAAACTGCGGCTTTGGCCGCTCTGTGCCGGCTGCGGCCGGATGAGGTGGTTTGACATGGACGACGTGATCGCCTGGCGCCGGCATCTGCACACCTGCCCCGAACTCGGCTTCGGCGAGCACGAGACCGCCTCCTTCGTTGCGGCCCGGCTGCGCGAATTCGGCCTCGAGGTGACGGAAGGGATTGGCGGCACCGGCGTGGTCGCGAGCCTCAGGCGCGGCGGCAACCGGGCCATCGGGCTGCGCGCCGATATGGACGCGCTCGCCATCACCGAAGCCACCGGCGCGGCCTGGACGAGCCGCAATCCAGGCCGGATGCATGCCTGCGGGCATGACGGCCACACCGCCGCCCTGCTCGGCGCGGCGCGCGATCTGGCGCGCGATGCATCGTTCGGCGGCACCGTTCACTTTGTTTTCCAACCCGCCGAGGAACATGGCCGCGGCATGCAGGCGATGCTGGCCGACGGGCTGCTTGACCGTTTTCCGATGGACGAGGCCTACGGGATCCACAACATGCCCGGCATGGCGCTCGGCAGTTTCGCCACCAGGGCGGGCCCGCTGATGGCCGCCGAGGACAATTTCGAAATCGTGGTGCATGGACGCGGCGGTCACGCCGCCCGGCCGCATATGGTGATCGACCCGATCCTTGCCGGAGCCGCCATCGTCCAGGCCTTGCAGCAGATCGTCGCGCGCCGGCTCGATCCGGTCGATCCCGCCGTCGTCTCCATCACCGAATTTCTCACCGACGGCACCCGCAACGTGATCCCCACCACCGCGCGCATCCTGGGGGATTGCCGCAGCTATCGGCCCGATATCAGCGCCGCCATCGAGGCTGCCATGCGCCGCATCGCCCAAGCCACCGCCGAGGCGCATGGCGCGCGCGCCGAAGTGATCTATACCCGAGAATTCATTCCTACCATCAATCACGCCGAGCAAACCGTCGCCGCGCTTGACGCCGCCGCCGGCTTGTTCAGCGATATCGATGCCACATGCCCGCCGCTGATGGGCTCGGAGGATTTCGCCCATCTGCTGGCCCGCGTGCCCGGCAGCTTCTCCTTCATCGGCAATGGCGATGGAGCCCCGCTGCACAACCCGGGCTACGACTACGCCGACGCCGCACTGCCGGCGACGGTGGCCTATTTTGTCGCCCTGGCGCGCACCCGCACGGCCACTGTGTAGTCCCTTTATCCCAGGTAGGCCTCGGCGATCTCGGCGCTGTTGCGCAAGCTGTCCGGTGGGCCGCTGGCGACGATGAGGCCGCGCTTCATCACGTAGGCGTGATCGCAGACGGACAATGCGATCGCGGCGTTCTGTTCCACCAGCAGGATCGACTGACCGGATTTGTGGAGTGCCACGATGGCGTCGAACACAATGTCGACGATGGCCGGCGCAAGCCCCATCGAAGGCTCGTCCAGCACCAGCATGGCGGGCGCCGTCATCAGGGCGCGCCCGATGGCGAGCATCTGCTGCTCGCCGCCTGACATCAGTCCGGCGGTCTGCCAGCGCCGTTCGGCGAGGCGGGGGAACAGGTCATAGACGCGCGCCAGCAGCGCCGCCTGGTTGCCGCGCCCGGCGAAGGCGGAGAGGCAGAGATTGTCCTCGACCGACAGCGGCGCCACCACCATACGGCCCTCGGGGACAAAGGCGAGGCCGCGCCGCACCACCTGATGCAGGCGCAGACGGCCGATCTCCTCGCCTTCAAGGCGAATGGCGCCGGTGATGGGGCGATGGATGCCGGCGATGCTGCGCAGCGTGGTGGACTTACCGGCCCCGTTGGCGCCAAGGATGGCGACGAAGGCGCCCTTGGCGACCTCGATGTCGATGCCGCTGACGGCGCGGATGGCGCCGTAGCGTGCGTTAAGCCCGGTGACGCTGAGCATCGCGCTGCTTTCCGAAATAGGCCTCCTGCACCGCCGGGTCGGCGATACAGGCGGCGGGCGGGCCCTCGGCGATCTTGCGACCGAAATTCATCACCACGACGTGTTCGCAGAAATCGGCCACCAGCCTCATGTTGTGCTCGACCATCAGCACCGTAAGCCCATCGTCGCGCAACGCATGAACGAGGCGGCCGATCTCGGCCGATTCGGCGGCATTCATCCCGGCGGTGGGTTCGTCAAGCAGGAGGAGTTTGGGCTGGCTGGCCAGCGCGCGGGCGATCTCGATGCGGCGTTGTTCCCCGTAGGACAGGGTTTCGGCCAGGGTATCGGCCCGATCCGCCATGCCGACGCGGGCGAGCAGGTCCATCGCGTCGGCCCGCGTGGCGCGCGCGGCGGCGCGGGCGGCGGGGAGGTGGAGGATGGACGCGAGCAGAGAGGTGCCGCGCCGCAGATAGCTGCCGACGATGACCTGTTCGAGCGCCGTCATCCCGCTGATGAGGCGAACGTTCTGATAGGTGCGGGCGAGGCCACCGCCGGCGATTTCGTGCGGCCGGGCGCGCGTCACGGGTTGGCCACCCAGCCTGATGGTGCCGGCATCCGGGTGCAGCAGACCGCTGATGAGGTTGATGATTGTGGTTTTTCCCGCACCGTTCGGCCCCATCAGACCGACCACATGGCGGGGGCGCACGGTGAAGCTGAGGCCGCCGACGGCGGTGACACCGCCGAAGGATTTGGTCACGTCGGCAAGGGCCAGCAGGGTCATTTCCGGGCCCGCCGCAGCCGCATCGCGCGCGGGTCGAGCAGACCGCGCGGCAGAAAGATCATGATCAGCAGCAGCGCCGCGCCGTTGCCGATATCCTGCATCTCCGGAATGAACGCCTGCATGACCGTCGGCAGCGCCGTGAACACGGCGGCCCCCAGCACCGGGCCGAACCAGTGATGCGACCCGCCCAGCACGACGCCGGCGATCATGGTGAAGGCGACGTGAATGAAAAACGTATCGGGCGAGACGAATTGCAGCATCAACGCCATCATCACGCCACCGAGCCCGCCGACAAAGCCGCTGATCCCCATGGCGATCAACTGGATACGGCGCGGGTCGATCCCCATGCAGGTCGCGACCGACGTATCCTCACGCACCGCCCGCGCGGCAATGCCATACCAGGAGCGATCGAGCGCATAGAACGCCCCCACCGTCACCACCAGCAGCCCCGCCAGCCATTCGAGCGGCAGCGGCTGCGGGATCGACAACCCGTTCACCCCGCCCGTCAGGTCTGGCGTGTTGAGCACCACCACGCGGGTGATCAGCACGAGCGCGAGGCTCGCCAGCGCCATCCAATGGCTCTCCAGCCGCAGAAAGATCATCGCCACCAGCAGGGACACCACAGCCCCCGCAAGCCCGGCGGCAAGGAAGATCAGCGGCAGCGGAACCGTGCTGTGCAGCACCATCTGCGCACCCAGAAACCCGCCGGCCGCGCCAAACGTCACCGCGCCGAAGCTGAGGATGCCGGCTGACAGCGTGGCATAGGTGGCGAGCGCGAAAAACGCATTCACCATCGCAAAGCCCAGCGTGCTCGCATAAGCCGCCCAGAGGTCTTCAACGATATCCATCATGCCCGCGTGAACCCCGCAGAGCCGAACAACCCGCGCGGGCGCAGCATCAGAAAGCCGAGCAGCAGCGCATAGGCAAACCCGTCGCGCCACGACGAGGACAAATATTGCGCGCAGAACACCTCCAGCACGCCGAGCGCCAGCCCCGCGATAGCGGTGCCGCGAATGTCGTCATAGCCGCCCACCACGACGGCCGCGAACCCCTTCAGCATCAGCCCCTGGCCGAGGCTGGCCGACACATTGGCCGTCGAAATGCCCGATAATATCCCGGCGAACCCCGAAATCCCGCCGGACAGGAAGGCAGTGGCGATCACGATCACCCGCGCATTCACGCCCCCCAGCCCCGCCGCCACCGGGTCCCACCCCACCGCCCGCATCGCCGCGCCAAAGCGGGTGCGCGTATTGATCCAATGCATGCCCCCGCCCACCACGACCAGTCCTGCCAGGGTGATCGCCTGCATCGCCGGCAGCATCATCGGTCCCGCATGAAACACCGCGGCCGGATACGAGCCCGGCGGAAACGCGAGCGACTGCTGCCCGGTCGCAAACCCTGCCGCGCTTTCCAGCATGATCCAGAAGGCAATCGAGGTAATCAGCGCCCCCAGCATTGCCGCCTGGTGCAACCCCGGCCCGAACCGCCGCAGCGGCTCGAACCCGATCTGATCGACCAGTACCGCCACCATCCCGCCAGCCAGAATCCCCACCAGCACAGCGACCGGAAACGGCAGCCCAAGCAGGTCGATCGCGTACATCGCAACAATCGCTGCCCAGGACGCATAGGCGCCCTGGGCAGCGTTGAGGATACCCATTGTAGCGAACACCAGACCGAAGCCGATGCCGAACAACCCATAGAGGGCGCCAAGCGCACACCCGTTCAACAACTGGGCGAAAAACAATTCCATCGAACAAAGACCCCAGTGTCGATCAAGCAGGCACGGATGAACGTTTTTTGGTAATTTTTTTCAAAAAAGAACAGCATTCCGTTTCTGAAAAAAGCAGCAGAAAAAATCCATCCGTTGTTCTTCAAGGCTTCCAGGCCGTGATTTTGCCGTCCGCCGTCCAGTTTAGGAACAGCGTGTAACGGGTCTCCGCCTGGCCGCCCGTGATCGGCAGGCCGCCGTAGACGTCATGCTCGAGCACCGTGATCTTCGACAATGCGGTGGCCAGCGCCTCGCGCGTCGGTTTACCCGGCAGGGATTTGAGGCCCTGCGCGATCAGCCAGATCGCGGTGTAGCCCTGTGCCGAGTAGAGGTCGGGCGCGCTACCGTGCTTGGCGGTATAGGCTTCGATGAACCCCTTCGCCTTCGGCGTTTCCGACGCATCGGGCGAGAAATTCACAGGGAACGGCACCCCGGCCAGTGGCGGGCCGATCTTCTTGAAGACGGCGGCCGGCGAAATCGCGTCATTGGCCGACATCATGCCAGTCCAGCCCCGCGCCCGAACCGCCGCGACGATGCCGGCAGCCGGGGATTGCGTGGTGTAGACCATCATCAGGTCGGGCTTGAGCGCGATCGCCTGGGTGGCGGGCGCGGTGAAGTCGGTGTCGGCCGACAGCACGTTGACGACGCCGACGGTCTTGGCCCCGGCTGCTTCCATAGCCGCCTGGCTCGCCTTGAAGCGGGCCTGGAACGCCTCGTTGTCCGACAGCACGAAGTAGGCGACGGTTTGCGGCTTGGCCTGGGCCGCGATGTGCTTGGACATCGCAACCTCGGCCGGGCCGGGCAGACCGGTGACCGAATAGACATAGGGCAGGCTCGGCAGCCCTGGCGCGGTGGCGCCGTAGATAACGAGCGGCACCTTGTTGTTGAGCGCAATCGGCTTCAACGCGCCTGCGATGGGCGACAGGATGCAGCACGATGTGGCCAGCACGCTGCGATCGGCAATCAACTGGTTGTAGGACTGGATGGACCGCGCGGCATCGCCGGCCCCCTCCTTCTCCACGAGTTCGAGTTTGGTGCCGATGCCCATATAGCCGCCCGCGCTGATCTGGGCGGCGGCCAGTTCTGCGCCACGGCTGAAACTCATGCCGGCGAAGGCCAGCGGGCCGGTGTTGTCGGTAACGAAGCCGACCTTGTAGGCGCCGGCATCGAGCGCGAAGGCCGGTGTAGCGAGGAGTGCGGCGGCGGCGAGTGCCGCCAGCGTTCTACGAAGCATGTCTGATCGTTTCCTGTTGGTTGCTTATTCGGCGGCGGATTTGAGGAAGTCGGGCGCTTCCGGCAGCAGACGGTGCTGCAACTCTGTGATGCGGGCGAAGCCGAGCACGTCGGCGAACTTCTTATGGTCCATCATCGGCAGCGGCAGGTTGCCGGCGTGCTTGGCGGCGGCGAGGGCTGCGAGGTTCTGCTGCAACGCGATTGCCACCGTCATCAGCGGCACCAGCGGGAAGGTCGCCATGCCCGAGATTTCGCGCAGGTCATCAGCCGAAAGCTCCTTCTCCAGCCAGCCCAGGACCTGCAGCGACAGCGGCTTGCTGACAGCGGCCTTGAGGCGGCGCAAGCCGCTGGAATCCTTGAAAGTTTTGCTGATCGGCTGGATCATGTCCGCACCCGCCTCGATATAGGCCTTGGCGCGGGCAATCGATTCCTCTTCGCTGTCCGCATCGGTGCGCGCGATAATCACCAGATCCGGGTCGCGCCGCGCCTCCACGGCCGCCCTGATCTTCGCCACCGCTTCGGCGCGCGGGATCACCTCGACGCGATTGGCAATCGCCGGGCAGCGCTTCGGCACCACCTGATCCTCCAGGATAACGGCGGCGACACCGGCCTGCTCGAACTCCCGCACGGTGCGCATCACGTTGATCGCATTGCCATATCCGGTATCACAATCCGCCACGACGGGAATTTCCACGGCGTTGGTGATCTGACGCACGACGTTGAGATTTTCCGTCATCGTGTAAAGCTCGACATCGGGCTGCCCGAGATGGCTCGCCGAAATGCCGAACCCCGTGGTCAGCAACGCATCGAAGCCCGCGGCCTCGATCAGCTTGGCGCTGAGCGCGTCATAGGCCCCGGCCGACCAGATGGTCTGGCCCGAGGCAAGGCGTTCACGGAACCATTTGCGCTGTTTCATTGAGCGGTCTCCCGGTTAGGCGGTTTGCATTTGTGCTTTGAGATACGGCAAGAGCCCGCCGGTTTCCACCATCAGCCGATCGGCGGAGCTCAGCGGTTCGAAGGCCAACATGGTGCCTTGCGTCAGGTTGCGGACGATCCCCGCATCCCAATCGACATCAACCTCGTCCCAGCGGTTCACCCCGGCGACGATGCCGGGGCAGGAGACCAGCGGCGTGCCCATGCTGATCTCGCCGCGCCAGAACCCGGGCGAAAAGCTCTCGGCGATGACGCCCCTGAGCCCCAGATGGGCCAGCGCCCGCAGCGGCGGATAATGCGGATGGCCATAGCCGAAATTGCCGGCCCCCACGATCAGATCGCCTGGCCGCACCTTGGCGGCAAACTCCGGATCATAGCTCTCCATCGCGGCCTTGGAGAGTTCGGCGAGGTCGGTGATCTTGATGTTCTTGACGCCGACGATGAGGTCAACGTCGAAATTCTCCTCCTCGAAAATCCACGCAACGCGGCCCTTGAGGTTGGCGAGTACCATGATGCGCTCCTCAGAGATATTTACGGGGGTCGGTGATCTTCCCCTCGATCGCGGCGGCGGCCACGGCGGCCGCATTGACCAGAAAGATCTGCGAATCCGGGCTGCCCATCCGACCCGGCACATTCAACGTCCCCGTGGAGACCGCCTTCTGTCCCGCCGTCATCGTGGCGATCCGCCCGAAGCAATAGTCGCAGGACGGCGAGGAGGTGAAGGCACCCGCCTCCACCAGCGTCGATATCAGCCCCTCAGACGCCGCCTTGGCCATGATGTCCTGCGAGGTCGGGATCACATGCAGCGAGAACCCGTCCTTCACCCGCCGTCCCTTCAATATCTGTGCCGCGATCCGCAAATCTTCCAGCCGCCCCGAAGCGCAGGAGCCAAGATAGCCGGACTGCACCTCGATCCCGAGATGCTCCGACAAATTGCGCGTGTTCGCCGGATTGGGCGGCAACACGATGATCGGCTCAAGATCCGTGAGGTCAATGGTATGGACCGCCGCATACTCCGCGTCCGGGTCCGAACACACTGCCGGCGTGGCGATGCGGTTGCGCGGGTCGGTATAGGCGAGCGAGGTGGCATCGGGGTTCATCACGGCCGTCACCGCCCCGGTGAACATCGCCAGCCCGCAGATCGTCTGCCGCCCCTCCAGCGAAATATGATCGAGCCCCGGCCCCCCCACTTCCATCACCTGGAACCGGCAGGCCGATGGGCCGATCACCCGCACGATGTGATGAAACACATCCCGCGCCATCACCCCCTTGCGCAACATCCCGGTCAAATTGATCCGCGTGGTGTGCGGCACTTTGAGCGACACATGCTCGCGCACGAACGCCTCCAGGATATTGCGCCGCAGCCCGATCGCCAGCGTCCCGTAGGCGCCCAACTGGCTGATATGCCCGTCGAAATGCACCGCAAAAGCGCCCGGCGTCGCATAACCCAGTTCCGCCGAAACCTGATGCCCGATGCCGCGCCGCTCATACAGCGGCACGCCCTGCTCGGCGCACCAGTTGCGCGTCTGGATATGCAACTCCTCTTCCTTCGGCGTCGCCGTCGGCACCATGTGATCGATGAAAACGGCATAGCGGCTCGGGTCATTGACCCGCTCGATCCCGAAATCCTCCTTCATCTGCCGGAAGATCACATCGGTATAGCCGGGGAAGTCATAGACGATCACAAAATCCGGCCGCGCCATGACCTCGTCGCCCGCGCGCACATCCGCGCCGCCGGAGACCCGCGACAATATTTTTTCAGCCAGCGTGCGTCCCATGATGTCCCACCCTCGTGTCCGTTGGAGCGGGATGCCTTCTGAAAGGCGAATTCATCCCGCTCCAAACTCTCTGTTTGATCGCCTGATTCATACATCCTGGCGATCCCGCCAAAAATCATCACGCTCTAGCCCAAAGGGTGGTTGCGCCGGCCGATCCCGTCAAGCGCCGGCGGCTTGGAATCCAGGAAGGGCAGGGGGCGGGTCATGGGGCCCGTCGCCCGGCGGCGCGTCTTGCCGCCCGCCCTCGATCAGGATGATGCGCCCCATCGCTGTTCCCGGCTGTTGTTGCCGGGATCCTGCGACAGGACGCACCCCAACGCCTACCCCGCGTACAACCCGTCCGCCCGCGCCCTGACCTTGATCAGTGCCACCAGCATCTCCAATGTCGGCATCGCCACGCCGAGCGATTTGGCCAGCGAGAGCGGTACGCCATACAGCGCGTCAATCTCCATCGGCCGCCCCGCCATCAGGTCCTGCAATATCGAGGGTCGATGACCCAGCGCGGTGTTGATCCCGATCGCCCGCTCGGGGTCGATCCGCCCGTTGCGGCCCATCGCGTCGATCAGCGCATTGGCCTCGGCCATCAGCCGCCGCGACGTCGCGACCAGCGCCGGCTCGGTATGGGTATCCATCACCCGCGTCGTCGTCAGCACGCACATCGGCCCCGCCGAGAGGTTGAAAGCAAGCTTCTCCCAGATCAGGTCGCGGATGGTGTCGGCGATCGTAAACGGCAGCCCGGCCGAATCGAAAGCATCCTTGATGGCCAGCATCCCGGGCGTCACCACCCCGTCCGGCGCCCCGATTGTCGTGCCCCGTCCCGCGCCGCTCACCATGCGGATATAGCCCGGCTCCGGCACCTGGCTCGCCGGCCAGAAAATTCCGCCCACCGTGCGTGCCGGCCCCACCGTGTTCCACAGCGCGTCGCCCGGATCCATCTGTGGCAACCGCCGGCCATCCATCGCCCCGCCATGCGCCATGAAATACCACCAGGGAATGCCGTTGTTGATGAACACAACCGGCGTATCCGCACCCAGCAGCGGGGTGATCGTCTCCGCCACCGACGGCAGCGACGGCGCCTTCACCGTCACCAGCACCGCATCCTGCACACCCAACGTCGCCGGATCGGCGCTCGCCTTGGGGTGCGTATGGATCACCTTGCCCTCGACCTCGACCTTGAGGCCGCCCTCCTGGATCGCCTTCAGATGCGCCCCGCGCACCACCACCGACACATCATGCCCCGCATGCGCCAAAAACCCCGCCAGATAGCCGCCGATCGCCCCGGCGCCGAACACGCAAATCCGCAATGACCTATTCCCTCATCCTCGATGCTGGGATACTGGCCAAACCGGACTGCGAAGCCAATGGATAAAAGTCTTTGGCTCCCTTTTTTCAAAAAGGGAGTACGGTTCTTTTTTGAACAAAAGAACCAAAAAACGTTCATCCATGCCTGCGCGATCGGCGGAAAATGCGAGAGCGGGATGCCTTCTGATAAGCGAACATCCCGCTCTGACTCTTTGTTTGATCGGCTGATGATTTTTGGCGATTCGGCCAAAAACCATCAGGCCCTAGCCGACCGGCATCGTCTGGGCGATTGGCGCGAGTCTCAGCACGCTTTCATACCACGCCGCCAGTTTCGGCGCCGCCTGACGCCACGGCTCATGGGCAAAGCGGAAGTCGAGATAGCCCAGCGCGCAAGCAATCGTGATCTCCCCGATCGTGGTCAGCGCCCCAAGGCCCGCCGCTTCCTTCTCCAACTCGATCACCGCACGATCCACCTTGGCGCGCTGCAAGGCGATCCACTCGACGCGGCCTTCGTCCTGCGGCAGGGCGATTTCGCGGCGGCGCGGCTGGCTCGCATCCATCATCCCATCCGCCAGCGCCTGCTGCCGCAACGCGCTCCATCGCGCCGGCCCCGCCGCCGGAAACAGCGGCGCCGCGCTGCCGATGCTATCGAGATATTCGCAAATCACCGGGCTGTCATAGAGCCCGATCCCATCATCGGTCACCAAGGTCGGCACCTTGCCGAGCGGGTTGGACAGGGCGAGCACCGGGTCGGAGGTCTTGATGACCCATTTTTCGACCTGGCCCTCGATGCCGCGGGCAATCGCGCAGGCCATCGCCTTGCGGACATAGGGGCTGGCTGCAGAAAAGGCGAGTTTCATCGTGCGTTTCCTAGAGCCTGATGATTTTTGGCGGAATCGCCAAAAGTCTGAACCAGGCGATTAAACAAAAAGTTAGAGCAGGATGAATTCCCCTATCGGAAGGCATCCTGCCTCAGGTGTTGAGAGAAGCAAGGCTCCGGCCGGTCGCGACCAGATCCTCCAGCAACGCGGCGGGCAAGAAATCCGGCCCATCCTGCTGCATGATTTTCACGGTGGCGAGGATCTTGTCGAGCCCTATGCCATCAGCCTCATGCATCGGACCGCCGCGCCACGCCGGATAACCATAGCCATGCACCAGTGCGACATCGATATCCGACGGCCGCACTGCGATCCCTTCGGCCAACAGCTTGCACCCCTCGTTGACCATCGCCGCCAGCACCCGGGCCACGGTCTCCTCCGGCGCAATTTGCCGCCGCACCGTGCCCCGCTCCGCCGAAGCCCGCTCCACCAACCCGTGCACCAGCGGATCGACCGCCCGCTTGCCGCCAGTATGATCGTACCAGCCCTTGCCCGTCTTCTGCCCGAACCGCCCCTGCTCGCAGAGCCAGTCGACGATCTTCACATCCCGCGCATTCGGGTTGCGGGTGGCTGCATTGGCCTTGCGCCCGGCCCACGCGATATCGAGCCCTGCGAGATCCGCCACCGCATAAGGCCCCATGGCGAACCCGTAGGCCTCCAACGCCTGGTCGATCGCCTCCGGAAACGCGCCATCCTCCAGCATGAAGTCACACTGCGCCCACCAGCGCCCGAGGATACGATTGCCGATGAACCCGTCGCACACGCCGGCGATGATCGGCTGCTTGCGCAACCGCGCCGCAACCGAGAGCGCCGTTGACAACACCTCGGCCGACGTCCGGTCGGCCCGCACGATCTCCAGCAGCCGCATCACATGCGCCGGGCTAAAGAAATGGAGCCCCAACACCCGCTCCGGCGCATCCACCTGGTCCGCAAGTTGATTGATATCAAGTCGCGATGTGTTGGACGCCAGAATGCAATCCCGCCGCACGATCGGCGACAGCGCGCGAAACACCGCCTGCTTGGCCGGCATCTCCTCGATGATCGCCTCGATCACCAGGTCCGCATCGGCCAGCCGCTCCATCCGGTAGCTGTAGGTCAGCCGCCGCAACCGCTCCTCGACTTCCGTCGGCGCAAGCCGCCCGGTGCCGATATGCCGCGCATGTACTGCCCGGATCCGCGCCTCGGCAGCGGCGGCGCGATTGAGGTCGGTCTCCACCATCGTCACCTTGTAGCCCGCCTCCAGCAGCGCGATGGTGATGCCCGACCCCATCGTGCCGCCCCCGATCACGCCGACCTGTTTGATCGGCCAGACCCCAGGCGCCTGCGCCGAACTGGCCGGCAACCGCGCCGCGCGCCGGTCGGCATGGAAGATATGGCGCAACGCCCTGCATTGCGGCGAGCCCCGCAGTTCCACCGCCCGCGCCCGCTCGCGCGCCACCCCTTCGGCAAACGGCAGATCGAGCGCCCAGCCGATCGCCTCCCCCGCCGCCACCGGTGCAATCGCGCCCCGTGCCCGCTTGCGGATCACACCCAGCGCCGCGTCAAACGCCGCCCGATCGACCGGTGCCACATCGCGCGCCGAGGTCACAGGCCAATGCCCCGCATCGGCCAGCGCCCCGGCCCTGACCAGCGCAGCCTTGCGCAGATCGGTCGCGATCTCATCCAGCACCCCGAGCTTCAATGCCTCCGCCGCCGCCACATGCCGCCCCGAACTCACCATCTCCAGCGCTGCCATCGCCCCCACCAGCCGCGGCAACCGCTGCGTCCCGCCCGCCCCCGGCATCATCCCGATCCGGCTCTCCGGCAGTCCGACGCGGCCATCCGGCGCCATGATCCGCGCATGACACGCCAGCGCCAGTTCGAACCCCCCGCCCAGTGCCGTGCCATGCAGCGCGGCCACAAACGGCTTCGACGCCCCCTCGATCGCCGCGCAGATATCGAGCGTGATCACCGCGCCCGGTGGCTGATCGAATTCCCTGATATCCGCCCCGGCGATGAAACTCCGCCCCGCGCAGGCCAGCACCGCGCCCCGCAAATGCCCATCCGCGATCACCGCCTTCACCGCCGCGAGCAAATCCTGGCGCAGCGCATTCGACAGCGCATTGACCGGCGGATTGTCGACCTCGATGACGGCCAGATCGCCATGCCGCTCGATTTTCACCATGGCTTGCATCGTTGCTTCCCTCGCACATGCCCCCGGCGCGTGGCGCCCAGGTTGAATTTTTTGCAATTCTACGCCTTCCCCGACTGGCGCGCGACCCTGACCGGCGGCACTCTCCACGCCGAACCGGGGAGGCCACCATGCCACACGCGACCACCGATGACGGAGTGAAACTCTATTACGAGGAGGCTGGCCGCGGCATGCCGGTTATCTTCGTCCACGAATTCGCCGGCGATCACCGCTCCTGGGAGCCCCAGCTTCGCCATTTCGGCCAACGCTTCCGCGCCATCGCCTTCAACGCCCGCGGCTACCCGCCCTCCGACGTGCCGTCCGACGTCTCGGCCTATTCGCAAAACCGCGCCGCCGACGATATCGCCGCCGTGCTCGATCATCTCAACATCTCCATCGCCCACGTCGTCGGCCTGTCGATGGGCGGTTTCGCGACGCTCCATTTCGGCTTCCGCCACCCCTCCCGGGCCCGCTCATTGACGGTCGCCGGCTGTGGCTACGGCGCCGAACCCGCCACCCGCGACAATTTCCGCGCCGAGGGCGCCGCCACCGTCGCCTTCATCCGCGAACGCGGCATGGCGGCCTTCGCCGAACGCTACGCGACCGGCCCCACCCGCGTGCAATTCGCCAACAAGGACCCGCGCGGTTTCGCCGAATTCCTCCGCCTCCTGGCCGAACACTCCGCCGAGGGCTCCGCGAACACCCAACTCGGCGTTCAGCGCGAACGCCCCTCGCTCTATGATCTCACCGCGGAAATGCAGTCCCTCCACGTGCCCACAATGATCCTCACCGGCGACGAAGACTGGCCCTGCCTCGCCCCCGGCATCCTGATGAAACAGCATATCCCCACCGCCGCCCTCGCCGTGATGCCCAATTGCGGCCACGGCATCAACACCGAGGACCCCGACCAGTTCAACCGCATCGTCGGCGATTTCATGGCCCAGGTGGACAGCGGACGATGGCCGTCGCGCGATCCCCGCGCGATGACCGCGTCCATCACCGGCATGCGCTGAGGGAGACACCACCATGAACGACATCGCGCCGCATCACGCCGAAATCACCTCCAAACCCGGCCCCACGGCCGCTCTCGCCGGCTTCCTCGCCGGCCTGACGCTTGAAGCCGTCGATGATTTCGCCCGCCACGCCGCCCGCCGCCACCTCATCGACACCCTGGCCGCCGTCATCGCCGGCGCCGCGCAGGACGTCACCGGCATCGCCGAACGCACCCTCGCCGCCGTCCACGGCCCCGGCAGTGTCGCCATCCCCGGCTTCGCCAACCGCTACGACATGCTGACCGCCGCCTACCTCGCCGGCACCGCCGGCCACGGCCTCGAACTCGATGACGGCTACCGCTCCGGCTCGGTCCATCCCGGCACCGTCGTCGTCCCCGCCGCCTGGTCCGTCGCCACCGCCCGGCATTCGAGCGGAGCCGACCTTCTGCGCGCCGTCATCGCCGGCTACGAGGCGGTCTGCCGCATCGCCGCCGCCGCCCATCCCCGCTCGCGCTGGCGCGGCTTCCACAACACCGGCATCGCCGGCGTCTTCGGCGGCGCCGCCTCCGCCGGCGTGCTCCTCGGCTTCGATGCCGCGCAAATGGAAGCCGCCTTCGGCACCGCCGCCTCCTCCGCCGCCGGCCTCTTCAGCTTCCTCGCCGGCGGCGATGTCAAACGCACCCACCCCGGCCACGCCGCCCGCGAAGGCATCCTCTCCGCCCTCCTCACCGCCGAAGGCCTCGCCGCCCCCAAGGGCGTTCTCGAATTCAAGGAAGGTTTCTTCAACGCCTTCTCCGGCCCCGAGCACGACCCCGCCACCATCGACATCCTCCGCTCCGGCGACAACAATCCCAAATCCAGCTTCGCGGTCGCCAATTGCTACATGAAGCCCTACGCCTGCTGCCGCCACATCCACTCCGCCATCGACGGCGTGCTCCACATCGTCATCGCGCATGACCTCGCCCCCGAATCCGTCGCCCGCATGGAATTCGGCACCTACGCAGTGGCCGCCTCCCACGCCGCTGTCGGCTGGTCCGAGATGACCACGGCGCAGATGTCCTTCCCCTTCGTCATCGCCGCCACCCTCGTCCGCCGCCAGGCCAGCCTCCACGAATTCGGCGCCGCCGAACGCGTCGACCCGCGCATCCTCGCGCAAACCGCCAAGGTCCACGTCCACACCGACCCCGAGTGCGACGCCGACTACCCCCGCAAACGCGCCGCCAAAACCCGCATCACCACCACCGACGGCCGCGTTTTCGAGCACTACATGCCCGAGCCCTACGGCGCTGCCTCCAACCCGCTCAGCAATCAAGCGCTGGAGGAAAAGTTCCTGGGCCTCGCCGAACCCGTCCTCGGCCCCACCCGGGCCCGCGCCGCGCTCGACGCCCTGTGGCACATCGACACCTGTCCCGACATCGCCGAAATCGCTGCCCTTCTCGCGCCTTGACAGATCGCGGCCGGACCGTACGGTTCCGTCGAACGCAACAAAACGGCGGCGCCGGCCGCCAGGGAGATGATATGGCTGGGATGAAATTCGGGCGCCGCGCCCTCGCCGCCCTCACGGGCCTGACCCTCGCCTCCGGCATCGCTGCGGCACAAGCAGGGGAAGTCACCTTCTGGACCTGGCGTCAGGAAGACCGCGCCGTCTACACCGACCTGTTCGCCGAATTCACCAAAGCCAACCCCGGCATCACCGTGAAGTTCGAAGCCTTCCCCAACGAGAACTACAACACCATCGTCACCACGGCGCTGGCCGGCGGCAAGGGTGGCGACGTGCTGCACGCCCGTGCCTATGGCGGCCTCGAAGCGATGGCCAAGGCGGGCTACTACCTGCCCCTCGACAAAACCAACGTCCCCGAACTCGCCAACCTCCCCGATGACGCCAACGCCTCCGAATCCCTGCGCGCCGACGGCAAGGTCTATGCCGTATCGCTGGCCGGGCAGACCCTCGGCCTGATCGTCAACCAGGATGTCCTCGCCGCCGCCGGCGTCACCATGGCGTCGGACTGGGACGGCTTCCTCGGGATGTGCAAGGCGCTCAAGGCCAAGGGCATCACCCCCATCGCCAACGGCACCGCCACCCCCTGGATGGACGCCATCTTCGCCACCGTCTTCACCAACCCCTTCGTCGGCCCCGCCTGGACCGCGGACATGCTGGCGGGCAAAACCACCTTCTCGGATCCCAAGTTCATCGGCGCGCTGGCCAAACTCCTTGACCTCAAGGACTGCATGCCGAACGGCTTCACCGGCGTCGACTACCCCACCTCGCAGCAACTCTTCAGCGCCGGCAAGGCCGCCATCTTCGTCGGCGGCAGCTTCGAAATCGCGCCCTTCCGCCGCGGCAATCCCAAGCTCAACCTCGATTTCGTAGCCCCCCCCGCCCCCGCCATCGGCCAGCCGAGCCACGTCTCGCGCTTCTTCGACAGCGGCTTCGCCGTCAACGCCAAATCCGCCAACCCGGCCGACGCGCTCAAACTCGTCCGCTGGATGGCCACCAAGGCCTTCGCCGAACCGGCCGCGGCCAAACTCGGCAACATCTCCTCCCTCAAGGACGTCGCCGCCGCCGATCCCCTGCTCGCCAAAGTCGCCAAGCTCAACGAAACCGCGATGCCCTACAGCACCCTGGTCTACTTCCGCTTCGAAGCCCCGACCGGCACCGACCTGTTGCAGGACGGCGTCCAGAAAATGTTCGGCGGCAGCGCCACGCCCGCCGAAGTCGGCGCCGCCATCACGGCGGGGCTGTCCAAATGGTACAAGCCCTTCCAGAAGTGACCAACTGCCTCGCCACCCCGAGCCGTCGCTGGCGGCTCGGGGCCTGGATCGCCCTCCTCCTCGCCCCCGGCCTCGCGATCATGACCGTCTTCGTGGCCGCCCCCCTGCTTTCGTCCTTCCGCTACGCCTTCTACGAATTCCACGGCGTCCTCCCCTCCGCCTTCATCGGCTTCGCCAACTTCCACGACATCCTGTTCGACAGCACCTACGCTGTCTCCACCTGGCGCGCCCTGGCCCACAACGCCATCGTCTTCGCCAGCCTCATGATCGTGCAGAACGGCCTCGCCTATCTCATCGCCTTTGCCCTGCTGAAGGCACTCCCCGGCCACCGCCTGCACCAGGTCATCATCTTCCTCCCCGTGATGCTGTCGGCCGTCATCGTCGGCTTCCTCTGGAAGCTCTTCTTTCACCCCCTCTTCGGCCTGGTGAACGCCGCCCTCGCTCTTGTCGGCATTCAGGGCCTCCCCTGGCTCGGCACCGAATCAACGGCCCTCGGCGCCATCATCTTCACCAACGCCTGGCACTGGGTCGGCTTCCCCGCCCTCATCTTCCTCGCCGGCATGCAGCGTATCTCCAGGGAAACCATCGAAGCCGCCCGCATCGACGGCGCATCGGATACTGTGCTGATGACCCGCATCATCTGGCCCCTCGTCGCCCCGTCGGCCACCATCGTGGTGATCCTCACCTTCATTGGCAGCTTCAACTGGTTCGAACTGCCCTACATCATGGCCGGCGCCACCGGCTCCCCCGGCGGCGCGACCGACGTGCTGGGCCTGTTCTTCTACCGCACCGCCTTCGGCAGCGCCTCCTCCGGCCTGCAGGATTTCGGCCACGGCAGCGCGCTCGCCGTCCTGATGTTTCTCTTCATCGCCATCGTCTCCGCCCTGGCCTTGCGCGTTCTGCGCGCCCGCGAGATCGAGACATGAGGGGCGAGCCGATCAAGCACGGCCTCATCCAGGCCCTCCTCATCCTCAACGCCTTCGTCATGCTCTATCCCCTCTTTGTCATGGTGATGTCGGCCTTCAAATCCAACGCCGAAATCTTCGCCTCCCCCTTCGCCCTGCCCGAATCCTTCGCCTTCACCAACGCATCGCGCATGTGGAGCGAAACCTCCTTCATCCTCTACCTCCTCAATTCCCTCATCGTTACCGCCGCCGCCATCGCCGCGATCGTCGTCTTCGGCACCATGGCCGCCTACGCCATCGCCCGCTATCCGTTCCGCCTCTCCAGCGCCGCCTTCATGTTCTTCCTCGCCGGGTTGATGGTGCCCCTCAAACTCGCCATCATCCCCCTCTTCATCCAACTCGACAGCCTCGGCCTGATCGACACCCGTCTCGGCCTCATCCTCGTCTACACCGCCATGGGCCTGCCCTCCTCGGTCTTTATCCTCACCGGCTTCCTGCGCACCCTGCCCGGCGAGCTCGAAGAATCCGCCCGCATCGAGGGCGCCTCCGAACTGCGCATCATGCTCCAGGTCATGCTCCCCCTCGCCCGCCCCGCCATGGTCATCGCCGCCATCCAGAACGCAGTGCCCATCTGGAACGACTTCTTCTTCCCCCTCGTCTTCATCTCGTCGGACCGCCTCAAAACCCTCCCCCAGGGCCTGACCGTCTTCATGGGCGAATACAACACCGACTGGGGCGTCCTCTTCGCCGGTCTCACTTTGGCCGCCCTGCCCATCACGCTCGTCTACATCGCCCTGTCCCGCCAATTCATTGCGGGCCTGACGCAAGGCGCCGGAAAATAGCTGTTCAGGCAAAAAATCCGTCATTGAACTTGCCGCCGCACCACGGCATTAACCCCACAGTGCCGGGCCTTTCCCGGCGCACCAGGGAGAATGGATCATGAAGTTCAAGACTTCGCTCGGAGCAACCGCTCTGACCGTAGGCATGCTCTTCGCCGGCGCCGCCATGGCGCAAGGCTCGGGCTCGGCCACCATCGATGCCATCGTCAAGCGCGGCGAACTCGTCTGCGGCGTCGCCGGCGCCACCGCCGGCTTCTCGCTACCGGACAGCCAGGGCGTGATGCGCGGCATCGATGCCGACAGCTGCCGCACCGTCGCCGCCGCCATCCTGGGCGACGCAAAGAAAATCAAGTTCGTTCCCACCACCACCACCAACCGCTTCACCGCGCTCCAGTCCGGTGAAGTCGACATGCTCTACCGCTCCACCACCTGGACGCTGGGCCGCGAAGGCAACCTCGGCACCCTCTTCGCCTCCATCAACTTCTACGACGGCACCGGCTTCCTCGTAAAAGCCTCCACGGGCGTGAAGTCCGTCAAGGAACTCGACGGCGCCACCGTCTGCGTTCAGCCCGGCACCTCGACCGAACTTGCCATCGCCGACCACTTCCGCGTCAACAAGCTGAAGTTCACCCCGATCCTCATCCAGGATCTGGCCGAGCTTCAGGCCGCCTACATCTCCGGCCGCTGCGACACCTACTCGACCGACGCCTCCGGCCTCGCCTCCTTCCGCTTCCAGCAGGGCCCCAAGGCCACCGAACATGTCCTGCTGCCGGAAATCATCTCCAAGGAGCCGCTTGGAGCCATGGTCCGCAAAGGCGACGACAAGTTCTTCGATCTCGTCCGCTGGACCTACTTCGCCGGCCTGATCGCCGAAGAAAACGGCATCAACAGCACCAACATCGACACCTTCCTGACCTCGAACATCCCCGAAGTCCGCCGCCTCCTCGGCCTCGAAGGCGACATGGGCAAGGCTCTCGGCGTCGATGCCAAGTTCGCCTATAATTCGGTCAAGCAAGTCGGCAACACCGCCGAAATCTGGGAGCGCAACATCACCCCGATGGGCATTCCCCGCGGCATCAACAACCTGTGGAACAAGGGCGGCCTGCAATACGCGCCGCCGATGCGCTGAGCCAGAGGGGAGAAAAGCGCTTCTTTTTTTGAAAAAAAAGAAGCAAAAAAACTTTATCCGATAAGGTTATTCGAATAAAAGAGGGGCGAAGCTAAAATAAATTGGCCTCGCCCCTTTCTCTATCCTATGCCCCCCGCCACCAAGCGAGGGAAAGTTTTTTGCTTCTTTTTTTCAAAAAAGAAGCGCTCGCCTCACTTCACCATTTCGGCCACATGCGCCGCAATCGCAATCCCGGCAGTCAATCCGGGGCTCTCGATCCCGAACAAATTCACCATCCCGGCCGCCCCATGCACCGCCGGCCCCTGGATCGAGAAATCCTGCCCCGGCGCCCCTTTCGGCACAATCTTCGGCCGTACCCCGGCATAGCCTGGCTGCAACGCCCCGTCCTTCAAATCGGGCCAATACCGCCGCACCGCCTCATAGAAACTGTCGCACCGGGCGGGATCGACCGTGTAATCCAGCCGCCCCTGTGCATCCGGCTCGATCCACTCCACATCCGGCCCGAACCTGGCCTGCCCGCCGAGGTCAATCGTTAAATGCACGCCCAACCCACCCGGCACCGGCACCGGATAAATCAACCGCGAAAACGGCGAGCGCCCCTGCAACGTAAAGTAGTTCCCCTTCGCGAAATACTCCCGGGGCACCAACTGGCTCGGCATCCCCAGTATCCGCCGCGCCAAAGCCGGCGCCTCCAGCCCTGCCGAATTGACGAATAGCCGCGCCCGGAGCCCCATCGGCTCGGCCCCGCCCACCTCCAACTCGACGCCAGCATCCGTCACCCGCCCGCCCAAAACCGGGCTATGGAACACAAACACCGCCCCCGCATGCTCCGCCTCGCCCTGCAGCGCGAGCATATAGGCATGGCTGTCCACCACCCCCGTCGTCGGCGAAAACAGCGCCGCCGTGCAGTGCAGATTGGGCTCCATCGCGCGGGCCTGCGCCGCACTCAGCAGGTGCATCCCCTCCACCCCGTTGGCCTCGGCCCGCCCCTTGATGCCAGCCAGCATCTCGTTCTCGGCCAACGACGTCGCCACGATGAGCTTGCCGCACTTGCTGTGCGCCACCCCCCGCTCGGCGCAGAATGCATACAACATCCGCCGCCCCTGCACGCAAAACCGCGCCATCAAGCTGTCCTTCGGATAATAGATCCCGGCATGGATCACCTCCGAATTGCGGCTCGACGTCCCGGTCCCGATCCCCTCGGCCGCGTCCAGCACCACCACCTCGCGTCCCGCCTGCGCGAGCGCCCGGGCCACCGCAATGCCGACAACCCCGGCCCCGGCCACCACAACATCAACGTCTTCCATCACGGTCCTCCATTCCCGCACCCAACCGCGACAAGCCTTCGCGCGCAAGCCATCTGGCGCAACCGCGTCATGCAAGCGACAATCATCACCGAACCCGCCAACCCTACGGAAACGCCCCCATGGATTTCGCCCTCTCCCCCCACGTCGACGCACTTTGCACCCGCATCCGCGACTTCGTCGACACCCGCCTGATCCCCCTTGAACGCGACCGCACCAATTTCGACGCCCATGAAAACATCGCCATGCCGCTCCTGCAAACGCTCCGCGCCGAAGCCCGCGCGCAAGGCATCTGGGCGCTCAACGTCCCCCGATCCCGCGGCGGCATGGGCCTCTCTATGGCCGAAATCGCCCCCTGCTACGAGGAAATGAACCGCTCCATCTTCGGCCCCGTCGTCTTCCTCGCCGCCGCCCCCGATGACGGCAACATCCGCCTCCTCAATCAGGTCGCCACCGAAGCCCAAAAGGACAAGTGGCTCCAGCCGATCATCGACGGCAAACTCCAATCCGCCTTCATCATGACCGAACCGATGGACGAAGACGGCAAAGGCTGCGGCTCCGACCCCTCGCTCACCTACACACGTGCCACCCGCACCAACACCGGCTGGAAAATCCACGGCCGCAAATGGTTCATCACCGGCGCCGAATCCTCCAAACACTTCATCCTCATGGCCCGCACCTCCGACGATGACCGCCGCGGCCTCACCGCCTTCCTCTTTCATGCCGACACGCCCGGCTGGAAAATCATCCGCCGCATCGAAATCATGGGCCCCGAGGAACACGGCGGGCACTGCGAACTCGAATTCGACGGCCTCGAAATCCCCGATGAGGACCGCCTGATGGAAATCGGCGACGGCCTGCGCGCCACCCAGATCCGCCTCGGCCCGGCCCGCCTCACGCACTGCATGCGCTGGCTCGGCCTCGCCCGCCGCTGCCTCGAAATCGCCGCCGCCCATATCGAACAGCGCCGCTCGTTCGGCCAACGCCTCATCGACAAGGAAAGCGTCCAGGGCCTCATCGGCCAGGCCGCCATGGAAATCCAGATCGGCCGCCTGCTCACCATGCAAGCCGCCTGGAAACTCGACCAGGGAGACCTCGCCCGCAAGGAAATCTCCATGGCCAAAATCGTTGTCGCCGACGCCCTGCACAAAGCCGCCGACACCGCCCTGCAACTCATGGGCGCCAAAGGCTATTCCAAGGACACCCCGGTCGAATGGATCTACCGCTACGCCCGCCAGGCTCGCCTGGTTGATGGCGCCAGCGAAGTTCACCGCATGGTGCTCGCCAACTTCCTGCGCCGCGAAAAAACCGACTTCTTCAAATGGGGCCACGGCAAAGGCTGACCCCCCCAATGTCGGGCCACCGCGGCCTCACCCTCGTCGTCGGCGTCAACCAGACCCTCACCTGGGGGATGACCTTCTATCTCCCCGCCGTCATCGCCGGCCCCGCCGGCACCACGCTGGGGATGAGCCGGGCGGCCATCCTCGGCGCCTTCTCCTGCGCCCTGCTGATCTCGGGCTTCTGCGCCCCCCGTGTCGGCAAACATATCGACCGGCACGGCGGCCGCGGCATCCTTGTCGCAAGTTGCGCCATCTCTGCCGCCGGCATGATCCTCCTCGCGGCCGCGCAGGGTATGGCCACCTGGTACGCCGGCTGGCTCGTCCTCGGCGTCGGCATGTCCCTCGGCCTCTACGATGTCGCCTTCGCCACCGTCGGCTGCCTCCTCGGCCGCAACGCTACCCCCGTCATCACCGGCATCACCCTTCTCGCCGGCCTCGCCAGCACCATCTTCTGGCCGATCGGCGCCAAACTCGTCCCCGCGCTGGGCTGGCAAGGCACCCTGCTGTGCTACGCCGCGGTGCAGATCGCCATCAACATGCCCCTCGTCATCGCCTTCGTCCCGGCCGGCCTCCCCCGCGAATCCGTCGCCAAGACCACCCCCGGATCCCCCCAATCCGTCCGCCGCCTCGCCTATGCCTGCCTCGCCATTTTCTTCACGCTGCGCTGGTTCATCACCTCCGCTATCGCTGTCTTCGTCCTGCCCCTCCTGGAAAGCCTCGGCGCCACCCTCGACGGTGCCATCCTCGTCGCCGCCCTCATCGGCCCCGGCCAGGTCGCCGGCCGCATGGTCGAATTCGCTCTCACCAGCCGCACCAACCTCCTCACCCGCGCCCGCCTCGCCGCCTTCCTCTCCCCCATCAGCCTTCTCGTCCTGCTGATCGGCGGCCCCATCGCCGCCCCCCTCTTCGCCATCCTCTACGGCATGAGCAACGGCATCCTCACCATCAACCGCGGCTCGCTGCCCATGGCCATTTTCGGCCCCGCCGGCTACGCGAGCCTCCTCGGCTGGCTCGCCGTCCCCGTCCTCCTCGCCCAAGCCAGCGCCCCAACCCTGGCCGCCCCCCTCGTCGATACCCTCTCCCCGCAAAACCTCGTCATCGCCGCAGCCGCGGTGTGCGGCCTCGCGTCGCTGCTCCTGCTGCCGCTCAGAGTGCCGAACGCAGATTGAAGGAAGCGCTTCTGTTTTTGGAAAAAAGAAGCAAAAAAATCTTCATCCCATCAGCGTCTTCGACTGGAGAACTGCGAAGCCCAAAACACACTCAGGCTCCGCCCCGCCCCTGCGGCAATTTCCACCCCAACATCCGCCCCGCCACCAGCGTCCGCAGCACCTGCGCCGTCCCTCCCGCAATGGTGAACATCCGCACATCCCGCGTCATCCGCTCCAGCGGCAGGTCCTTCGAATACCCTCGCGCCCCGAAGCATTGCAGCGCATCATTGACGATCCGGATCGCCGCCTCGGAGGCGAAAATCTTCGCCTGCGCCGCCAGCGCCGGATCGGGAAACCGCCCGCCGGGCCCCTGCGACCGCGCCGCCGCATGCAGCATCAGCCTGGACGCCGTGAGCTGCGTCTGCATATCCGCCAGCATCCACTGCAGCCCCTGGAACTCGCCGATCGGCCGCCCGAACTGCTCCCGCTCCCGCACGAACGCCAAAGCCAGATCAAGCGCTCCGGCCGCAATCCCCATCGCCACCGTCCCCGCCCCCACGCGCTGGCTGTTATAGGCATTGATCAGATCGGCAAACCCCCGCCCATACCCATTGGACGCCGGCAACGCCATGTCGTCCGCCACCTCCAGATCACGAAACTCAAGCCGCCCCTCCGGCATCCCGCACAGCCCCAGCGTCGGCTCGCGGTACACCATCTCCAGCCCCGCCGCCGGCCTGACCGCGATGAACCCGCCAATCCCCAGTTCCCGCCCGCTCTCGTCGAAGGCGAGGGCAAAAATCAGATGCAACTTCGAAACCCCCGCCCCGGTGATCCAGTGCTTCGTACCATTGACGATCCACCGATCCCCCCGCCGATCCGCCCGCGTCGTCATCGCCGTCGCGTCCGACCCCGCAGCCGGCTCGGTGATGCAGATCGCCGGCTTATCCCCCGCCAACACCAGCCCCGCCGCCAACCGCTGCTGCGCCGGCGTGCCATAGGCAATAATCGCGCTGATTGCCCCCATATTGCCCTCAACCACGATCCGCGCCGTCACCGTGCAGGCCTTCGCCATCTCCTCCACCACCAGCGCCGTCTCCAGGAACGACCGCCCCCGTCCCCCGAGCGCCACCGGGATCGTCATCCCCATGAACCCCTCGCGCACCAGCGCCGCCACGATATCATGCGGATATTCCCGGCTGAGATCGATCGCCGCGGCCCGCGGCCGCACGACGCGATCCGCGAAATCCCGCGCATGGGCCTGCAAGTCCCGCTCGTCGAATGTCAGCATTGCCTACCGTAATTTCTGATCGAGTGCATCGCGCAACCCGTCGCCGAGCAGATTGAACGCCAGCACGGTGATGAAAATCGCCAGCCCCGGAAAGATCGTGATGTGATCGGCGACGCCCAGATACGACCGCCCATCCGACAGCATCGCCCCCCATTCCGGGCTCGGCGGCTGCGCCCCCAACCCAATGAACGACAACGAAGCCGCCGTCAGGATCGACGTCCCCATCCGCAATGACGCATAGACAATCACCGCCGGCATCGTGCCGGGCAGGATATGCCGCAACACCAGGTTCGTCCGCGACACCCCGATCGAGCGCGACGCCTGCACATACAACGCCTGCTTCAACGCCAGCGTCGTGCCCCGCACCAGCCGCGCAAACACCGGCACCGCCGATATCGCGATCGCATAGATCACATTGACAATCCCCGGCCCCAGCAGCGCCACCACCGCGATCGCCGGCAGAATGCCCGGAAACGCCAGCATCACATCCATGATCCGCATCAGCAGCCCATCGACCCAACCGCCCGCGAACCCGCTCACCAGCCCGATCGTCACACCGACCACGCAGCCCAACAGCACCGACAAATACCCGACCGTGAGCGACACCCGCCCACCCCATATCATCCGCGAAAAAATATCCCGCCCATACGTGTCCGTCCCCGCCCAATGCGTCCATGACGGCCCTTCCAGCAGCGCGTCATAATCCGGCGTCGCCTGGTCGTACGGTGCGATCCACGGCGCCATCAGCGCCGCCACCAGCAGCAACACAATCACCACCAGCGAAACCAGCGCCACCCGCTTCTTGCGAAACCGCCGCCAGAACTCGCCAAGCGGCGACCGCAATGCCGCAGAACCAAGTGTCGTCGCGCTCATTTCAGCCGTATCTCCGGATTGACCAGCCCGTACAACACATCCACCAGCAGGTTGATGAGCACGAACTCCAGCGCGAACAACAAGATCTCCGCCTGGATCACCGGATAATCCCGGAACCCGACGCTATCGATCAACAGCCGCCCCAACCCCGGCCACGCAAACACCGTCTCGACCACGATGGCGCCACCCAACAAAAAGCCGAACTGCAACCCCGTCAACGTGATCACCGGGATCAACGCATTGCGCAACGTATGCGTCCAGATCACGCCGCGCTCCGGCACCCCCTTGGACCGCGCCGTGCGCACATAATCCTCGGCCGACACCTCGACAAACGCCGAGCGCGTAAACCGCGCCATCACCGCCGCCACCGCGCTGCCCAACGTGAACGCCGGCATCACGAACGACAGCCAACTCCCATACCCGCTCGTCGGCAACCACCCCAGCCGCACCGAAAACAGATCGATCATCAGCAGCCCGAGCCAAAAACTCGGAAACGAAATCCCCGATATCGCAAACACCGTCGCCGCCCGGTCGATCCAATGCCCCCGCCGCACCCCGGACAACACGCCCAACCCCACGCCGGCAATCACCGCCCACACCATCGACCACACCGTCAGCCAGAATGTCGGCATGAACCGCTCGGCAATCAGCTTGGACACCGGCTCGCGCGTCTTGATCGATTGCCCCAGTTCGAAATGCACCATCTGATCGAGATAGCGCACATATTGCTGCCAGATCGGCCGATCCAGCCACAATTCCGCCCGCGTCCGCTCCACCTGCTCCAGCGACGCCTCAGGCCCCGCCACCATCCGGGCGGGGTCCCCCGGCAGCAGATGCACGAAAGCAAACACAAAAACGCTGACGGCCAGCAGGACCGGAACGGTACCTGCCAGCCGCCGGATGATGTAGTCGAGCATCCCGCGCGCGCCGCGTTCAGTTCAGCGTCGCATCCTCATCGAGCTGGAACTGCTGGTCACCCCGCATCGAAGCCCCCTTCAGGCGCTTCGAATACGCCGCCAGATTATGCGACATGCCGAGATACAGCAGCGCCGCATCCTCCCACGCCACCTTCTGCGCCGTCGCATACGCCGCCGCCCGCTTGGCCGGATCGATCGTGCTGAGCCCAGCCTCGATCGCGTCGTCAACCTCCTTGTTCTTGTAGTAGGCGAAGTTGTTCAACACCGGCGGCCAGCCCTTGCTCCACAGGAACGGACGAATACCCCAGTCCGCATCGCCGGTGGACGATGACCACCCCGTGACCAACATCTGGATCGTCGCCGTCTCCGCCGCCGGATTGGTATAAAGCTTGGAGGTCAACACCCCGGCCTCCAGCGATTCCACCGTCACCTTCACGCCGACCTGCGCGAGCTGCTGCTGCAGAAACTCCATCGAGCGCTTCGACAACGTTGACGTCCCCGACGTGATCGTCACGTCGAACCCGTTCGGATAGCCCGCCTCCGCCAACAGCGCCTTCGCCTTGGCAACATCATACGGCCACGGCTTCTGCTTCGAATAATACCCCAACCCCGGCGCCATCGGGCTGTCCAACTCATCCGCATAGCCGGACCAGATCACCTTGGAATACGCCTTCTTGTCCACCGCAAGATTCAGCGCCTGACGCACCCGCACATCGCTGAACGGCTTCTTCTGGCTGTTCATCGTCGCAAACAGGCTGAGCAAGGATGGCTTGTCGAACACCACGATATCGGCATTCTTCTCCACCAGCTTGATCATCTCCGGCGGCACCGGCGTGATGAAATGCGCCTCGCCCGCCTGCAACATCGCAAGCCGCGTGCCGTTTTCCGCCACCGAGCGATAAGTCAGCGTATCGATCTTCGGCAGCCCCGCCATCCGATACTTCGCGTTCTTCTTCAGCTTCAGCGTATCCGCGCCCCAGGACACCAGCTCGAACGGCCCCGTCCCTGTCGCATTGCGCGTGAAATCCTTGCCGAACTTCGTAACCAGCGTCGGATTGACGATCATCGCCCCCGGATGCGCCAGATTGTTGGGAAACGCCCCAAACGGATATTTCAGCGTCACCTTCACGGTGTAGTCATCCACCACATCGGTATGATCGATCATCACATAGATCGACTGCCGCTTGAGGTTGTTCGCCGGATTGCCGCCGCGATCGAAGCTGAACTTCACCACCGACGCATTGAACGGCGTGCCGTCCGGAAACGAAATCCCCTGCTTCAGTTTGAACACGAACTCGGTGGCTGTGTCGTTCGCCGTGAAACTTTCCGCCAAACCCGGCACCAGCTTCATGTCGCGATCGAGTTTGAACAGCCCCTCATGCGTCAACCGCGCCGCCGCCTGCGAGATATTGTCGTTGAGATCATGCGGATCGAGACCATTCAGATTGTCCGACACCGCGACCACCAGGTCCGCCGCCCGCGCCCCGCTGGACTGGCCAGCCTGCGCCCCCACCACAATCCCAGCTGCCATCAGCAGCCGGACGAACATTCGGGTCATATTGTTTGCTCCCACGCTTTTCTTGAACAACAAAGATGCTGCAAATGCCCAACCCGCGCAACCGGCCTGCAACCCTCCGACCGCGCCGCCACGCCAAAATCTCAATACAGCCCGCCCACCCGATGCCGCGCCACATAATGCCCCGCCCCCACCGCCACCAGCGGCGCCACCACCGGCATGTCATCCGGCGTCCGCAGCGGGCTCGGCACCTCGCTTTCGTCCAGCGCCGCATGCGCCGCCCGCCGCGTCGGATCCGGCACCGGCACCGCCTCCAGCAGCCGCTTCGTATACGGATGCTGCGGATTGCCGAACACCGCCTGCCGCGGCCCAATCTCCACGATCTGCCCCAGATACATCACCGCCACCCGATGGCTCACCCGCTCCACCACCGCCATGTCGTGGCTGATGAACAGATACGCCAGCCCCAGCCGCGCCTGCAGATCCATCAACAAATTCACCACCTGCGCCCGGATCGACACATCCAGCGCCGCCACCGCCTCGTCCGCGATGATCAAACTCGGCTCGCTCGCCAACGCCCGCGCAATACAAACCCGCTGCCGCTGCCCGCCCGACATCTCATGCGGATACCGCCGCGCATGCTCCGGCAGCAAACCCACCTGTTCCAGCAACGCCTGAACCCGCGCCTGCACCGCCGGCCCCTGCGCCAGCCCATGCGTATGGATCGGCTCCGCAATCGAAAACCCGATCGTCAACCGCGGGTCCAACGACGCAAACGGATCCTGGAACACGAACTGCACCGCCCGGCGCAGCCGCTTCTCCTTCGCCCCCGACAAATCCGACAAATCCTCCCCATTGACCCGGATCGTCCCGCTGCGCGGCTGCTCCAGGCGAATGATACTCCGCCCCGTTGTCGTCTTGCCGCAGCCGCTCTCGCCCACCAGCGCCAAGGTCTCCCCCGGCCACACCTTCAAACTCACCTGCTCCGCCGCATGAATCCGCCCCGCCAGGCGAAAGCGCCGCCGCACATCAAACCGCGTCACCAGCCCATCCAGTTCCAGCACCGGCACCGCCCCATGCTGCACCGTGTCCTGCACCACGACCGGCGCCCCCGCGATCCGAAACGGCGCCGGCAACGCCTGATCCGCCAAACTCCCCAACACCGGCACCGCATCGAGCAACATCTTTGTGTAGGCATGCGAAGGGGCGGCGAACAACGCCACCACATCCCCCGTCTCCACCACCCGCCCCTGCTGCATCACCACCACCCGGTCAGCCATCTCCGCCACCACGCCCATGTCATGGGTGATGAAAATGAGCCCCATCCCGAGCTCCTTCTGCAAGCTGCGCATCAGCCGCAAAACCTGCGCCTGCACCGTCACATCGAGCGCCGTCGTCGGCTCGTCCGCAATCAACAGCCGCGGCCGGCACGACAGCGCAATCGCGATCATCACCCGCTGGCGCATCCCCCCGGACAACTGAAACGGATAGCGCCCCAATTGCCGCGCCGCATCCGGAATCCGCACCACCTCCAGCAGCCGCCGCGCCTCCTCGGTCGCCGCCTGCTCCGACAGGCCCTGATGCAGCATCACCCCCTCGGCGATCTGCCGCCCCACCGTCAACACCGGATTGAGCGAGGTCATCGGCTCCTGGAACACCATCGCGATCTCCGGCCCCCGCAGCAGCCGCATCGCCTCCTGGCTCTGCGTCGCCAAATCGCGCACCTGCCCCGCCCGATCCGTGAACCCGATCCGCCCAGCCGTAATCCGCCCCCCGGCATGATCGAGCAGCCGCGTCACCGCCAACGCCGTCACCGACTTGCCCGACCCCGACTCCCCCACGATGGCGACCGTCTCCCCGGCCTCCACCGTCATGTCGAGCCCGTGGATCACCTCCACGGGCCCGTCCTCGCCTGGAAACGCCAGCTTCAGCCCTGAAATCTCCAGCAGCGCCATGATCAGCCGCCTAGCGCAACAACGACCGCCTGGACGTCACAAACTCCTCCACCGCGCCGGCAAACGTATCGAAATCCCGATCCGTCAGCGGCAGCGACAACGCGATCAAACACCGCTTCGGCATCATGAAGATTCCGTGCTGCACCAGGTCGAAAAAGAACAACTCGCGCAATTTCGCATTCGCTGTCGCCGCTTCCTGCGGGGAGCGGATCGGCCCGCGCATCGCATGCGGCGCCAGCATCGAGCCGATCCCGGTGAACTGGAACGCCACATCGGCCTTGGTGCAAATCGCATTCAACCGCTCGCGGAACGCATCGCCCTTCGCATTCAGCGCCACCGCCGCCTCCTTGGTATAAACCTTGGAAAGCCCGGCAATCCCGGCGGCCATCGTGAACACGTTGTTGTTGTAGGTCCCCGAATGCGGCAACGCATCGCCGCGGCGCGGATCAAACCGGTCCAGCCACTCGGCCTTGCCACCGAAGGCCCCGGCCGAAAACCCGCCGCCGATATACTTGCCCAGCGACGTCAAATCCGGAATGATCCCGTACTTCGCCTGCAACCCGCCCGGCGACAGGCGCGAGGTCATCACCTCATCGAAGATCAACGCAATCCCGTGCTTGGCCGTCCGCTCGCGCAACATCGCCAGGAACGCGACCGAAGCCGCAATACAACCGCCGCCCCCGATCATCGGCTCGATGATCACACAGGCCAGCCGCTCCGCATTCGCATCGATCAACGCCGCCGTTGCGTCGATATCGTTATACGGCGCCACCACCGTCTCGAACGGCACATTCAGCGGATTGGTCTGCGCCGTGAACGTCAGCAACCCGCCGTGATAACAGCCATTGAACCCCAGCACCGCCGGCCGCCCGGTCACAATGCGCGCCAACTGCACATTGAACATATTGGCCTCGGTCCCCGAATTGACGAACCGCACCCGCTCGATCGACGGAAACCGATCCACCACGAGCGCCGCCAACACCGCCTCTGAAGCCGTGGCCCCGCTCAAATTCCACCCCAGCGCCAGCCGGTCGTCAATCGCGGCCCGGATCACCGGATGATTATGCCCATAAATCCCCGCCGTCGCTTCGCCGAGGAAATCGACATAGGAATGCCCATCCTCGTCCCACAGCCGCGCGCCTTCGCCGCGGCGGAACATCAGCGGAAACGGATCGAAAAACACCCCCGTCCGCGTGTTCCCCCCCGGCATGAACCCCACCGCCTTTTCATACAACGCCCCGGAGGTCGGATTGGCCTTGGCATACCCCGCCTTGGCATCATCCAAAGCCAACGCAATATCGGTATTCGGCGCAACCGTGGTGCTCATTGATCCAATCCTCTTCGTTCATTGGGCGTCGGCCCAAACCCTACGATCGGATCACCGCCTTGACCAGACACCCCCCCAAGCGTTCCCCCAAGCCTTCGCCCTATTCCCAAAAAAAGGGCGAAGCCAAATCCCTCCGGCCCCGCCCCAACTCCACTCCAGCCAAAGTTTTTTTGCAGAGCTTTTTCACAAAAAAGCGCCCGCTTCCTTCAGTCGATCCGCGAGCGCTCCGCATACCCCTGGTAAAGATCCCGCGCCCGCGTCCCCAGCGGCCCCGGCTGCAGATCCCGCGACTCATAGCGCGTCACGAACTGCACCTTGCCCGCATTCCCCGTGGTGAACATCTCGTCCGCCACGTCGAGTTCCTCGGCCCGCACCGTCCGCTCCTCCACCTCAACCCCCGCGTCGCGCAAAAGCTGGATCGTGCGATTGCGGGTAATCCCCGCCAGGAACGTCCCGTTCGGCACCGGCGTCACCACCTTGCCGCCGATGCCCAGGAAGATGTTGGACGAGCACGTCTCCGCCACATTCCCCAGCGCATCCAGCACGACCCCGTTGCCGAACCCGCGCGCCGTGACTTCAGCCACGCCCCGCGCCGAATTCGGATACAGGCACGATGCCTTCGCATCCGTCGGCGCGCTTTCCGGCGTCGGTCGGCGGATCGTCCGGCACAGCCCGAGCGTCAGCCCCGGACCTTTCGGCATCGGCGAGAGATAGATGCACAGCAGGAACGCCACGCTGTCGCCATCCGTCGAAATCGGCCCTTGCCCGCCTCTGGTCGCCCAGAACATCGGCCGCACATAAAGCTCGGCATCCTCCGGAAACCGCTTGATGCCGTCGAGCATCAGCCCATGAATCTCCTTGGCGGTCTGCTGCGGATTAAGCCCCAGCGCGCGCGCCGAGCGGATTGCCCGCGCCGCATGCTGGTCCAGATCGGGTGCCAGCCTGCCGAACGACCGCGCCCCGTCGAAAATGATCGAACCCAGCCAAAACGCATGATCGCGCGGCCCGAGCACGGCCGGGCTGCCCTCCTGCCAGGCGCCGTTCCAATACGTAAGAGTGTCCATCGCCACGCCTCGTGTTCTTGTCCAGCGGCCAGAATTGCCCCCAATCCGCCCGCCCGACCACTCCCGGCCCGGCATGGCAGCCCGGCAAGCACCGAAAATCCTTGGGACAGTTCGTGTTGTGTTGTAATACTAACGCGATGCCACAGAGCGGATTTCAGGCCCCGAATCGCGGCCCGCATCGCCGCCGTGCTGCGCCCGCTGCGCCGCATGCTCACGCCAGATGACACGCCACCACGCTCTCGCCCACCGCGCGCAGTGCGGGCACCTCGCGCCGGCACACCTCGGCGACCATCGGACAGCGCGTATGAAACCGGCACCCCGCAGGCGGATCGGCCGGGCTCGGAATCTCCCCGGCCAACGGCACGCGCGGCTTCGCCCGCTGCACCACCGGGTCCGGCTCCGGCACGGAGGCGAGCAGCGCCCGCGTATAGGGGTGCCGTGGTGACGCAAACAGCGCATCCCGGCCGGCCACCTCCGCGATCCGCCCCAGGTACATCACCGCGACCCTATCGCAGACGTGCCGCACCACCGCGAGATCATGGCTGACAAACAGGCTCGACATCCCGTGTCGCGCCTGCAAATCCACGAGCAGGTTCAGGATCTGCGCCCGCACCGAAACATCGAGCGCCGAAACCGGCTCGTCGCACACCAAAAGCGCAGGCCGCAGCGCCAACGCCCGCGCAATCACGATCCGCTGCCGCTGCCCGCCGCTGAACTGATGCGGATAGCGCCCCGCATGCTCCGGCCGCAGCCCCACTTCATCCAACAACCCCGCCACCCGCTCCCGCAACGCCCGGCCCGACGCAATCCCGCGCACATACAGCGGCTCACCCACCGCATCCCCGATCGTCATCCGCGGATTGAGCGACGTCACCGGATCCTGAAACACCATCTGCGCCCGCGCCCGCACCGCGCGCAGCGTCCGCCGGTCCGCCCCCGCCAACTCCGTGCCCATCACCTTGACGGACCCCGCACTCGGCCCCAGCAACCCCACCGTCGTATTGGCCACCGTCGTCTTGCCGCAGCCCGACTCCCCCACCAACCCCATCGTCTCGCCGGCCGCGACATGCAAACTCACCCCATCGACCGCCCGCACGGGCGCCCCATGCCGTCCCGGGAAATGCACCTTCAGATCGCTGATTTCGAGCGTATGCATCACACCGCCTCCCCCACCCCGAGCGGATGGTGGCAGGCAATCGCATGGCCCGGCGCAACCTCCCCCAAAACCGGCGTCACCGAACGGCACATCGCATCCGCCCGCGGACACCGCGAGGCAAACCGGCACCCCGGGCCAAATTCCGCCGGCGTCGGCACCCGCCCCTCGATCACCGCGAGGAGCGATTTCGGCGCATCGCTCAGCCGCGGGATCGACGCGAGCAGCAGCGCCGTATACGGATGCCGCGGCGCCGCAAAAATCCCCTCCGTCGGCCCCGTCTCCGCGATCCGCCCCGCATACATCACCGCCAGCCGATCCGCGATATCCGCCACCACCCCCATGTCATGCGTGATCAACACCACCGCCGTCCGCCGCTCCGTCGCCAGCCGGCGCAGCAGATCGAGAATCTGCGCCTGGATCGTCACATCGAGCGCCGTCGTCGGCTCATCGGCAATCAACACCGCGGGCCGTGCGATCAACGCACTCGCAATCATCACCCGCTGGCACATCCCGCCCGACAATTCGAACGGATGCTGGTCGATCCGCCGCTCCGGATCCGATATCCCCACATCCTCCAGCATCCGGCGAACCTCGCCGCGCACCCGAGACAACGGCGCCCGCAATGTCTCCGCGATCTGCGCCCCGATCGTGCTCAACGGGTCCAGCGCCGCCTGCGGCTCCTGGAAGATCATCGAAAGCCGCCGCCCCCGGATCGTCTGCATCGCCCGCTCCGGCAACGCCGTCAGATCATCCGCGCCCAGCCGGATGCGCCCCCCGCTCTGGCGGATCACATCCGGCAGCAGCCGCATGATCGCCTGCGCGGTGACGGACTTGCCGCACCCGCTCTCCCCCACGAGGGCCATCACCTCGCCGGGTGCCACCGAAAACCCGACCCCATCGACCAGCCGCGCCGGCCCGAGATCGAGCGACAGGTTCTCGACCGTGAGGGCTGCTTCCGCCATCAGGAATTCGTCGGCGTCGGCTGATACGTGCCGATCGAATTCCCGCCATCGACACTGATGACCGCCCCTGTGATGTACGACGCAGCTGGCGAGCACAGATACACCACCATCTGCGGCGTATCGTCCGGCCCCGAATTGCGCCCGAGCGGAATCCGCGCCGTCATCCGCTCCACATACTCCGGCGGCAGATGCGAAAAATCGCTCCCCGGCGCAAAACCGGGCTCTACCACGTTCACCCGGATCTTATGCGGCGCAAGCTCCAGCGCCTGGCCCTTGGACAATCGCTCCAGCGCCGTCTTGGACATGCAATACGTCACCGATCCCGTCGGCATCTGCCGCGCAGCACCCGAGCCGATATTGACGATGGCGCCCGCGACATGATCCGCCACCATCAACCGCGCCATGTGCTTCACCATCAGAAACGGCGCCCGCACATTCACCGCCATGATCCGGTCGAACTCCGCATCCGCCAGATCGATCAGCACCCCGGTGCGCGGATACACGCCCGCATTGTTGACCAGCACATCCGGCGCCCCCCATTGCGCCGCGATCCGCCCGGCGAAAGCCTCGATCGAAGCGCCATCCGTCAGGTCGCACCCTTCCAGCAGCGTCGTTGCCGGATCGAGCCCGAGCCTTGCCGCGACCCCATCGAGCTTGTCGCGCCGCATGTCGGTCAAACACAGATGCGCCCCCTCGGCCGCAAACGCCGCCGCGATCCATCCGCCATAGATCCCGGCCGCACCCGTGACGATGACGCGCTTGCCCCTGAAGGCCCCGTGATGGTTCATGATCCTCGATCCTCGCTCAAATCAGCCCCGCCCCCGCGAACGGGGGTCCACCCGGTCGCGCAGCCAGTCGCCAAATACGTTCACACACAGCACCAGCACGAACAGACACGCACCGGGAAACACCGTCAGCCACCACGCCCGCGCGACATATTGCCGCCCCGCGCTCATGATCGAGCCCCATGACGGAAACGGCGGCTGAATCCCCAGCCCGAGGAACGACAGCCCGGCCTCGAACAGGATCATCAGCCCGAACTCGCTGGTCGCGACCACCATCAGCGGGCCCGCGATATTGGGCAGCACATGGCGCAGCAACAGGCGCGGCGCGGAACACCCCGCCATCTCCGCCGCGCGGATATAGGGCAGCGTCGCGACCTGCAGCGTCTGCGCATAGGCGACGCGGGTATAGCGTGGCCAGCGGGTCAGGCCCAGGACCATCACCAGTTTCAGGAACCCCGGGCCGAGCACGGCCACCGTTAGCACCGCAAGCAGGATCGCCGGGATCGACAGCATGGTATCGACAAAACGCATGATCAGCACCGCCGTCCACCCCCGGAACCACCCGGCGAGCAAGCCGAGAGTGGTGCCGACGACGAGGGAGACCGAAACCGAAAGGGCAGCGACCAGGATCGAGGCGCGCGCCCCGTAGAGAATGCGCGACAGCAGGTCGCGCCCGAGATCGTCGGTGCCCAAGAGATACGCCCCGCCGGGTGCGCGCAGGCGCAGCAGCAGCGATTGGCGCAGCGGATCATGGGTGGCAAGCAGGTCAGCCCCGGCGGCGGCCAGCACGAAGGCTGCGAGCAGGGCCAGGATGATCCACATGCCAAGCGAAATACGAGGGCTCATCGTTCGAGCCTGATGCGCGGGTCGATCCCGGCATAAGCGAGATCGGCCAGAAGGTTCATGGCGATATAGACGATGGAGACGAACAGCACGACGGATTGCACGATGAGAAAATCCCGGGCCGCGATCGACTGGATCGCGAGTTGTCCGATGCCGGGCCAGGCAAACACGGTCTCGACGATCACGGCGCCGGCAAGCAGGTTGCCCACTTCCAGTGCCGCGATGGTGACGACCGGGATCGCCGCATTGCGCAGCACATGCCGCCCCACCGCCGCCATGCGCGACAGGCCACGGGCGCGGGCGGCAGCGACATAGTCGCGGGAGAGTTCATCGAGTACCGAAATCCGCGTCATCCGCGCAAAGGTCGACATCGTCAGCGCCCCCAGCGCGACGGAAGGCATCACGAGGGAAGACAGGCCATCCGCCCCCGAAGTCGGCAGCCAGCCGAGGGTGACGCCGAAAAACAGGATCATCAGAATGCCCGACCAGAACGTCGGCAGGCTCTGCCCGGCCAGGACGAAGGCGGCGAGCGCACGCTCGATGATACTGCCGCGCCAGACCGCCATGGCGATGCCGGCGGGAATACCGAGGCCGAGGGCAACGAGCAGTGCACCCGCGGCCAGCGCCACGGTATAGGGGATGCGCTCGGCGACGATGCCGGCGACGGGGGCGCGCTGGACCAGCGATTCGCCCAGGTCGAGGCGCGCGAGGTCACCCAGATAGGCCGCGTATTGCACGAGCAGCGGCCGGTCGAAGCCGAGCTCGTGGCGCAGGGCGGCGATCTGCTCGGCCGTGGCCCCTTCCGGCACCAGCAGCAAGGTCGGATCGCCGGACAGGCGCATGACGAAGAACACGATGGTGAGCACGCCGAAACAGGCCACGAGTGCCTGTCCGACGCGCCCGGCGAGGTGGCGGATCATGGGATCAGGGTTGCCACTTCATCTCCGAGACAAAGAAGGCCTCGTTCGCCGTCGGGGTCCATTTGAGTTCCTTGCGGGCCAGATAGATCTGGTAGTCCTGGAACAGGCCGATGCCTGGGACGTCCTCGCGCAGGATTTCGAAGGCGCGGCGGTAGTGCGTGAGGCGCTTGGTTTCATCCAGCACGACGCGCGCGGCATCGACGGCGGCGTCGAATTCGGGGTTGTTGTATTTCGACCAGATCGAACCCGAGCGGAACAGCGGGAAGATCACCCCGTCGGCATCCTGACAGGCGCAGGACCAGCGGCCCTGGCTCAGCGCCCCGGCCTCCTCCGGGGTGCCCTGGCGGCGGCGGAGATAGGTCGGCTGGTCCAGCATGACGATTTCGACCTTGAGGCCCACTTCGCCGAGCATCTGCTGCACGGCTTCGTTCAGGCGGCGGTCATAGGCGGGCGAGGTGAGGAACTGGATGGTCGCACCTTCGGCGCCGGCTTCCTTCAGCAGGGCGCGGGCCTTGGCAGGATCATGGGGCCAGCCCGGGAGGTCGGACAAATAGCCGAAATTGGCCGGGGTGAGGACGACGTTGGTGGGCTTGGCGTAGCCTTGTTGGAGCGCCGAGATGATGAGGTCCCGGTCGACGGCCATGGCGATGGCCTGGCGGACCCGCTTGTCCTTGGTGGGGCCGGCCTGGGCGTTGACGAACATGTAGGCGATGCGCTCGGTCGGCACCGGGAGGAGCTGGAGGGATTTCTCGCTCTTAATGGCTTCGGCGTCATCGGGCGTGAGGCCGCGGGTGATGTCGGCGCGGCCGGTGCGCAGGTCGGCAAGGCGGGTGGGGATGTCGGGCACGGCGCGGAACGTCACGCTGCGGAACCCCGGCTTGCCGTGCCAGTGGGTGTCGTTGGCGTCGAGCACGGATTGCACGCCGCGCTGCCAGGCGCGCAGACGGAAGGGGCCGCTGCCGATGACCTCCTGGTTGAATTTCGCATCGCCGACGCGTTCAACATAGGCGCGCGGCACGATGGAGAGTTTGACGAGCTGGGCCATCAAGGCGGGGTAGGGCGTCTTGGTGCGGAGCGTGACCTGCGCGGGGCCGGTGACTTCGGCACTGGCGATCTGGTCGAACTGGCTGAGTTGCGGGCTTTTGAAGGACGGATTGATGATGCGGGCGATGCTGAAGACGACATCGTCGGGTGTGAGCTTGCTGCCATCGTGGAAGACGATGTCCGAGCGGAGGTCAAAGACGATGGTGGTGTCGTTGGTATAGCGCCAGGCGGTGGCGACCTGGGGGACGATTTTGCCTGCGGTGTCGCGGGTGACGAGGTTGTCGAAGATGTTGCGGTAGACGGAGTAGCTGTCGGTGTCCCACTGGAGGTGGGGGTCCATGGTGGCGACGTCGCCGGGGAGGTCGACGACGAGGTTGTCCTTGGGCTGGGCGTGGGCCGGGCTCAGCGCAAAGAGGGGGGCCAGCAAGGGGAGGGTCAAGGCGAGGCGGCGCATGGTCGGGGCTCCTGGGACGGGAGCGGCATCGTGGCGGCGGATGGGCAGACTTGCAATCCGGCCAGGAAGCAAGCGCTTCTTTTTTTGTAAAAAAAGAAGCAAAAAAACTTTATCCGCTAAGGGTTTTTGGATGCGGCGGAGCCAATAGAATTTTGGCTTAACCCCCGATTCCAGTCCTTCTCGAAATGCCAAACGGGTAAAAGTCTTTTGCTTCTTTTTTTAAAAAAGAAGCGCTTGCCGATCACTTGATAAGCCCCATCCTGCGCAAAAACACCGGCGCCTGATGATTGAGCAGGGGCGCCGACTGGGCGAGAAAGTCCGCCAGGGCGGCGCGGTGCACGATATGGATTGGGTCGTATTCGGTATTTCCACCTTGCGCGTGGGCGGCGTGGATTTCGGCGGCGGTGAGGCTGGTGGCGAGGCCGATGCCGAGGTCGAGGACGTGGCTTTCGCTGTGTTCGACGATGCAGAGCGGTTCGGGGGTGTGGATTGTGTCGGGCGTCATGCCGAGTTCCTCGTGCAGTTCGGTGAGGAGTTGGGCGAGGATGTCGATGCGGCCTTCTGCGCGCAGGGCGCTTGGGTCAACGGAGCCGGCGGGAGGGAGTTGCCATTCGCCGGCCTGGTAGATGGCGCCCAGGGGGCGGCGGCCGAAGATGATGCCGTCGGGGCCGTGGATGACGCCGCCGACGGACAGCGGGCGGGCGCCGATGAGGGGGAAGAGATCGGCGCGGTGCATTTGGGCAACGATGCGGCGAAATTCGGTCCAATGGCCGCAGATCAGGCGGGGCGTGATGACGTCGGCGCTGAAGACGCGGCCGTTGAAGAGTTTGCCGTTCATGCGACGCTGCGCTTCGGCCCAGATGCGATTGATTTCCGTATCAAGTGCGGCGGGGAGGGGGGCCATGGCACGGGTGATGCGGACATCGACGTCGGGGTCGATGGGGTGGATAGGCCAATGGGGCATCGTGGGGCTCCAGGTTTCGTGCGCGTTCGGGATTGACCCGATGGGGACGCGGACGCAGGGTTTGGCGAATGAAGAGTCCGGTTTGGTTGGTCGCGCTCAGTGCGACGATGTTGGCGCAGACGATATCGTCATTCATGGGGCAATGTCTGCCCGTGGTGGCGCCGTTGTTGACGGCGAGCACGGGGGTGGCGCCGGAGCGGATCGGCAATTTGTCGTCGCTGACCTCGCTCGGCTCGGTGTTGTTCCTGGCGTTTGGCAGCCCGTATCTGGCGCGGTTCGGGCCGGTGCGGTCGTTGCAGATGGGTTCGGCGGTGGCGATCGTGGCGATGGCGGTGGCGGCGCTGGGCTGGTGGCCGGCGCTGGTGGCCTCGGCATTGCTGCTCGGGTTGAGCTATGGGCCGACGCCGCCGTCGGGCAGCCGGATCTTGGCGGCGACGGCGCCGAAGCAGCATCGCTCGCTGATATTTTCGATCAAGCAGGCCGGGGCGCCGGCAGGGGGGGCGCTGGCGGGGCTGATCGTGGCGCCGGTGGCGGTGGCGTTCGGATGGAACTGGGCGGTGCTGCTGGCGGTGGCGGCCGGCGGGATCACGCTGGTGGCGCTCAATCCGCTGCGCAAGATGATGGATGTGGAGCGGGATACCACGCGGTCGATCCATCCGCGGGATGTGTTTCGGCTGGAGACGCTGCTGGCGCCCATCCGGACGTTGAAGGGCACGCCGATGATGGTGTCGCTCACTTTCCTGGCGTTTTCGTTTTCGTGCACGCAGGGGACGCTTTATAGCTTTTCGGTGACGTATCTGACACAGCGCGGCATGAGCCTGACGGATGCGGGGTTTGCCTATGCGTGTTTGCAATCGGCGGGGGTGTTTGCGCGGATTCTACTGGGCTGGTTTGCGGACCGGACGGGGCGGCCGGCGGCGAATTTGACGGCGCAGGCCTATGTGGCGGCGGCGTGTGTGGCGGTCTATGCATTCATGCCGCTTGATCTGCCGTTGTGGATCGTGGCGCTGGTGACGACGGCGTGCGGATTTTTCGGGGCGTCGTGGAACGGGATCTACATGGCCGAAGTGGCGCGCCTGGCACCGCCGGAAAACGTGGCGGACGCGACATCGGCGTCCACATTGTTCACGTTCCTGGGCTATGTGCTCGCGCCGAGCCTGTTCGCATTCGCGGTGCCGTTCTGGGGTTGGCGCTGGCCGTATGCGATGGTGGCGGTGCAACTCACGGTGATGGCGATGATACAGACGGTGCTGCTGGTGCGGGCTCGGACACGATAAAGCAAGCGCTTCTGTTTTTGAAAAAAGAAGCGCGAGCCTTCCTACTCCGGCGTAACCGGCGCGCTCGCCCCCTCGCCCGCTTCGATGACTTCGCCAGCGGCGAGGACCAGATCTTCGCGGAACCGGGCGGCGACGAGTTGGATGCCGAGGCGGAGTTTGCCGTGGCGTCCGACGGGAACTTGGAGGGAGGGCAGGCCGAGCAGAGGGATGGCGATTTGTTGGGGGTTGCTGGCCATGACATGGGCTTTGCCGGCGAGGCTTTGGGCGTCGAGGCCCACGGGGTGGGGCAGGTCGCAGGACGAGGGCATGAGGATGACGGGGTAGGTTTCAAGGAAGGTGAGCCAGCGCCGGATGAGCCAGTCCCGATCGGCGAGGGCTTGGATGTAGCCGGCGAGGTCGAGCGCGGGGGCGACGGCGCGCCAGCCGGCGAGGGAGCGTTTGGCGGGCTCGTCGGCGTATCTGTCGACGTTGGGTTGCAGGCCCGGCAGGACGTCGGTGCCGCAGATGCGGTTCCAGAGATCGGCGGCTTCGGCGAAGCCGGGGGGGCTGACTTCTTCGACGATATAGCCGGCGCGCTGGAGATGCCGGGCGGCGGCGCGGGTGGCGGCGGCGATTTCGGGGAGGGTTGAGAACCCGTCGGGTTCGGCCATGAGGGCGACGCGGCGGGCGGCTGGGGGGCCTTCGAGGGGCACATCGCTCCAGCGCGGGTCGGTGCGGTCGGCGCCGGAGAGGACGGCGAGGCCGAGGCGGGCGTCGCGGATCGTGCGGGTGAGGGGGCCTTGGACGGCCATGAGTTGGGCGCCCATGGGGCGGCCGCCTTGGGAGGTGCCGTTGTAGGAGGGGATGCGGCCGGGGGTGGGGCGCAAGCCGACGATGCCGTTGCAGTAGGCGGGATAGCGGACGGAGCCGGCGATGTCGTTGCCTTGGGCGAGCGGCGCGATGCCGGCCGCGGTGGCGGCGCCGGCGCCGCCGGACGAGCCGCCGGCGGTGCGGGTGGCATCGCGGGGGTTGATGGTGTTGCCGTGGAGCGCGTTTTCGCTGAACAGGCGCATGGAGAAGGCGGGGGTGTTGGTGCGCCCGACGATGATGGCGCCGGCGCGGCGGAGGTTTTTCACCAGGGGGGCGTCATCGCCGGCGATGAGGTCTTTGAGAGCGATGACGCCGTTGTCGGTGGGGCAGCCCTTCTGGTCGGTGTTGACTTTGGTGGTGACGGGGACGCCGTGCAGCGGGCCGAGTGCGTCTCCGCGGGCGCGGGCGGCGTCGGCGGCGTCGGCGGCAGCGAGGGCTTCGGCGTGCAGGGGGTGAACAATTGCGTTGAGTTTGGGATTCACGGCATCGAGACGGTCGAGGACGGATTGGGTGGCTTCGCGGGCAGAGGCCTGGCCGGTGCGGATGGTGTGAGCGAGGTCGGTGGCGTCGAGTTGCCAGAGCGCGTGCGGCATGCGGGCGGGTCCTCTTGTCTTATGCGGATGGGGTGCCATCGTGGGGGCAGAAAGGGGGAATGTCACCCCGGGCAACACGTTATGGGGAACATGATATGACGATACTCACGTCGAGCCACTGGGGTGTTTACGAGGTGGAGATGCAGGGGGGCGAGGCGGTTGCGTTGCATCCGTTCAAGGGCGACCCGGATCCGTCGCCGATCGGGTTGCATATGCTGGCGCCGGAGTTGGAGCGGAGCCGGATCCGCCGGCCGGCGGTGCGGGTGGGGTGGCTGGAGGGGCGCAAGCGGGAGGGAAGGGGGCGCGAGGCTTTCGTCGAGGTCGCGTGGAGCGAAGCGCTCGATCTGGTGGCGGGGGAGTTGGGGCGGGTGAAGGCGGCGCATGGCAATGGGGCGATCTTCGGTGGGTCCTACGGGTGGTCGTCGGCGGGGCGGTTTCATCATGCGCAGAGCCAGATCCATCGGTTTTTGAACACGATCGGCGGGTATGTCCGCCATCAGGACAGCTACAGCCTGGCCGCGGCGCGGGTGTTGATGCCGCATATCATGGCGCCGATGGACGAGTTGATGGCGATCCATACGAGTTGGCCGGTGCTGGAGGAGCATACCGCGTTGTTCGTGTGTCTGGGGGGTGTGCCGGCGAAGAATGCCCAGGTGGGGGCCGGGGGGCCTTCGGAGCACCGGGTGCCGGGCGCGCTGCGGCGGATGGCGGCGCGGGGGTGCCGGTTCATCAATATCAGCCCGGTCAGGGACGATCTGGAGACGGGGGCGGGGTTCGAGTGGATCCCGATCCGGCCGAACACGGACACGGCGCTGTTGCTGGCGCTGGCCTATGTGGTGGAGCGCGAGGGGCTGCATGACGCCGGGTTTCTGGCGCGGTGCACGGTGGGGTTCGAGCGGTTTGTGCCGTATCTGAGGGGCGAGACGGACGGGATGGCGAAGACGCCCGAATGGGCGGAGGGGATCACCGGGGTGCCGGCGGCGCGGATCGCGGCGTTGGCGCGGGAGATGGCCGGCGCCCGGACGATGCTGTCGATCGCATGGTCGTTGCAGCGCTCGCATCATGGGGAGCAGCCGTTCTGGGCGTGCACGACGCTGGCGGCGATGCTGGGGCAGATCGGGACGCCGGGGGGCGGGCTCGGTGTGGCCTATGGGCCGACCAATGGGGCGGGCAGTCCGCATGCGCGGTTCGCGGGGCCGACACTGCCGCAGGGGGAGAATGTGGTGCGCGCGTTCATCCCGGTGGCGCGGATCAGCGACATGCTGCTCAATCCGGGCGGGGCGTTCACCTATAACGGCGGGGCGCATCGGTATCCGGATATCAGGCTGGTGTATTGGGCGGGGGGCAATCCGTTCCATCACCATCAGGATCTGAACCGGCTGTCGCGGGCCTGGGAGAAGCCCGAGACGGTGGTGGTGCATGAGCAGTTCTGGAATCCGGTGGCGCGGCATGCCGATATCGTGCTGCCCGCGACGACGACGCTGGAGCGCGAGGATATCGGCTATGCAACGCGCGAGAAGTTCATGGTCGCGATGCAGCGGGTAAAGACCCCGCCGGGCGAGGCGCGGGACGATTATGCGATCTTCTCGGATCTGGCAGCGCGGATGGGGACGGAGGCTGCGTTCACCGAAGGGCGGACGGCGCGGGAATGGCTGGCGCTGCTGTATGGGCAGAGCCAGGCAGCCGCGCGGCGGGCGGGGGTGGTGTTGCCGGATTTCGAGATATTTTGGCAGCAGGGGGTGGTGGAGATCGAGGGCGGCAGCACGCCGCAGGTGATGTATGGCGCGTTTCGGGCGGATCCGAAGGCGCATCCGCTCAAGACGCCGTCGGGGTTGATCGAAATTTACTCGGAGCGGATCGCAGGGTTCGGGCTTGCGGATTGTCCGGGCCATGCCGTTTGGCAGGAGCCGGCGGAGTGGCTGGGCAATGCGGCGCCGGGGCAGTTGCATATGCTGTCGGATCAGCCGGACCGGCGGTTGCATAGCCAGTTGGATCCGAGCCCGTGGAGTGCGGCGGGGAAGATCGGCGGGCGGCAGCCGGTGTCGATGCACCCTGCCGATGCGGCGGCGCGGGGGCTGGTGGATGGGGCGGTGGTGCGGGTGTTCAATGCGCGCGGCGCGACGTTGGCGGGGCTGCGGGTAACGGCGGATGTCAGGCCCGGCGTGGTGCGGCTGTCGACCGGGGCGTGGTTCGATCCGGACCCGGTGGTGGGCGCACCGGAGCGGCATGGCAATCCGAATGTGTTGACGCTGGATATCGGGGCGTCCGGCTTGTCGCAGGGGTGTATTGCGCAGACATGTCTGGTGGAGGTTGCGGCGTTCGAGGGGGAGGTGCCGCGGGTGCGGGCGTTTGATCAACCGGATTTTGTCGTGCGGTAGGGGGGGGATGGCGGCGGGGGGCGCGGGTGGTAGGCTTGGCGCTCGCCAAGGGAAGAAACGCATCGTGTTGACTGCCAGTTCGGACCATTTGATCGATACGCCCTATGCCTGGAGACGGCTTGGCGTGGCGCTGCTGATTTGCACCATCGGGGGTGTCGGCATGTGGTCGGTGGTGGTGGCGCTGCCGGCGGTGCAGGCGGAGTTCGGGGTGGATCGGGGGATCGCCTCGTTGCCTTATACGCTGCTGATGGCGGGGTATGCGACGGGGGGCGTGCTGATGGGCAAGCTGTCGGACCGGTTTGGCGTCGCGGTGACGATCGGGGGCGGGTCGGCGTTTCTGGCGGCGGGGTATGTGTTGTCGGCAATGTCGACCAATATATGGCAGTTCATGGCGGCGCATGGAGTATTGATCGCGTTTCTGGGGTCGTCCGCGACGTTCGGGCCGCTGATGGCGGATATGAGTTTCTGGTTCCTGAAGCGGCGCGGCTTGGCGGTGGCGATTTGTGCGTCGGGGAATTATCTGGCGGGGACGATCTGGCCGCCGGTGGTGCAGCATTTCATCGCGACGGTGGGGTGGCGGGCGACGCATATCGGGATCGGGGCGGTGTGTGCGGTGACGTTGTTGCCGCTGACATTGCTGTTGCGGCGCCGCGCACCGGGGCATGGGCCGGCGCCGGTGGTGCAGGCAGGGGCAGGGCCGGGGCTGGTGCTGGGCTTGCCGCCCGGCGTGGTCCAGGGGTTGATGGCGGGCGCTGGGGTGGCGTGTTGCGTGGCGATGGCGACGCCGCAGGTGCATATCGTGGCCTATTGCGGAGACCTCGGGTATGGCGTGGCGCGGGGCGCTGAGATGCTGTCGTTGATGCTGGGGTTCGGCATCGTCAGCCGTCTGGCGTCGGGGTTTGTGGCCGATCGGATCGGGGGGTTGCCGACGCTGCTGATCGGCTCGGGGTTGCAGGGCCTGGCGCTGGTGTTGTTCTCGATGTTTGACGGGCTGACGTCGCTTTATATCATTTCGGCGATGTTCGGGCTGTTCCAGGGCGGGCTGATCCCCTCGTATACAATCGTGGTGCGGGAGATTTTTCCGCCGCGCGAGGCATCGGTGCGGGTGGGGACGGTGCTGCTGGCGACGATGCTGGGGATGTCGGTCGGCGGGTGGCTGGCGGGGGCGATTTTCGACCTGACGGGGACGTATATTCCTGCGTTCCTGCATGGTTCGGCATGGAACCTGTTGAATTTCGCGATCTGCTTCAGTTTGTGGCGGCGGCAGCGGGGGTTGCGTCGCGCGTTTGCGTGAGGGGTGTGGCGTTGGCGGGATTCCCGTGGAAGGATGCGGGCACAGGACAGGAGTGACGGGCATGGAGTTAGGGCGTCTCGGGGTTTGGTATCCGGTGGATCGGCTGGATGCGGGGCAAATTCGGGATTTTGTCGGGCGCGTGGAGGGGCACGGGTATTCGGCGCTGTGGTATCCGGAATCGCGGGGCTACGAGACATTCGCGATCGCGGGCTTCATGCTGGCGCAAAGCCGCACGCTGGTGGTGGGGAGTTCGATCGCCTCGCTCTACGCGCGCGATGCGTTCACGGCGCGGCGGGGAATGATTTCGCTCAACAGCCTGTATGGCGATCGCTTCGTGTTTGGGCTGGGTGTCAGCCACAAGCCGATGGTGGAGGGCGTGCGCGGGCATGATTATGGCAAGCCGGTGCCGGTGATGCGGGCGTATCTCGATGGGATCCAGGGCAAGGAGGCGGGGGCCGCGGGTTGGCCGGTGGCGCTGGCGGCGCTTGGGCCGTTGATGCTGAAGCTGGCGCGGGACCGGACGATGGGGGCGCTGCCGTATAACGTGACGCCGGCGCATACCGCGGTGGCGAAGGCGATCCTGGGGCCGGATAAGTGGCTGGCAGTGGAGCAGAAAGTGTGTCTGGAGACCGATCCGGTGCGGGCGCGGGCGCTCGGGCGGGCGGAGTTGGCGCGATATATGACGCTCGACAATTATCGCAACAACTGGCTGCGGGAGGGGTTCAGCGAGGCGGAGTTGAGTGGCGGCGGGTCTGACCGGTTCATCGATGCGATGGTGCTGCATGGTGATGCCGGCACGATCAAGGCCGGGTTGCGGGCGCATTTCGCGGCGGGGGCCACACATGTGTGCCTGCAGCCGGTGCATGCGGCGGAGGATTGGGCGCATCGGGATGCGATGCTGGAGGCGTTGGCGGATACGTGATCCGCAGTTGCGCCTGAACGGGTAGAACAACGCCGGGAACCGGCGAGCCGAGGAACGTTGCTGTGCCGCTGTCGTCGTATCGCGTGATCGAGGTCGCGGGGTTGCCCGCTGCGTCCTATGCCTCTCGGATTTTGGCAGATTTTGGCGCTGAGGTGATCCTGCTGGAGCCGCCTGGCGGGGATGCCGGGCGGCGCGCCTCGCCGGTGATCGAGACACGACAGGGGGCGGTGGGGGCGGCGTTCGCGTTTTTGCATGCGGGAAAGCGGAGCCTGGTGGGGGGGCTGACGGAGGATGTGCTGCTGGGCGCCGATGTGCTGGTCACGTCGGACCCCGGGCTCGATGTGGCGGGGCTGCGGGTGGCGCATCCCGGGCTGATTGTTGCGGATATCTCGTGGTTCGGGCGGTCGGGGCCCTATGCGGGGTTCGAGGGCTCGGATGTGGTGTGCCGGGCGTTGGCGGGGTTGGTGCATCTGGTGGGGCCGGCGGAGGGGCCGCCGCTGGTGGCGCCGGATTTCCAGGCATTGACGATGGGGGGGCTGGCGGGAGTGATCGGTATTCTGGGCGCGCTGATGGCGCGCCGGCGGGGGGATCAGGGGCACGCGCTGGAGGTGAGCATCCATGAGGCATGCATCGCCTATGCAGAGCTCAACACGGCGGATGCGTTCATGCGCAAGGCCGGCCAGACGCGGGAGGGGATCAACCGGTTCTGGCCGACCTATCCGGTGGGGATCTATCCGGCGCGGGACGGGTGGCTCGGTGTGACGGTGGTGACGCCGGCGCAGTGGGTGGGGTTTTGCGCGATGCTGGGGCTCGATGATCTCGGCGCCGATCCGGGGCTGGTGACGGGGCTGGAGCGGACGCCGCATGCGGCCCGGCTGGAGGCGCGGTTTCTGCCGAAGCTCCTGGAGCGCGATGTTTCGGAGTGGTTCGCCGAGGCGCTGCGGCGGCGGCTGCCGATCGTGCCGGTGCCGGATATGGCGGACACGATCGCCAATCCGGAACTGCGGGCGCGCGGGGCGATCATTCCGATCGAGGCGGGGGGGCGAGACCTGCTGGGCGTGGGCTCGCCGCTGCGGCTGACGCGAAGCCCGCCGGCGGGACGGGCGGTGGTGCCGCGCCTCGGCTCGGCGGTGCTGGGCAAGCGGGGGGCGGTGGCGCCGGGGCAAGCGAGCGGGCGGGCGTTGCTGGCGGGGGTCCGGGTGGTGGATTTGTCGATGGGGTGGGCGGGGCCGCTGGCTTCGCGGTTCATGGGGGACATGGGGGCCGATGTCGTCAAGATCGAGGCGTGCCAGTATCCGGACTGGTGGCGCGGGGTGGATTTCAGGCCGCATGTGCTGGCGGAGCGGCTGTATGAGAAGGCGGGGCGGTTCAATGCGCTCAATCGCAACAAGCGCGGCGTGACGCTCGATTTGACGACGCCGGAGGGGGTGGCGGCGGCGAAGGCGCTGGTGGCGGGGGCCGATGCGGTGATCGAGAATTATGCTGCTGGGGTGCTGGGGAAGCTGGGGCTGGATTACGCGGCTTTGTCGGCGGTCAATCCGAATGTCGTGATGCTGTCGATGTGTGCGTTCGGGGCGTCGAGCCAATGGCGGGACTGCCGGGCCTATGGGTCAACGCTGGAGCATGGTTCGGGGCTGCCGCATCTGGCGGGGCGGCCTGGCGATCCGCCGACGATGGGGCATATCGCGTTCGGCGATGCGACCGGGGGGCTCAATGGGGCGGCGGCGCTGCTGGTGGCGCTGCTGCATCGGAACAAGACCGGGGAGGGGCAGCATATCGACCTCAGCCAGGTCGAATGCATGCTGCCGATGGCGGGGGCGGCGATCCTGGCGCAGTCCGCCGGGGTGGCACCGGTCAGGGCGGGGAACCGGCATGCGGATATGGCGCCGCATGGGGTGTTTGGCTGTGCCGGGGCGGATGCCTGGATCACGGTGGCGATCCGCGATGACGCGATGTGGCGGCGATGTGCGGCGGCGATCGGGCGGGAGGATCTGGCGGTGCATGGCACGCTGGGGGCGCGGCGGGCGCATGAGGATGAACTCGAAGCCGCCATCGAGGCCTGGACGCGCCGGCACGAGGCCGGTTCTGCCATGGCGGCGTTGCAGGCGGCCGGGGTGGCTGCGGGCGTCGCCGTCACGCCCTATGCCTTGTTCGACGACCCGCATCTCGCCGCGCGCGGGTTCTGGCAGTATCTCGACCGGCCCTTTACCGGGCCCTTCCCGCAATCGGCGTTGCCGTTCCGCGAAAACGCAACGCCCTACCCGATCCTGACACCCGCCCCAACCCTGGGGCAGCACACCGCGGCCGTGCTCTCGGAGCTGCTCGGCTTCGACACGGCAACCCTCGATGACCTCGCCCATCGCGGCATCACCGGCACTGAAGCCGTGCCCCCCCGCACCCGCTCCGCCCTCTTTTAGGATGTGCGCCCGATCGGTCATGCCATGCAGGCATGGCTGGAGACCGGTGCCTGCGCGGAATGGATCGCGGTTTCGGGATATTTCACTTCCAGAGCCTGATGATTTTTGGCGATTCCGGCAAAAATCATCAGGCTCGATCGACAACACGCAGCGGCACGACCACCGGGCGCCCGTCCGGCCCGGCCGCGATTGCCGCCTCGACATTGAAGGCGGCGCGCAGCAGCGTCACGCTCAGCACCTCGCCGGGCGGCCCGAGGCCGACCAGCGCGCCTTCGCGCATCACCGCCACCGCATCGGCAAAGCGGGCGGCGGCGTTGAGGTCGTGCAGCACGGCAATCGTCGTCAGCCCGCGCCGGATCGTCGCCGCCCGCAGCAGGCCGAGCACCTGGAGTTGGTGGGCGATGTCGAGCGCGCTGGTCGGCTCGTCGAGCAGCAGCACGCGCGGATCGCCAGCCAGCACCTGGGCGAGGAACACCAGCTGGCGCTGGCCGCCGCTGAGCTCGCCGATCCGCCGGTCCGCGAAGTCGCCGATGCCCACCTCGTCGAGCGCAGCCGCTGCGGCCGCCAGGTCATCCGGCGCCACCCGCCAGGCCAGCGAGCGCAGGCGGCCCAGCAGCACGACCTCAAACACGCTCAGTGCCGCGCGGGCCGCATTGTCCTGCGGCATATAGCCGACCGAACCGCTCGGCGGTGTCGCGGCGCCATCCCACCGCAGCGTGCCACCATGCGGCACCAGCCCGGCGATGGCACGCAGCAGCGAGGTCTTGCCCGAACCGTTGGCGCCGATCACCGCCAGCACCCGCCCGGGTGCTGCAGCGAGCGAGACCGAGCGCACCGCATCACGGCGCCCGTAGCGAACGGTGAGTTCGTCCAGTTCCACCCTCATCGCCGCCCCGCCGCCAGCACCAGCCAGGCGAAGAACGGCACGCCGATCAGGGCGGTGACGATGCCGATCGGGAATACCGTGCCGGGCAGGATCAGCTTGCTCGCCACCGACGCCGCCGAGAGCAGCAGCGCGCCCAGCACGGCGGAGGCCGGCAGCAGATGGCGCTGGTCCTCACCCACCAGCATGCGCGCCACGTGCGGCGCCACGAGGCCGACGAAGCCGATGGTGCCGACGAACGCCACCGCCGCGCCGGTGAGCAACGACACGGCGACAAAGGCACGCAGCCGCAACGCATCAACCCGCACGCCGAGACCGCGGGCGCGGTCATCACCCAATTGCAGGGCGGTGAACTGCCATGCATCGCGCAGCAGCACCGGCATCACCAGCGCCAGCACTGCGGCCACCACCGCAGCCTTCGCCAGACTGGCCCGCATCAGGCTGCCGAACAGCCAGAACACGATCATCTGCAGCGCCTCCGGCGATGCGAGGAACTGCAGCAGGCTGAGCAGCGCCTGAAACAGGAACAGGCAGGCGATACCGGCGAGCACCAGGAGCTCTGGAGTGGCGCCGCGCAGCCGCCCCACACCAGCCACCAGCGCGCAGGCGACACCGGCAAAGGCGAAGGCTCCAAACGGGATCGCCCACATGTCGGCCACCGGCAGCATGCCGCCCAGCACGATCATCAGCGCCGCCCCAAACCCGGCACCGGCGGAGATGCCGAGCGTGTAGGAACTCGCCAGCGGATTGGCGAGAATGGTTTGCATCACCGCCCCGGACACGCCGAGTGCCGCGCCCACGACAGCGGCCATCAGGCCGATCGGCAAGCGCAAGTGCAGCACGATCGCCGTCAGCATGGGATCGTCGGCCTGCCCCGCGAGCACCCGCAGCACGGCGCCGAGCGGCAGCATCGCCGGCCCTGTGGCGAGGTCGGCGGCGAAACTCACCGCCAGCCCCGCCAGTGCGGCCAAGCTTACCATCATCCGCCTCGTGTTGTGTGCCTGCCACCGGCCGATGGCGGGCGTGTCCCTCATGCGCCGACCGGGGTGAGCCGGGTCATCCAGGTGCCCTCGAACGTCACCGGCAGGAAACGCTCATGGTACTGCCGCAACTCAGCCACCGGATCGATATCGGCGAACTGCGCGGGATAAAGCGCGCGGGCGACGTAGGCCAAGGCGGTGTAGTCGAACAGCGCGCGGCTCAGCCCGTGTTCGATGGCGTGCAGTTCGCCCGATCGGATGGCTGTGAGGCCCGCCCAGCCCTGCCGCCGCGCGTAGGGCGCCAGTCGGGCGCGCGTGGCAGCGACATCGGCGTCGAAACCGGTCAGCACCGCGGCTGGCCGGTTCACCCAGGAGGAGCCGGCAATGAAGACGACGTCGGGATTGGCGGCCAACACGTATTCCGGATTGAGCGGCCCCCAGCCGCCGGCGCCCGGCAGCTTGCCGGCGGCGATATTGTCGGCGCCGATCAGGTCGAACATGCGGCCCCACATGCTCTTCCAGTAGGTGTTGCCGACCACGTCAGCACCGCCCTGGCCGAGCTCGATGTAGATTTTCGGCTTGCGCCCGCCGGCGGCAGCCCGTTTCTGGATGTCGCCGAGCTTGGCCATGTAGAGCGCGGCGATGGTGCGCGCGCGTTCCTCATTGCCGGTGGCGATACCGAGAGCAATGGTGCTGGCAACGTGACGCGCCGGGATCTGCGCGTTGTAGTCGATCACCATGACGGGAATGCCGAGCGCCTCGATCTGCTTGATCTGCTCGCCGAGCACGTTGAACGACCACTCCGCGAGGATCAGCAGGTCCGGCCTCAGCGCCAGCAGCTTCTCGAC